>JAFOWX010000020.1 GCA_017391905.1 Paludibacteraceae bacterium | reverse complement strand
TAAGCGTCACTGTATGTTGTGTAACATGCGTAACTTTCATACTAAAAACAATATCGCAATATTGTTCAGACAATGTACCATCGCCTTTTAACATAAACAAGCCAATAGCCTTAACGCCATTGGTTTTGGTGGTTGTTAACTTAAATTCCTTGGTAAGGTCTATCGTATTAAAAGTAAAAGTAAAGGTACCGTTATTTGACAATGATTTATTGGTAACAATTCCGCTACCATTCGTTAAGGTATAATCATTTATATTTGATGAGAAAGGACCATCATTATCATACCCTAAAATAGTAAGGGTAACGGTATTACCCTTTGCACTAACCATTGGAAAAGTAACACAATCCACTTGTTTTGCGGTGTATGAACATTCGTCTGTTGAGGCTTTATAAACACCATTAGCAAATGCACGAACTACGAAACTATGTTCACCCAATTCCAAATTGGTAATAGTAGCACTTGTAGTAGTTGTAGTAGCTAGAAGCACATCGTGTTTTACACCAAATACTTGATAAACAAAATCTCCATCATCCTCAGCATGTTTTTCCCAATTCAAAGTTACTGACGAAGATTTTTCGTTGGTAGTAGCCGGACTTGCCCATTCCAAACCATACGTAAACTCATAAATGGTAGCACAAGCAAAATTGCTAATGGCTTTAGCTTCGCCTCCTTCTTCATAAATATAAATGGTTTCAACATCCGATGAACCTTTTTGCACTTTTATTTCAAATCTATAAGCAACATCATCCGTCAAGTCCATATCATAAATAGTGGTAGTATATTCTTGTTCAGGCGTAAGTTCCTCCATTATAACATTACCTTCGCCATCTACCTTACAATTTCCTTCACCATCTTTTGCACAGTCTAGCGGATCGGTTGCTTTTATACGTCTAATAGACTTCCTTTGCCAATCTGCAGATGCTTTTTTATCATGATAATAAATCTCAAATTCAACATCTTCAGTTACGGGCGCATATTGCCAATCCAATCGAATAGAGTTATCAGCAGGAAAAGACACTTTTACCTTCTTAAAATTCTCATTCACATAACTTTGACATTCTTGTGCCACAGCCCCTAACGAGCAAAAAACAACGGATAAAAGAAGTAATAATTTTCGCATATTTTAATGTATTTTATTATCGGGTTATCGTGCAAAAGTAATATTTTTGTAATATATATGCAAACGTTTACTATTTTTTGCAAAAAAAGTTGCACACCCTACGGGCGTGCAAAGAGAGAGGGGCGTATTTTGCACAGGCCTTGCACCCGCTACACTGGTTTAAGACCTGCTTATTATCAAGCAAATCCTACATAGCTGATAATACCCCTATAAAAGAAAAACAAACTTTACCGAATTTATTTGGTAGTACAAAATAGACTCTCTGCATATATGCATCCCTTACTATCTTTTCCCAAGGAGAAGCATAGATTCAAGCCAAAATCCAACTTTACTATAGTCAATGCTGGGCTCAGGGAACGTAGGCGGGGTCTACACAAAAATAGCGGGCACTTGGAAAAGCTCAGTGACCGCTATTTTTATGATTCTATCTAAAAGTTTTAATATCTTCTGCCCATGTATATCATAATGTAATAAATAAGGGTTGCCAAGGAGCTAAGTGCTGCTACTACGTAGGTATAAGCGGCCGATTTTAAGGCATCAAAGGCAGCTTTGTCATTTTGAGCCGTAGTAAGGCCACTGCTTTGTAGCCAAACCAATGCACGGTTGCTGGCGTTTATTTCTACGGGCAAGGTTACAAAACTAAACAAAGTGGTAAGAGCAAATAAGCCAATGCCAAACAACATAATAGAAGGATAGGTTTCTATGGTAAGAATACCTGCCAATAAAATCCACGTCATCCAGTTAGAGGCAAAACTAACCGCTGGCACCAAAGCCGAACGCATTTTTATCCAAGCATATTGTTCGGCGTGCTGTACAGCGTGACCACATTCGTGCGCAGCCACTGCAGCGGCTGCTATACTGCTTGAATGGTACACACTTTCGCTCAAATTAACGGTTTTGTTGGTTGGGTTGTAGTGGTCAGTTAGTTGTCCTGGCGTAGAAATAACCTTTACATCTGTAATATGATGCGCGCGCAACATTCTTTCGGCCACATCTTTACCCGTTAATCCGCCAGCCATGGGCATTTGCGAATACTTTTTAAACTTGCTTTGCAAATTGTGTTGCACCAAGTAACTAACAAGGGCAATACCAATAAATAAAATCCAAAACATAATCTAAATGATAATTGATAAAGGAGACGTGTTGATGACCGAAGGGAATAAAGGAGAGATATATACATAAACAAAGGTTATTTCTCCTTTCTCCTTTCTCCGTTCTCCTTTTAACTAAGCAAATTTCGTGCCAAAGACTTTTTGTCAGTCGGGCACATTTATTCCGCTCTGTGAGCGCATGGTGCATTATAAAAAAATAACAGCCGGACACATTGATTTCACTCCGTGACCGACTGTTTTATGAAGAGTTACCTTTTAATAGGTTTCCGTTTATTCGCAGGTATAACGAACAATTGTTTGTTCACGATCCGGACCAACAGATACTATTTTAATAGGTACGTTTAGTTGATCTTCCAAGAAGTCTAAGTAATTGTTGAACGCTTCGGGGAATTCAGATTCAGACTTCATTTTTGTCATATCGGTTTTCCAACCGGGTAGCTCGGTGTAGATAGGTTCTACATCGTCGGTAATTTCGTATGGGAAGTAATCAATTTCTTCGCCACCAATGCGATAACCTACACAAGCTTTAATGGTATCAAATTGGTCTAACACGTCGCTTTTCATCATAATAAGCTGGGTTACACCGTTAATCATTACCGAATATTTTAGGGCAACCAAGTCAATCCATCCGCAACGGCGTTTACGACCGGTTACAGAACCAAACTCGTGGCCATTGGTGCAAAGGGTATCGCCAATTTCGTCAAACAATTCGGTAGGGAAAGGACCGCTACCTACACGGGTACAGTATGCTTTAAAAATACCATACACATCGTTGATTTTGTTGGGTGCAATACCCATACCGGTACAAGCTCCGGCGCAAATGGTATTGGAAGAGGTTACAAAAGGATAAGAACCAAAGTCAATGTCCAACATGGTACCTTGTGCACCTTCGCACAAAATAGATTTATCTTGATCGATAATATCGTTTAGGTAGTGCTCGCTGTCAATTAGTTGGAAGTTTTTAAGGTATTCAATGCCTTCTAACCAAGCAGGTTCTGTTTCTGAAAGGTCGTAAGCAAAATTCATGGAATCCAAAATTTGCAAGTGGCGTTTTTTGGCGGTTTGGTATTTTTCGGCAAAATTGCCCAAAATATCGCCTACACGCAAACCATAACGACCCACTTTATCGGTGTAAGTAGGACCAATACCTTTGCCGGTGGTACCTACTTTGGCATCGCCTTTGGCAGCCTCGTTAGCAGCATCCAACAAGCGGTGGGTTGGCATAATAAGGTGTGCTTTTTTAGAAATGTACAATTTCTTTGTTAAATCGTGACCCGATGCAGACAAGGCTTCGGCTTCTACTTTAAACAAAGCGGGGTCTAATACCACACCGTTAGAAATTACATTTACTTTGTCTCCTTGGAAAATACCCGATGGAATAGAACGCAATACGTACTTTTCACCGTTAAATTCTAAGGTATGACCGGCGTTGGGACCGCCTTGAAAACGTGTAATTACATCGTAATTAGGAGTTAATACGTCAATTACTTTCCCTTTACCTTCGTCGCCCCATTGTAAACCGAGCAACACATCAACTTTTGCCATTTTGTATGTTTTTATATGTTATTTTCAAAATAGGTGGTAAAGATAACACTTTTTTTGGTAAACGAGAAATTTTAACTCTTGCTATGCGTAAAACACGCAAAAAAATTTGTCAAACAAAAAATTACACCTAACTTTGCAAACGTATTACCACATAGGGAAATCAATAACTGATTAAATAATTAACCTTTAAACACTAAACATTATGGCACACATTATTACTGACGACTGCATTGCTTGCGGTACTTGCATCAGCGAATGTCCAGTAGAAGCTATTTCTGAAGGCGATATCTACTCTATCAACGCTGACTTGTGCATTGACTGCGGAACTTGCGCAGAAGCTTGTCCTTCTGAAGCTATCAAACCAGCTTAATGCAGTTTGCTAACAGAAACAAAAAAAAGCACCTTTGAGGTGCTTTTTTTATGGTATTACCTAAACGTTATTCTGCTGTTTCGGTTTCTTCTGTAAAGTCTGCTACTTGTTCAGAGTCGTCCCATTTCATTTCGGAACGAATAAATTGCAAGGTTTCCGACAATGCTTCTTCAAATTTCTTAAAATCTTCTTTGTACAAGAAAATTTTGTGCTTTTCAAAAATAAATTGTCCTTCGGCAGTTACTCCTTTACGTTTGCTTTCGGTAATAGATAAAAACAAATCGTCGCGACGATCGCGTTTTAC
>JAFOWX010000149.1 GCA_017391905.1 Paludibacteraceae bacterium | reverse complement strand
TAACAAAACTGTTGATTTAAAATCAACAGTTTTATACATAATTTGTGGAATACAATCAACAATTTTACTTTTTCAAGACAAAATCAAAACGCAATCCCCCATTTGGGCGGTTACTGGCTACAATGGTTCCTCCATGATTTCCTAATATTCCATAATGATTCCACCACCCAAAACTACCTCTCCACGATAAAACGCGGCAGCTTGGCCGGGAGCTATGGCGGTTAATGGTTCTTTAAGGCTAACCAGCAAGGTGTTATCAGGCAGAAGCGTAACAGTACAGCGATTTTCTTGTTTTCGGTAGCGAATTTTAACAACAACATACTCTTTACCAAAAAGTTGCGATGGATTGACGATGTTCCAATCCTTCAAGCGCATCTCCGTACGCTCTAACAACTTCAAATCGCCAAGTACCACCTTGTTTTCGGCGGGCACAATCTCCTTTACAAAAACTGCCTTATTGAGGTTTATACCCAAGCCTCGCCTTTGACCAATGGTATAAAACGGGTAACCCTGATGCCAGGCAATAAAATTCCCCTTTGTATCTACAAATTTACCCTGCTGGATAGCATCAGCTGGTACTCTTTCACTAAGAAAAGAACGATAATCCATGGGGCAGAAGCATACACCAAGGCTATCTTTCTTATGGGCAACTTTCATAAAACCTCGCTCTTGGGCCATTTCACGAACGCGCTGTTTGGTAAGTGCACCCAACGGTAAAATCATTCGCTCCAAAATATCTTGCTGTAATCCCCATAAGAAAAAAGACTGGTTTTTATCCTTGTCTGCACCATTGATAATGTGCCAAAAACCGTCAATTTGCCGTTTTTGAACATAATGACCTGTAGCCAAGTAAAAGATGCCCATTTCATCTGCTATTTGACGAAGCAAAGGCCACTTTAAGTAATTGTTGCAAAGGGTGCAAGGCACAGGCGTATGCCCTGCCATATATTCGCGTATAAAGTAGTTGATGATAGTGGATTGAAAGCGTTCACGCTGATCTGAAACGATATGTTGAATACCCAGGCGATGACACAATTGGCGCGCATCGTCCAAGTACTCGGTGCAACCATCTTTCTCGTAGAAACGGAAGGTTACACCAACCACCTCGTATCCAGCATCTTGCAATAACAGTGCCGCCACAGAACTATCCGTACCGCCACTCATGCCCAACAAAACCCTTTTCTTTACTTTCATAAAACAAAGATAGCAAGAAAACAATCACAATCGGCTTTTTTTTGTACATTTGCTTTATGAAAGAAGAATTATTTCCATTGGTAGATGAAAGCGGGCAAGTAATTGGCACCGCTACACGCAAAGAATGCCATTCTGGCACGTTTTGGTTGCACCCCGTAGTGCATTTACATGTATTTAACAGCAAAGGTGAGCTATACTTGCAAAAGCGAGCCCTAACCAAAGATGTACAGCCTGGCAAGTGGGATACCGCCGTTGGCGGACACGTAGATGCGGGCGAAACCATTCAAGAAGCACTCAAACGCGAGGTTCGCGAAGAGTTAGGCATTACCCAAGCCACCATGCTACCCCTGTTTACCTACCCTTATCGTTCCACTACCGAATACGAATTGGTAAACGCCTACTACACCATATACGACGGTCCCATTACACCAGATATAGAGGAGGTAGCCGATGGTAAATTTTGGTCCATGGCCGAAATAAAAAACGCCATGGGAAAAAACATCCTTACACCTAACTTTGAAATGGAGTTTGAAAAACTTATTGCTACCATACAATCTGGTTCTACGCCACACCTTTCATTTTTTTTGTAACTTTGCAAGCTTATTAAAAAAGATATAAATTATGAAACAGAATTTTGAGTACAGAAAAGCAGCATTAGACCTACTAAAAGGCAATTGGACAGATGTGATTGTGATTTCTATTTTCATATTCATCCTTGAAGCCATAGCCCATTCCACTTTTTTCTTTCTTGTTCCTAAAGAATACAATGGACTTGCTACATTAGCCTTGAACATCATTCTATTATTCCCTTTGGTGTACACCTTTAAGATACTTTTACTGGCGCTTGCACGCACAGGTAAAAAAGCGGAAATAGGAACATACCTTGCCACATTCAAAACAAAATACAGCAGAGCAGTACCTGTCATGGCATTGATTTGCGTGTATATAATGCTTTGGATGCTATTGCTGATTATACCAGGCATTATCAAAAGTTATTCATACGCCATGGCCTCCTACATCAGCATCGATAACGAAGACCTATCGCCCGAAGAATGTATTCAAAAAAGCATGCAAATGATGGAAGGACACAAAATGCAACTATTCTTATTAGACCTTAGTTTCATCGGTTGGGTATTCTTAAGTATTCTTACCTTAGGTATAGGTTTGTTATGGTTAGCCCCCTATCAAGAAACGGCACGCCTTAAATTTTACGAAGATTTAAAAGCCCTTAAAGCTTAATCCATTATTTTTCTTCGCTCAAAGAAAATGAAACTTGTAGCAGACAGCGGCTCTACCAAAACAGCATGGGCTGTGGTAGAAAATCCTAACCATGTAATAAAAACAGATGGCATCAATCCTATTTTTATGGATAGCGATGCCATCGAAAATACCTTGCGCACCCAGTTAGTACCTCATCTTACCGAAGCCATAACCGAAGTATATTTTTACGGTGCTGGCTGCGCCAACCAAGAAAAAAACAACGTGGTAAAACAAGCCCTACAGACTATATTTGGGGATATAAAAATAGAAATAGCGTCCGATTTATTGGGAGCTGCCCGCGGCCTATGCAAACACCAAGACGGCATAGCGTGCATCCTTGGAACAGGGTCAAACTCGTGCCTTTACCAAAACGGCAACATTAGTTGGAATGTTCCTGCATTAGGGTTTATTTTGGGCGATGAAGGCAGCGGCGCTGTACTTGGCAAACTGCTTATGGGCAATCTTTTTAAGAATCAATTGCCCCATGAAGTAAAAACCGATTTTGAGCAAACATACGGTCTAAGCATGATGGATGTGATAGAAAAAGTGTATCGTCAGCCCCTACCCAACCGCTTTTTAGCCTCGTTTGGACCCTTTATATCCAAACACATTGCCGTACCCCAAGTATATAATATGGTGTACAATGCCTTAGAAAGTTTTATTGAACGAAACGTAAAACAATACCCTTACAATACATTGCCCGTTTATCTTACAGGGTCGATAGCCTATTATTTCTCCAACATATTGCACGATTTAGCCAGCAAACATCATTTTCAAATTGGTCGCATAGACCAAGACCCACTGCAAGGGCTGATTATTTACCATAAAGGGTAATGCCTTGCGAATGGCCCGTAAGCTTGTGCGTCCCTACAAAACCACGCATCAACAAATCAACAATTTTCAGACTCATCTAATACAAATTTTCCTTTATCGTATGATTTTTCAACATTTTGTAGTAACTTTGCAGTGTTAGTGATTAAACCTCTTTTAGAGTTAGGATGACTAGCTACCGACACAGAGCTGTTTGAATAGTCAAGCAGCTCTATTTTTATTACCTCAAATGC
>JAFOWX010000019.1 GCA_017391905.1 Paludibacteraceae bacterium | reverse complement strand
GGAGAAAGGAGAAAGGAGAAAGGAGAATTTTTTAACTTTCAACTTTACTGATGTTCTTTGCGGAGTAGGTCCGATAGGGTTTTTACGGGGGTAAAGGTTTCTATGGGCACTTCCACAAAAATGGTGTTCCAGTTAGCCATGGCTCCGTTCCACAAACCGGGTAACTCCTGAATGGTCATGTCTATGCCGTTTTGTTTCTTTTTGGAAATAAAACCGGTTTTGGGGTCAACGTAGTTTTTAAGGTTGAATTTATTGCCTTTGTAGTTTTTTACCGCGCAAATTAAATCTACCGGGTTAAAGTGCGACGATTCCCTTACCATTTCCACCTGAAAACGGTTATTAAAGTCTATTTGCGAAGCCTCTATAATTTGCAAATTCTTGTGGCCGTGTTCGTTACGCACCCAGTAAGGACCGCCACCCGGCTCGCCCTCGTTGCGCACCATGCCACATACACGAATGGGACGGTTTAATTTTTTAGCTAAATAACTAACACGCTCGCGTATGCTTCGAGCAAAATACGTCATGCTAAAACGTACGTTCAAAATTTTGGCAACAAAACCTTCTATTTGCGACAAACTTGACTCGTCTATAGACAGCGACTCCAAATAATGCAAGCATTGGTGCACCCCTTCTTGCACATGTAACAAGTAACCTGCCAAGGCTTTTTTGTACAAATAGGTAGTTTGGCGCAAGGCATCGGTGGTTACGTTATCTATGTTTTTAATAAAAATAAGGTCTGCTTCCAAGGCATTTAGATTTTCTATAAGCGCACCATGACCACCCGGGCGGAACAGCATACTGCCATCTGCATTGCGCACTATGTTGCCTGTTTTATCCAACGCCACCATGTCTGTTTTTCCCATTTGTTCCGAAAACTGAATATCGTAGCGCACACCGTAACGTTGTTCAAACACAGGCACTACTTCTTTCATTTTTTGCTCAAATAGGTTTTTATGTTCGGGCGAAATGGTAAAATGCAAATGCACACTGCCGTCCACCATTTTGGCGTATGCCGCACCTTCTACCAAATGTTCTTCAAAGGCTGTGCGAGCACCTTCCGGATAACCGTGAAACAACAACATGGCCTTTGGTTTTTGTTGATAGCCCAAACCATTGGGTTGCAAAATGTATTTTGCTAAGGTAGCGTAGTCTTTTTGCTCCACCAACGTGCGCAAATCCAAGCCGTCTTTTTTCAGAACCTGGCTAAGTGCGCCTGCCAATGCCAACTTACCAACATTATCTAAACACTTGGTAATGTGCGCAAAGCCTATTTTCTTCTCGGACTGGTTGTAGTTTTGCTCTACATCTATCAAATCTTTAAACATGCGCGAAGCTGCCCCAGATGCCGGCACAAACTTAATCATGCTCAAATCGGCATTTCGGCTATCAAAAAGCGCGGCGTATTCTTGTACATCGGCGTCCGAAAAATGTATAATGCCATCGCCAACGGTTGCAGCACCTGCCAAATTTGCATACGGAAACCCCGTCTCAAAGTTCTTGATTTGAGTTTCAAATTGTAGTTCCGAAATGCCTTTTTGGGCTAATTGTTCTATATCTTTGGTGGATAGCATGATTTATTTTTTTATAAAGGATGGTAAATATACGATAAAATGGACAATTGTTGCTACGTTATGCCTCTTTTTTCTTCTTTTTAGCGGCTTTTAGTTCTTTTTCCAATTGCTCTATGGTTTTTTCTTGGTTGTTGATGGTTTTTAAAAGTTCGTTTAACTCCTCGTTTTCGATAGAGGTAGGATACTCGGCATCCACACGCAACAAGAAATCGGACAAAATGTTCATGTAATTGATAAAGGCATCGTAGGGCGATTCAAAGGTGCTTCCCCACGCATTTTTAAAGCTCATATACCTAAAATAGTCGGCACTTTGCAGGTGCAACCAGTCGCGTTTCAGGTTCTTTTCCTGGCACAAATTAACGCGCTCGGCTACGCTGTACAGTTTGTTGGCGGCTTCTTCTTGCAAGGCATTGCCCAACATGTAGCTCAAATCTTTTTCTTCGCCTTGCCACGAAAGCGGATAAGGAGCTGTTAGCGCTGCCACTGGTTCTTCTTTTGCCAATGCCGAAGGTGTTACAAAGCCAATGCCTTTTTCCAAGGCTATGCGAGGCAAAGCACGCAAGAAGTCAAAAATGCCCGAATAGTCTTTTTGCACAGCACCAAAGGTTTCGTACCCCATCCATATATTAAATAGGTTTTCGCCTTGGGGCGAAGCGGCTATCCAATCCACAAACTTGTCGGCGGTTAGGGGGTATTCAGACCAACTGGTATTGGAAAACTCAAAGGTTACGTGGTTGCTCATTACAAAGTTTCTGGCCAACAATTTTACTTGGGGCAAGTAAGCGTGTGCATACACGTAGTTTGGACTGCGCCAACCCAAAATGTGTTTAGCTCCTTCCATTAAAATGGTTTTGTAACCCATAGAAGCCACTTTTTCGCCCATTTCATCGGAATAGATAAAGTCTGTGTTTCTAAAGGCGGTGGGCTTTTTGCCAAACAGTTCTTTTATTTTGGCTGCGTGTAAGTTTACTTGACGTTCAAACTCGTCTTCGTTAAAAACAGACGCCATGGAGTGTCCGTAAGGTTCGGCCAAAAATTCTACCTGACCGGTGGCGGCTAACTCTTGAAACGAATCAATAACCTCTGGGGCGTATTGTTCCAATTGTTCCAAGGCTGCGCCCGAAATGGAAAAGGCACACGAGAATTTTTTACCTAAGGTGCGTATCAGTTCCAACAACACCTTGTTTGCCGGCAAAAATGATTTTTCGGCTAAATAACGTACGCGATCTTCGGTAGCAAAATCGTCGTAATAGTAATGGTCGTTTCCAATTTCAAAAAAACGATAGCGTTTTAGTGCGTATGGAATGTGTACTTCAAAATAGAGGCAAATTTGTTTCATATAATGGTGATTTGGTTATTCGGTTATTCGGTGAGTCGGTGGCTGAGCCTGTCGAAGCCCCCGTTAATTCTGGCACTTCGACAAGCTCAGTGACCGAATTAACTATTCACTACTGCATCATAAATTTTGCGGACTTTGAGGCCGGCTTTGTCCCAAGTAATTTGGTTTACCTCGTTGCGTCCTTCTTGGCTCAACGTTTGGTAAATGGACGGGTATTCCACAATGGCATAAATGGCATCGGCCATGGCATCTATGTCCCAATAGTCTGTTTTAATGGCGTGGCTCAAAATTTCGGCACAACCAGACTGTTTGGATATAATGGAAGGTGTGCCCACTTGCATGGCCTCTAAAGGCGAGATGCCAAAGGGTTCTGACACCGAGGGCATCATGTACACATCGCTATCGGCCAACATTTGGGTTACTTGCTTGCCTTTTAAGAAACCGGTAAAGTGCATGCGGTCTGCAATGCCTCTTTCGGCCACCAAATCAATCATGGCCTGCATCTTATCGCCACTGCCTGCCATAACAAAACGAACGTTTTTGGTGCGTTTTAGTACCTTGGCTGCCGCCTCTACAAAGTATTCGGGCCCTTTTTGCATGGTAATACGTCCCAAAAAGGTTACCAATTTTTCTTTTCGAGGCGTTTTTACAAATTGCTCCACGTTGGGAATGGGATCTACGGCGTTGTGTACCGTGGTTACTTTGCGTGGGTCTTGGTGATACTTTTCTATAACGGTACGGCGGGTTAAATCGCTTACACAAATAATGTGGTCTGCCACATCCATACCTCGTTTTTCTATGCTATACACGGTGGGGTTTACTTGCCCGCGACTTCGGTCAAAATCGGTGGCATGCACGTGAATAACCAAAGGTTTGCCCGAAATTTGTTTGGCAAAAATACCGGCTGGGTAAGTAAGCCAATCGTGCGAGTGGATAACATCAAACTCCAAACTGTGCGCCAACACGCTTGCCACTGCCTCGTAATTGCTTATTTCTTGCAACAAGTTGTCCGGATAACGTCCCGAAAACTCGATGCAACCCAAATGGTTTGTGCCTATTCGGGTAAAATCGTAGCGAATGTGGTTGCGGTAGTGGTAATACTCGTTGGGATGCATCAAACCGCCTAACGTGTGCTCCACGTCTTGGTAATTAGACTCTTTCCATACCACAGGAACGTTGCAAGCTCCTATTATTTTTAGGAAACTTTGGTCTTCGTCGCCGTGTGGTTTGGGAATGACAAAGGTAATTTCAAGGTCTTTTTGCTCGGCCATGCCTCGGGTTAGCCCATAGCTGGCTGTTCCCAACCCTCCTAATATATGCGGTGGAAATTCCCACCCAAACATCAACGCTTTCATGATTCAGGGTTATTCCATTGGTTTAACAATTGTAATGTTCTCAGTATTTCTGCCACCGAGGGAGCGTACGACATAGCGCCGTGGCCTTTAAAGGGCGGATTGCCGTCGTGCAATTCCGACAAGGTGCCTATGCACAGTTTTTTCATTTCGGCCTCCATGCCTATCAGCAAGCGATCTACAAACGACATGCCTCCCATTTTGTGCAGTTTTAGGTATGCCTCGGCGTATGCACCGGTAAACCAAGGCCAAACAGGACCATTGTGGTAGTTGCGGTTTCGTTCTAACATACCACCAACGTAATTGGGACGATACGAACCGCTTTTGGGGCTTAAACTACGCAAGCCTTTGGTGGTAAGCAGCTCGCGCGTGCACACATCCACCACCGATTTTTGTTGTTTTCGGTTAAGTGGCGAATAAGGCAACGAAGCCGCCAATATCATATTGGGACGTACCTCCACATCGCGGTACTGTCCGTTTACGTAATCGTATAGGTATAAGCCGTTCCAGAACACGTCCACAAAACTTTGCGCCACCTGTTCCAACAAGGTTTTCCATTTTTGGGTGTGTGCAGAATTGGGATTTAGGCTCAAAGCAAAACTCAAGGCATTGTACCAAAGGGCGTT
>JAFOWX010000018.1 GCA_017391905.1 Paludibacteraceae bacterium | reverse complement strand
CAATTTGAGCAACTGGAATTAAGTCAAACGCCCACATAGCACGTCCTCCAAAATTAAAAGGTTTAGATTCACCGGGTTGTTTACCCTCACCACCAATATCCCACACGGCATATACAAGTTGTACACCAAGGTATAGGTTTTCATCGTCGTATGCAGCATAAATAGCGTACGAGTCCACAATAGGGCGTTCGTGTGTACCTTTCATAGCTTGACAAACGTCGCGAGCTACGCCTTGCGCAATCATATCATCTGCCGTCCAGTTTGACATGGCATTGGTAGCTTTATGTCTGTATCCTAATGTTTTATCAATGACAACATTAACGGTTCTGTTTGAACCAACTTTACCATCTGGGTTTACTTTGTAATAATTGGTTATTAAGTTTTCACCACCTATTACATCATCTGGGTTAGGCATTTTAGTATACATATAGCTTTGTATGGCTGTCTTACCAGCAGCTGTTACTGCAAGCACATTTAAGGTAGTAGTTTCGGTAAATACCAAAGGCTCTGTGTAAACAGCAGATGAAGTTGTAGGTTCTGTACCATCGGTAGTGTAATAAATAGTGGCATCCAACGTTGCTGTTAACGTAACTTCAATATCTTCCCCTTCTTTAAAGAATGAACCTGAAGCTGGAGATGCTGTAATTACCGGAATAGTAGGATCTGCCGTAGTAGAACCATCTTGGTGATAAGTGGCGCAATCTACATACGGAAGGTCTTTGCCACCAATTTTGGTTGCATCAGTTCCTTCACTGATAATAATTTGGGTAGGAACAGATTTACCGGCAGGTAATTCCCAATACCATTTACCATCCTTTTTTGTCATCAAATCGCCTGGCCATCCGTCTTTGCCTGCTGATGTGCAATTTTCATCTTCATTCCACGCCCACACCGAAGGTTTAGACAGGGTACCATCATAGTACACATAGTGCTCTGCTGCATATCCAGCCAGCGAAGCCATAGCCATTAAAAAGGCGATACTTAGTTTTGTAAAATTCTTCATAATATATAATTTAAAGTTAACATATTAGACTATCCAATATTCCATTTGTGATTTATCCAAAAATAAGGTTTACTTCGGGGGTTAGCTCTATTTGAAATTTTTCGCGAACTGAGGCACGAATACTATCCGACAAGTTGATAATATCCAACCCATTGGCTCCACCTTTGTTGATAAGCACCAACGCCTGACTACCGTGTACGGCTACTTTTCCTACCGATTTTCCTTTCCAACCACATTGCTCTATAAGCCAACCTGCTGGTATTTTTACTTTATTGTCATCTTGGGCGTAAAAGGGCATGTTGGGATATTGTTGCTGTAATTGCTCAAAATGGGCTTTATCTACCACTGGATTAAGAAAAAAGCTACCAGCATTGCCTAACACTTTGGGTTCGGGCAGTTTTCGTTGACGAATAGATATAACGGCGTTTCTAACGCTTTGCAAGGTAATCTCGGGATATTTTTTTATTTCGTCCGATAAACTACCATAATTTACATTGAGCTGCGGGTTTCGGCTTAATTTATACCAAACGGCCGTAACAATGTATTTTCCTTTTAGTTGGTGCTTAAAGATGCTGTTACGATAGGCAAACTGACATTCGGGATTGGTAAAAATACGTTTTTGTCCGGTTTCTACCTCTATACATTCTACTTTGTAGATAACATCCTTTACCTCTACGCCGTATGCACCAATGTTTTGAATAGGTGTAGCCCCTACTTCGCCCGGAATAAGCGAAAGATTTTCTACCCCACCGTAATTTTTTGCCACGCAGTAGGCCACAAAATCATCCCAAACCACACCGGCTCCCACTTTTACAAACACATCGGTTTCGGTAGTTTTTTTAACCTCTATACCCATAATGTGCGAATGGAGAATAACGCCTTGGTAGTTTCCTATAAACAACAAATTGCTTCCGCCGCCTATGTGCAAAAATTTATTTTCGCGCAATAGGTCAAGCTGCAACAACTGTACAAGCTCTTCTTCGCTATCGTATTCTACCAAATACGAAGCATCTACATCTATCCCAAAGGTATTATATGGAAGCAAGGAATGATTTTCGTACGTTTTCATAAGGTCTGTATTATGGGGTAAAGTTAACTTTTTTGGTGGAAATTACCAAACGTAATCTGCAATAGCTCCAATATTTTTTGATAAAACTGCTTATGTAGATTACGGGGCGTTTGGTTGGTGTGTGCCAACGTGGTATTATGCCACAAAAGCACACATTCGCCGCCGTATTGTTTTACGTACTGCATGAGGGATGTAAGTTGCTCCAAGGCCTGCTGGTAAGATAGTTTCATGTATGCAAACAAGGTGGCATCCATTGCCATGAGCGGATGCAGGGTAATGCTACCCACTTGCAAGGTATAGGGCGAGAGGTATTTTACGGGGCGTGTGGTAGCGAGTCTAAAACCAATGCAATCGGCAAAGCCCAACGTATAATCGTGCAAGATGCCTATTTGTTGCAAGATTTCCATATCGGTTACTTGACATGTGCGCAAGAAATGATACCTATTATATAACATAGGCTGATTCAAGGCTTTTTCCAACATCGTTTTTTCGGCCAAAATAGTTTGTGGATTAGCCCCTGCGTAATAACTGGTATGCAAACCTATTTTTACGTTATGCGATTTTAGCAAGTTAATTAAACATTGCATGTCTTTGCCTTGGTAATTAAGGTATGGTTTATCCTGTTTACAAGGCATCAAAGGCATGCGCATAAAATAAAGTTGCGTGGCAAAGGGAAGTTTGCTTTCTTGTTCCAACAACCATGGGAATGTATAAACCGAGTTGTTTTGAAGGGACGAAAAGGCATTTTTAACGGCCGATTTAAATTGCCTTCTGTATATTCCGCCCAAAAACGAGCGTGTAGTACGGTGTTCAAAAGGTACATCCACATCGTGCGTAAGCGTTACCGTGGCTTGCGCAGGATGGGTTGGTAGCGTAACTCCTGCTTGTTGCAGGTATTTTTTTAGGTAATCACCGTATTCGTCCACCAAAGGCCTATGCAAAAAACCTGCTTTGTAAGCCAACGAAGACACCGCCTGAAACCTACCATGCGTATCGCGTTCGTGTACCAAGGTTTCTTCGTATCGAGACAAAAGAAAAAAAGCCGACGCCACCAAATCGGCATATATTACCCACGTATCGCCCACCTTTTGCACTTTGGGTTCACCAAATAAGATAGGCAAATTGTCTAACTGCAACAAAGGAAGCAACGGCATGGTTACTGTCCCATTTGCATGGTTTTGAAAAAAAGAAGACGGCACAACTACCACTTTGTAATTTCTCCAATCCTGCATATTGGCAGTATAGCCCACGTATTGGGTTAAATGCGGGTAACCCAACAGAAAAGAAAGGACATATTGAATGGCTGATTGCATGATTTTTGCTTTTTATGACCTAAAATTACAACATTTTCTTGATTTTTGCAAAAAAAGTGCCCCAAAGATTTTTAGATTCAAAAAATAGCACTATCTTTGCACCACTCTTTAGGAGAGATGGCAGAGTGGTCGATTGCGGCGGTCTTGAAAACCGTTGTACTGAGAGGTACCGGGGGTTCGAATCCCTCTCTCTCCGCAAAACAATTTTTTAATATAGAAGACAGCAACAAATGTTGCTGTCTTTTTTTATTATCCAGTCAAGACCTGTAAGTTTACTTACAAGGGATTGATTGGGTAATAAAAAAATAAGATATACCAAGGTATATCATTCTATATTAAAAATTTGTTTTGCAAGGACGCCCGTGGCAGAGATAGGGATCTGTGAGCAATTTATTGCGAACAAATTCCTATCTCATTTTAATTTGCCCTGTAAGGAGCCCTGCGGGAGCAAAGGGATCACGGAGCAAAGCGACGTAATTCCTCGCTCTCAATAATACCACTTGATTATCAGCGTTTACGAGATTTACATCCAATTTTACGCCAAATTTATAAAGTTGGATGTTTTCTTATACTTCTGTTGTTAACCCTTATTCTTCGCAAAGATAATAGCGAAAGCAAGAAGCTTTATTTAAAGATATAAGCAGAATTGCTAACATGATACAAAATTAAGGTATGCAGT
>JAFOWX010000148.1 GCA_017391905.1 Paludibacteraceae bacterium | reverse complement strand
GTTTGTTTGAGTATCAGCAAAAACTTGACGACCAGAGAACTCTCGAAGAATTTACAAAAGAGCAAACAATAGAAAAAACATCCAAGATTTATGATTGTTCAGCTGTTGAATCATTTGGCATAGCAGCAGAGTCTTTTGTTCCCGCTAATGAACTGACTGAAGAACAAAGAATAGAGGTGCTCCGTAAGAGTCTAATCCAAATGATGAATCATGGAGGCTATCAAGCTTCGGATAAAACGTTCTGCAAGCAACGTCATTGGATTTCAATTTACCGTATTGCTGCTGATGAAGGTTTTACGATTGATGGTGACTACAGATATTTTAAACATATCGTAAACGGCATGAATCTTTCAAATTGTAAAGTGCCTCTGAACATAGACACTCTTGGTCGTCGCATAAAAGGAATATATAGTTCCTCGTATGTTGATTGGATTGAAAATGGTCTGGACGGAAAGAATTTGGATGAATACAACGACATTAAGCAATGTGCAGAAATATTTCTAAAGATATTGTCTGATAATCGACCTAAAATATAGTTGTTTTACTATTCTATATAGCATTCATGTATTTCTGTCAGTTATACAAAAAGACTACCCAGATTGGCATTATCTTTGCATCAGGATTATAAAAAGAATCAGAAATGGCTAAATTTACAATTGAACTGTTAGCAGCAATGGCTCGTCCTGCCAGTGTAACGGAAGAACAAAAACTGGAGAATGTTGTCTGACTTTTAAGGTGCAATCACAACAAAAAAGTAAAGGGTAACAATGCTATTTGTTACCCTTTACTTTTTTTTATATTGTCCTATATATTAATACAATAACACTTAAAAAACAAATTTTAAACGGGCGAAAACCTGCAAAAACAGGCACTTTTCGCCCGTTTTATTTGCATTTGTTAAAAAAAATACTAACTTTGTAATCAAGATAAATTTAATCCAAATAAATACTTACAATATATGGAAAGGATTATAGGAAGGGATACAGAATTAGAAAAGCTAAAAACATATTACGATTCTGGAAGAAGTGAATTTATAGCTATTTACGGCAGACGTCGTGTAGGCAAAACATTTCTTATTCGTAATTTCTTTAAAGAGAAATTCGATTTTTTTGCAACAGGGGTTATAGATGGTTCCAAAGAAGTTCAAATGGAAGCATTCTATTCAGCTTTATGTAGATATGGTTATAAAGGAGAAAAAGCCACTACATGGATAGAGGCCTTTAATCAATTAGCCGAATTATTAGAATCCAAGACTAAAACTCGCAAGAAACGTATCGTTGTTTTTATAGATGAACTACCTTGCTTTGATACGCCACGTTCTGGATTTCTTCAAGCACTTGATTTATTTTGGAATAGCAGAGCTTCATGGATAGATAATATTTACTTTGTAGTATGTGGTTCTGCTACATCATGGATGATGAGAAACATTGTCAACAATAAAGCTGGATTACATAAACGCACAACGCACACACTACATCTTCGCCCATTTACACTAAAACAAACAGAAGAATACTTAAAAGACAAAAAATTTAGATGGCCAAGAATTGCAATTATGCAAATCTATATGGTATTAGGCGGAGTTCCTTATTATCTAGGGTTACTTGACCCTAAAAAGAATGTTCCTGATAATATTGACACTTTGTTTTTCTCTTCTGAACCTGAACTAGAAAATGAGTATCAACGATTATTTAAATCCCTTTTCAAGAATGCAGACAGTTATATGGAAATAATCCGTATATTAAGCACTCGCAGAGATGGTTACACAAGAGCTGAAATCGCCAAAGATTTAAAAATATCAGACAATGGGCATCTTTCAGAGATGCTAGACGACTTGGAACATTGCGATTTTATAAGAAGATACAATAACGGTTCGCTTAAGAAAAATGGCATTTATCAACTAATTGATTTTTTCTCATTGTTCCATTATAAGTTTGGAGTGCGACGTATAACAGATGAGCACTTCTGGCGCAATAACCTTGGTACACCAGAGCAAAACAATTGGTATGGACTTACATTTGAACGGGTTTGCTTGTGGCATGTAAGACAAATTGTAAAAGGACTACGTCTTGACACTATCAGTCATGAATATTACGCATGGCGTAGCCAAACTAGTCAACCTGCAGTACAAATAGACTTAGTTATAGATCGTGCAGATGGCATAGTTACAATTTGCGAGATGAAATATTCTAAAGATGATTATACACTAAACGAAAAGGAGTATAGAAATATTATTAGAAGGGTAGAATGTTTCCAAAAAGAAACGGGTCATAAAAGTGGTATTCAGGTAAGTATTGTTACAACATACGGATTGAACGAAAATATGTATTCAGAAATATCTCCTATACCTATCACAATAAACGAACTTTTTGGATAAGATAACAAGGTTTAATTATATACAAAAAACAAGGGTAACAATGCTGATTTGTTACCCTTTACTTTTCTCTATTGTCCTATATATTAAGATAATAGCACTTAAAAAGCGAATTTTAAACGGGCGAAAACTTGCAAAAATTGGTACTTTCCGCCCGTTTTAACTTGCATTTAAAAGTGAAATTATTTGTTTTACATTTAATTTGCTTTGTAAGGAGCCCTGCGGGAGCAAAGGGATCACGGAGCAAAGCGACGTAATTCCTCTCCTACCCAGCCAGCGATACTACTTTGAGCAAAGCCCCCAAAAATCCCCAAAGAGAATCACATTAAACCATGGGTATCCTTTTAAAAAAACGTATCTTTGCGCCATGAAACCTCTATTTAAAACCGATATAGCTTTAGTTATTTTAGGTAGCGCATCACTCCTTAGTGGCGTGGCCTGTCATTTTGCAGGTCATTTTTTTAGCCAAAGCACATGGCAATATGGCTCGCTTGCACATGGCATCATCAACATCGCCCTACTCTGCGCCATTGCCATACACGTAAAACAACATTGGGGTTGGTTTAAAGGACTTATAAAAAAGCCATCATTTACCAAGAAAATAGCCTTTTTCATCACCCTTTCGTTTATTGCAGTCTGCATTTCGGGCATTATAACCCTTCTATTTGCCAACACCCCAAACACCCATGCAGGGTTGATACATTTTGGCTTAGGTTTGCTTTTTAGCCTACTGGTTATTATTCACTTTATAAGCCGCTGGAAGGTATTTAGCAAAGGCATAGGCATACGTCAAAAATAGTTTCTTACAACCAAACGCACACAAAATAGACAAAAATTGCACACTTTTTGTTGACTACTAACTATAAAGCAATAAGCTGACTACATAGTCAGCTTATTTTTTTGACATTCGGCACAAATACCGCGCACCACATAGTTAATATCTGTTACTTCAAAGCCTTGGGGAACACCCACTAATGGAATACGTTCGGTCCTGATACAAAATGTACGTTGGCACTTTGTGCAATACGCATGCACGTGCTTACAAGCTATATGGGGTTGCATGGCGTGATAGTGCTCATGTTGGTGTTGGTGACACGAACATACCTCAGCCACATCGCATCGGCAGTATTTTTTTTGTCCGCTTCCATCGTCCAAACTATGCAACAAACCCTGTTCCTCAAACAAGGTAAGCGTTCTAAAAATAGTGCTTTTATCTACTGTATCGAGCCATAGCTCCATATCGCCCAACGAAAACGGATGCTCCGTTTGTTCTATCTGCTTCCAAATAAACAAACGCATAGCCGTGGGACGTACCCCGTAGTGTTTAAATAGACTTTCTATTTGATTTGTCATAGTACAAAAATAATGAATTTGTTTCTACGCACAAAAAGTTTTGATTTTTTGCTTGATTTGTATTATCTTCGTCGCGCTGTTAGGGGTGCAAAACAAACCTGTTTTGCTGAGATAATACCCTATGAACCTGATATGTATAATAACAGCGCAGGGAAACGGTACTTATTTTAAGGAGATTATTTTATGCCGTATGCCTTTTTATAGGAATACGGCATTTATTTTTTTATCATTATGATTAACCACAAACATTTTTTGGCCAATTTTAGGGCTGTAAGAGAACAATCGCCGTTGGTTCATAACATTACCAACTACGTAGCCATGAATTTTAGTGCCAACGCATTGTTGGCCATAGGCGCATCGCCCGTTATGGCGCACGCTGCCCCGGAAGTTGCCGACATGGCACAATTGGCAGGCGCGTTGGTAATAAACATCGGCACTTTGGACGAAAAATGGATTGAATCCATGATTATTGCCGGGAAAGCCAAACAGCAAGCAGGTGGCCCTATTGTGTTAGACCCGGTAGGCGTTGGCGCTACCGCATACCGTACACAAACCGCTTGGCAAATTATAGAAGCATGCCACCCTACCATTATTAGGGGAAATGCCTCGGAAATTATGGCATTGCTACACGCCGATGTAAAAAGCAAGGGCGTAGATAGTAGTTGTAGTTCTACTGACGCGGTAGATTCGGCCAAAAAATTAGCCGAAAGAACAGGCGCTGTGGTAGTGGTAAGTGGCGAAGTGGACTACATTACAGACGGCAAACAAGTAGAAACCATACGCAACGGTTCTGCCATGATGCCACGTGTAACCGCCATGGGTTGCACCGCCTCTTCCATGATTGGAGCGTTTGTGGCCGTTCATGCCCACAACCCTTTTGAAGCCTCGCTCCATGCCATGGCCGTAATGGGCATTGCCGGCGAAATGGCCGCCCAACAAGCCAAAGGACCGGGCTCGCTCCTTACCCATTTTATAGACACACTTTATACCCTAACCGAGACACAACTCATAGACACCCTAAAACAATGAGAAAACCGTTAGACCTTTCGTTATATTTGGTTACAGACCGAGGTTTATCCCTTGGCCGTCCGTTAGAAGATGTAGTGGCACAAGCCGTTGCGGGTGGCGTAACCATTGTTCAATTGCGCGAAAAAGATGCTCCTACAGGCGAATTTGTTTCGCTTGCCAAAAAACTGATGCACCTGCTAAAACCATTGAACATTCCGCTTATTATTAACGACCGAGTGGACGTAGCGTTGGCTGCCGACGCAGATGGCGTACACATAGGTCAAAGCGACATGGCCTACCAAGACGTAAGAAAACTGATAGGTTACGATAAAATAATAGGGCTTTCTGTAGAAAACATGCACGACCTTGAAATTGCCAACAGTTTGGATGTGGACTACGTGGGCATTTCGCCAGTATTTGGTACTCCTACCAAAACAGACACAGCACAACCCTTTGGTTTACAAGGACTAAAAGATGCTGTTAGGTTATCAATTCACCCTACCGTTGGCATAGGTGGCATGAACGCCAACACCGCCAAAGACGTGATGCAAACAGGTTGCAACGGCATTGCCGTGGTTAGTGCCATTTGCTCGGCACAAGACCCTACCCAAGCCGCCAAAGAACTAAAAGCCTTGGTAGATGCCAACGCTACCACCTTGTGGTCTCAACACGTTTGGCGCACCACCTACCCCATTTACCAAGCCATTTTGAAGCAAAAATTTATCAACGAATTGGCAGCCGGCACGTTGGCATTGGATAAATTTGCCAGCTACATTGGGCAAGACGAGTTATACCTAAAAAATTACTATCCTTGCATGTTCCAATTGGCCGAAATGATGGACACGCCACAAAACCAAGCGCTGTTTACTTCCATTGCCAAAAGCGGCATGGAGGGCGAAAAAATCATGCACAACTTTTTGATTGAAAAATACGGCATTAACACCGATGTGCCTTTTTCGGACGTAACAACAACGTATAACAACCTGATTAAAAACGCAGTAGATAGCAAAAACAGCCACATAGCTTTTGCCTGTATGCTGCCTTGCATGTGGATTTACAACCGTGTAGGCTTGCACATTCTAAAAACGGCTCAGTTGGAAAACAACCCTTACAAAGAGTGGATTACCGAATACGGCAACGAAGCATTTACCCATGGCGTAAACGCTGTGTTGGATATTATTGACACATGGGCTGCACAAACAGACCAGGACACACGTTGCGCCATGACAAATATTTACACCCAAGCCGCCTTATGCGAATACGCTTTTTGGGAATACGGCTACGAAGGCGAACTAAAAAATTACGATTATTTACACAACCCACAAGCTCCCAAACCTTTTTAACCATGACAGCAAAAACTTACAACCGCGTACTTACCATTGCAGGAAGCGATTCGGGCGGTGGTGCAGGCATACAAGCAGACATCAAAGCCATTAGTGCCATGGGCTGTTATGCTGCTTCGGCCATAACCGCCATTACCGTACAAAACACCTTAGGTGTAGAAGCTGTACACCCTGTTCCTTTGGATATATTAGCCGGGCAGATTGACGCCGTACTCTCTGACATAGGCGCAGATGCCATAAAAATAGGCATGCTTCATTCGGCCGAAGTTGTACATGTAGTGGCCCAAAAAATAGAGCAATACGGCATTAAAAACGTGGTACTGGACCCCGTGATGGTTTCTACCTCGGGCCACAGACTCATAGAAGAAACGGCCATTGACTCGCTTAAAAGCCGCTTAATGCCTTTGGCACGCGTTATTACGCCCAATATACCCGAAGCAGAAATCCTTTTTGGCCAAAAAATAGCCAGCGAAAAAGATTTTGCCCACGTAGCACAAGCCCTTTCTATGAACGGAAGTGTATCGGTGCTTTTAAAGGCAGGACACCTAACAGGCGAAACATTGGTGGATTATTTTTACAATGCCGAAGACGGAAGCGTAGCTCTACTACCTTCTAAACGGGTAAATACACGCAACACGCACGGAACGGGCTGTACCCTATCTTCTGCTTTTGCAGCTGCCATTGCCCGAGGCGAAGATTTAACGCAAGCAGCCCAATCGGCCAAACAATACATAGAGCAAGCCATTATAGCTGGTGCCGATTACCAAATAGGCCACGGACACGGCCCTGTGCATCATTTTTGGAATTTGTAAGAATATGTTACTAATCTTTTTTACTGATAAAATCCCATAAATTCATTGGTTTCTTCTGTTATAAACAATAGTCCTTTGGAACCTTCTTGTTCACAAATCCATACTGTTATCCCTATGGAATCTTGCTCCACACGTTTAGAATATTCCAATACATCATAACTAATATCTGTTACCAGACTATCGGCATTCTTATCAAATACACCACATTTCCCGTCTTTGTAAACGATGCTATAACGTTCCGTTTCTGTGTTCTCTACACTATCAAATTTTTTATTCTCAGAACACGAAATTGCTATCAAAGCAATAAACAATAAAGTCAATCTAAAAAAGTTTTTATTTATCATCTTTTTACATTATTAAGTTACTCATAAAATCCATTTTCTTCTTTAAATTCATACAACGAGATAAGAGAGACTGTCTCTGTATCTTTATCGTATATTTCCAATACATCAAATGTAATTAAACGCAGAGAATCATATTGGGCTGGTAATATGGGACGATTTAGGTCCATATCGTAAATGCCCCAAAGTCCATCTACCTCAAATTTTACATATCGCCAAGAGTAATCCTTTTGCGTCTCGCCATTATCGAGTTCTTCTATAAGCCACAGCCTTTCCACCCTATCTGCTGTAAAAGTATCATCACACACACCTTGTTTGCTTACACGATACATGTAACCATCGTTTGTTACAAGAAAAGAAGTGTCTTTGGAATTGATTCTTATATTGTCATATTGTACGGGTATTATGTTTTTCAGTTTGGGCGATAACACACCGCATTTACCACCTTGTCCTACAATAAAATATCCCAATTGAGAATGAGACATAATGTCATATTGGGGTTTTATTACCCAATTCCCTTTTTTATCTATAAAGCCAAACTTAGCATTACCATTGCCCATTACACAATAGCCGTTTTTGAATTGATAAAAGGAACTTCCCAATTTAGTCTCTTTTATGTCACGTTCAAACATAAAAGGTATTACCAACTCATTTTTAATGTTGACAAATCCTATTTTATTGCTATCATTTTCTACGGCAATGAGACCTTCAGAAAGCACCCAAGTTCCCCTATATTGGGCATCGATAATAATTTTTCCTGTCTTCACATCTATGATTCCGCACAATCCATCTACACAGAATGCAGCTGTAGAATCAGTTGCATCAACATAATCTACTCCGTCCAGCAACGGCGTAGTATATTCTCCTAGCAAATCATTATACACCTTGCACTTATCATTCTCAAACACATGTACAGACACATTTGCAGATAAAGGTTTTTGCCATATTTGTTCCTTACACCCTACCAATAAGAGCATCAACAGTACCGCAAAAATAAATTTATTTGTTTTCATAAGTATCATTTTGTTTTCTTTTACGTAACTCAGTTTCTGCTTCACAACGCATCTTCTTTAAACGCTCCCAATCTTTGCCAACATATTGAAATTTAACCAGTACATTCATTTCAGTGTCAATATAGCCATACACCGTAATCTCT
>JAFOWX010000017.1 GCA_017391905.1 Paludibacteraceae bacterium | reverse complement strand
TCTTCGTCGTAATATTGTTCGCTTTCTTTTTCGATAAATTCGCCTTTGTCGTATAATTTTTTGAAAAAGTCCGAAGCTACGCCGTGGTGGGTTTTGCTCGAAGTACGCGAATATACATCAAACGAAATGCCAAATTCCTTAAACGAATCTTTGATTAGGGTGTGGTAGCGGTCAACAATATCTTGTGGCGTAACCCCCTCTTTACGTGCTTTAATGGTAATGGGTACACCGTGTTCGTCAGAACCGCCAATAAACAATACTTCTTCGCCTTTTAGACGCAAGTAGCGTACATAAATATCTGCAGGTACATACACGCCTGCCAAGTGGCCTATGTGAACAGGACCATTGGCGTATGGTAGCGCCGATGTAACGGTTGTGCGTTTAAATTGTTTTGTCATAAAAATGCAATCTTTAAAGTAACGCACAAAGATAGTGCATACCAAGCGCAAAAGCAAAAAGAACAAGACTTAAATTGAGTAATCGGTGAATCGAATAATCAACTCACCGCCTCACCGTATCACCGAATCATCAATTTTAATATTCTTTATAGAAAAAAATACATTCGTTATGAAATTGGCTGTTATTTTTGCTTTTGTAAACCATAAATTTTAGAAATATGAAACGACTATTGTTAATGGCGTGTGTTGCTGTTTTGGCAACAACAGCTATAAATGCCGCCGAAAAACTCATATCTTTTGAGCAGTTGCCCAAACAAGCGCAAGAATTTTCCAACAAATACTTTGCACCTAACAATCCACTATACCGTATTTCGTACATCATGTACGATTCAGAACTTTTTGATTCGTCATACATGATTGTGTATGCCAACGGCGATGGTTTGGAATTTAACGGCAATGGCGAGTGGAAAGATTTTGATTGCAGACAATGCGTGGTGCCTGCCGAGTTGATTCCTGCAACCATTCAGGCTTACATAACGGCTAATATGCCTGGTGAGCAAGTGAAAAAATTAGAAAAAAATCGCCGCGATTACGAGCTTAAAATGTCAAACGGTTTGGAATTAAAATTTGACCTTAGCGGCAATTTGGTAGAAGTTGACGACTAATATGGATGTTTTTATCATGATATTGGGAGCCATCTGCGTCTTGATTGGCGTGGCTGGCTCTTTGCTTCCTATTTTGCCGGGTACGCCTGTTTCGTACATAGGTTTGCTGTTGCTACTTGCCGTGGACGGCTGTTCGTTTTCGGTACAGTTTATGCTGATTATATTGGCCTTAGTGGTACTGCAACAAATACTAAACTACGTTATTCCCATTTGGGGAGTAAAAAAATACGGAGGTAGCAAGGCCGGACAGTGGGGTGGTGTACTTGGGTTGTTAGTTGGCTTGCTGTTTATGCCTTGGGGTATGATTGTAGGTCCGTTTGTGGGCGCTGTTTTGGGCGAAATGATGGCAGGTAAAAACACTTCGGACAGCCTAAAAGCAGGCTTTGGGTCGTTTGTTGGCAACTTGCTAACCACGGTTTCTGGCTTGGTGCTATCGGGCGTAATGGCCTATTATTACTTTGCGGAAGTGTTCCGTTTGGTGGTATAATTTAGCCACTATTTTTTTAGCATACGCCACAGTGAGAGTAACTTGCTGTGGCTTTTTTGTATTTGGTGGTATGCCACTTGCTTGGCACCAAACAGTTGGTTTCTGTGCGCGCTGCCTTCAATCATGCTCCCCTCAAAATCGTAATGCACGGTTTTGCCTTGCAAAAAGGCCATGGCTTCAAAAATAATACGTGTGGTGGCACCGCTGTTTCGGTAGGTAGCGTTAATGGGGGTAATCATGTCGTAGGCGCAATGGTTGTCCCAAATTACCCACAGGGCCGTATGCAACTGATGTTGGTTATCGTACATGGCAAAAATTTGCCCTTGCCCACGTTCTTTGGCTGCGTTGTATAATTTTTCAAATGTCTGGAACGAGTACATAATGGTTTGGCCTTTGGCTTGCAAGCAGGTGTTGTAAAACTGATAAAAAGCCTGAGCCGATAATTGCAATGATAACGTAAATAACGCTGCCTCTGCTTTTTTATACTGCCTTTTTTTGTTTTCGGACAAACCTTTAAAAATAGCCTGGGTATTGGCTATGTTTTCCAAAATGTACGTGTAGCGCGTGGTTTGCTTAAACTTATTCCAATAGTAAGGTTGCCAATTTTGTTGGCTGTGGTGCCAGTTTTGTTCCAAAAAATGAAACTTTTTGGCCTCTAATTGGGCAATAAAATGGGTATGTGCCTTGTTTTCTAACGAATATTTCTTGGTTTGCGAAATACCCTCCGGGTAAAACAAAAAGGGCCCGCTGTATTGGGTGAGTGTAGGTTGCAGGATAAGGGTTTTGCCCCATTTTTTTACGTACGAGTAAACGTAGATACCGGCAATTTGGTCTTTTTCTTGGTAAAAGATAACATCCCAGGGCAAATCGGTGGCATCCAACCACCATGCTTGCATAAATAGTGGAATATCCGTGCGCGTTTGGCATAGTTTGCGGTATGTATCTTGATTACTCATGTTGCAAAGTTATAAAAAATAAAATAACTTTGCCCCACTATCTGTTCTAAATCAAATTCGGCATGAAAACTTATCTTACATCGCTTTGGCAATTGCTTTTCCCAAACCTATGTGTGGCGTGTGGTAATCCGTTGGTTACGGGCGAACAAACCGTTTGTTTGCAATGCCTGTATGCCATTGCCCGAACACACTATGCCACCAAAGCAGACAATCCCATAGAACAACTTTTTTGGGGTAAAGTAGAAATAGAAAAAGCTACAGCTTGGGGGCATTTTTCCAAAGGCGGTACATTACAAGCCTTGTTGCATGCACTCAAATACAAAAACAAACCCCAAGTGGGTTATGTATTGGGCGAGCAGTTTGCGGTAGAAAACGCCACTTGGTTGCAAAACATAGATGTGTTATTGCCCATTCCATTGCACCAGAAACGGTTGCGTAGCAGGGGGTATAACCAGGCAGCCTGTATAGCACAAGGCATAGCCAAGCAAACCAACATCCCGCTGTCTGAAGAGGTGCTGATACGCAATGTATCTACCCAAACGCAAACCCAAAAGCGGGTGTTTGAACGTTGGCAAAACACCCAAGGGGTCTTTTCGCTCCAAAATACCCATGGCTTGCAGGGGAAACACGTGTTGCTTATAGACGATGTTATTACCACTGGTGCTACGTTAGCTTCGGCAGCCATTACATTAAAACAAAACATACCCAATATAACCATTAGCATAGCTGCCATTGCAGTAGCTTCTACCTAACCATGCAACAAATTTATTTGCCTACCATAAACTCTACCAATGCTTGGCTACAACAAGCGTTGTTGGAACAACAACTACCCGAAGGCGTGTTGGTTTACACCTCGTACCAAACCAACGGCAGGGGGCAGTTAACCAATGTGTGGGAGTCTGAAAAAGATAAGAACTTGCTGTTTAGCATGTTGTTTACCCCCGTTTGGTTGCCTGTAAAAGACCAATTTGTGTTGTCGCAGGCAGTGGCTTTGGGTGTGGTGCGTTTTTTAAACAAGTTTCAGGCTGGGTTTAAGGTAAAATGGCCAAACGATATTTATTGGAACGATAAAAAGATAGCCGGTATTTTAATAGAAAATAACTTGCAAGGGGCGGTTATTGGTTCTTCTGTGGTTGGTATAGGATTGAATATCAATCAAATGGAGTTTTTGAGCGATGCACCCAATCCTGTTTCGTTGGCACAGATAACAGGCCAAACCTATTCCTTGCAAACCTGCCTTACAGAACTGCAACAAACTATTTGGCAGGCATATTTACAGGCTCAGCATAATCCCCGGCAAATACGCAACGACTATTTAAACGTGCTGTATCGTTATCAAACATGGGCTATGTATCAAGACGAAACAGGCCTATTTGAGGGGAAAATCACAGATGTAGAAAACAGAGGGTATTTGCACGTGCTAAGTAGCAACGGACAGGCAAAACGATACGCCTTTAAAGAAGTACATTTTGTGTTGTAAATATTTTGTGGTTTCAAACAACTCTGCTACTTTTGTGCCTATGAAAAAGATTTTTAAGTTTCTTTCCTCAAATATAAAGATATTAAAATACCTGTTAGTGGCTGTGGTATTTTTGGTAGCTATGTTTGCCAGTCGCGAACATAACCTGCAAACACGCATAAAAAATACCATTACCATTAAGGAACTGAAAAAAGAAATAGACTATTACCAAACCAAATCCAAACAAAACCAAGAGCGTTTGCAAGAGTTAAAATCGGATACAAACGACTTGGAAAAATTTGCGCGCGAGCGTTACCGCATGCACGCGCCCAACGAGGATGTTTACGTGGTAGATTATGAATAAGATTTTTGATTACGTTTTTTTGGTAGGCGCGTTGTTGTTGGCAGGTGGCGCTTTGTTTTATTTGGCGTATCCGCTTAATGCGCCTTATTTGTTTAGCACCGGTGCTTTGTTGGTTATTGTGGCGCGCTTAAAAATGCCCTATACAGGCAACGATTTTAGGCAAAAACGTTTAGGCGGCATGCAACATCTTGCCAGTATCTTGTATATCCCAACCGCTTATTTTATGTTTACGCAACAGCCCTATTGGTTTTTGTGCTTTTTAATAGCAGCTATGTTGGAAATAGTGGTTGCGTTTAGGCGATAGTTGTTTCAAAGTGCTTATTTTTAGTAATATAATGCCCTTATGGGGCATTCTTTTTTTGTCAATTACTTTTTACTTTCTACATTATTTAGTACTTTTGCATAATTAAAGATAAATTAAATGGCAAAAGAACTAACATCCAGAGCAGAAAACTACGCTCAATGGTATAACGACTTAGTAATTAAAGCAGATTTGGCCGAAAATTCGGCAGTACGTGGTTGCATGGTAATCAAACCTTATGGCTATGCCATCTGGGAAAAAATGCAACGTGAGTTAGACCAACGTTTTAAAGATACAGGGCACGTAAATGCCTACTTCCCCTTGTTTATTCCCAAATCATTCTTGAGCAAAGAGGCCGATCACGTGGAAGGCTTTGCCAAAGAATGTGCAGTGGTAACACACTATCGTCTAAAAAACAATCCCGATGGAAGTGGTGTGGTAGTAGATCCGGCTGCCAAGTTGGAAGAAGAATTGATAGTTCGTCCTACCTCCGAAACCATCATTTGGAATACCTACAAAAACTGGATTCACTCGTATCGAGACCTTCCTATTTTGTGCAACCAATGGGCCAATGTGGTGCGTTGGGAAATGCGTACTCGTTTGTTTTTGCGTACGGCCGAATTTTTGTGGCAAGAAGGACACACCGCGCACGCTACTCGCGATGAAGCCTTAGAAGAAACCGTTAAAATGCTTAACGTGTATGCCGACTTTGCCGAAAACGTTATGGCTGTGCCTGTGCTAAAAGGTGTAAAAACCGCTAACGAGCGTTTTGCCGGTGCGTTAGAAACCTTCTGTATCGAGGCCTTGATGCAAGACGGTAAAGCCTTGCAAGCTGGTACATCACACTTCTTGGGTCAAAACTTTGCCAAAGCGTTTGATGTAACCTTTATGAACAAAGAAAACAAACAAGAATTGGTGTGGGCTACCTCGTGGGGTGTTTCTACCCGTTTAATGGGTGCGCTTATCATGTCACACTCTGACGATAACGGTTTGGTACTTCCTCCGGCTTTGGCGCCTTACCAAGTAGTTATTGTTCCTATTTACAAAAATCAAGAGCAACTGGATGCTATCAATGCTAAAGTGGCAGAGCTAACCGCTCAGCTAAAAGCCGTAGGCATCAGCTTTAAATACGACAACGACGATAGCAAAAAACCAGGTTGGAAATTTGCCGAATACGAACTTAAAGGGGTGCCTGTTCGCTTGGCTATGGGTGCACGCGATTTGGAAAACAATACTGTAGAGGTAGCTCGTCGTGATACCCTAACCAAAGAAACCGTTTCGTTCGATAACTTGACAGCATACATTAAAGATTTGTTGGATGCTATTCAAAAGAACATTTACCAAAAAGCATTGGATTATCGTGCTTCGGTTACGCGCGAGGTAAATTCGTACGAAGAATTTAAAGTAGAAATAGAAAAAGGCGGTTTCTTGCTATGTCACTGGGACGGGACTCCAGAAACCGAAGAAAAAATAAAAGAAGAAACCAAAGCAACCATTCGTTGCATTCCATTAGAAGGCGATACCACTCCCGGTGTTTGTATGGTAACAGGCAAACCTTCAAAACAACGCGTTGTCTTTGCAAGAGCGTACTAGTAGAATATATGAATTTAGACAATCTGATAGGAGAGTGTACAGCATACGATTTTAAGGTGATGCTTGAAGAAAAACGACCTAAAAGTTGGTTAAGCTTTAGAAGGGTATAATGATAGCCTAAAGCCTATGTTTAAATCTACTTCAACTCAGTTTCAGACTATTATTTATGCCTCTTATAATAGTAAGAATGTCGGAGACAATGTCGGAGTAAATGTCGGTGTAAATGTCGGTGTAGAACTAACTGAACGTCAGTTAAATATAGTAAAACTAATACGAGAAAATCCGATAGTGACTGTTAAAGAAATGTCGGTGATAATGTCGGTGAACAAACGCACTATAGAACGAGATTTGACTCAGATGAAAAGTTTAGGCATTCTAAAGCGTGAGGGTAGTGATAAAAACGGCGTTTGGGTGGTGATAAATGGCAATAAATAGTGAAGTATATATAAGATATAAATTTGGGAGTAAAAAACGCTTTACAAAACAATAAGCGTGAGGTAAAAGATGTGTTTTACCTCATCGCTTTGCAGGGGCTAAACTACATAGTCCCTTTGTTGGTTTTGCCCTACCTAATGGTTGTGTTAGGCGCGGAAAAGTTTGGGTATATAGGTTTTTCGCTGTCTGTAGCGCAATACCTGATGTTGTTTGTGGACTTTGGCTTTAATCTAAGTGCCACCAAACGAATAGCTTTGGCAAAAGACAATCAGGAACAACTGAATAAAATATTTTCGGCAACCGTATATGCCAAAATGGGGCTGTTGCTGTTTAGCTTTTTGTTGTTGCTGTTGGTTTCTGTGGTGCCGCAGTTTGCTGTGTATCGTGCCACCATGTTGGTTATGTTCTTAACAGTTGTGGGGCAGGCAGGGCTGTTTGTGTTTTTGTTTCAGGGAATAGGCCAAATTAAGTGGGTCTCTATTTTTAATGGCATTGCTAAAATTTCTGTACTGCCGCTTACGTTTTGGTTGGTACAATCGCCTGATGATTATTTGTGGGCTGCGTTTTTGCAAGGAATGGTGGCTGTAGTGGCAGCCGGCATTTCGTTGGTAATGATTTATAGAAAACGTTGGGTAAGATTGATTAAAGTTGCCTTTGAAGATATTAAATTAGAACTGTCAGAAAGTTTCCCTTTGTTTTTATCCACGGCAGCAACCAGTATCTATACCGCCTGTTTTGTGCTTATTTTAGGGTACTTTGCTTTGCCCGAACAGGTAGGACAATATTCGGCTGTAGATAGAATTATGCGTGCTTTGTGCTATATGCTGGTAGTGCCGGTTTTGCAGGTATTTTATCCGTATGTGGCTGGATTGGCACAACAAAACAGACAAGAGGCTCTGCAAAAAATAAAATACTTATTTGGGTTTGTAATAGGAGCAATGTTGTTGTTGGGGGGCTTTTTGTTTTTTGCATCGCCGTTGATGATTTATTTTTTAGGGGACGATTATCAGGGTACAGATATCTTGTTTAAAATAATGGCTTTTGTTCCCATTTTTGTGGGTATGGGTGGAGTGATAGGGCAGTTAAAATTATTGGCCATGGGCGATGAGTCTGATAAAAAATATTTCAGCAAAACCTATGTGGTGGCAGCGTGTGTTGCCATTAGTAGTGTGCTTGTTTTGTCGTATCTGTTTGGTATGTACGGAACAGCAGTCTCGTTGTTGTTAACCGAGATTACCGTTTTTGTTCTGTTTCTGTTAAGGGCAAAAACAAAATAACTTAGTTAAGAGGTAATATGTTAGATTATTTGCCATATATAGTACTTGTATTATTGCTATTTGCAGGTTCTTTGTTGGAGGTTTGTGGCTTTCGCAAAGATCAGGTAAAAATAGTAAGGTATTTTGTATTTACTTTTCTGTTGCTGTTTGTTGGGCTGCGCTATAATACAGGAGCAGATTGGGCAGCTTATATAGAGGCATTTAATACAATGTCGGTAGTAGGAAATTATCCTCGATGGGAGCCTGGTTTTGTTTTTATATCAAATTTATTTTACTACCTATTTGGCAATTATTATGTCTTTCAGTTTTGTGCTTCTCTCTTCTTATTGTATGCTTTGTTGAAATTCTACGTAGCACATACAAACTATCCTGTGCTGTCTATTGCCATATTTTTCTTTATGTTCTTTGGCTCTATTGTAATGGCTGAGGTGAGGCAATCTATTGCTTTGGCTATTGTGTTGTTAGGAAGTAAATATATTTTTGAACGTAAGTCGCTTAATTTTGTATTAACGATAGGTATAGCATGTTTGTTTCATATTAGTGCTATTTTTGCATTACCGTTGTATCTATTAAATAAGAGAATTAGTAAGTTGTCTGCGTTGCTTTTGTTGGGCTTTTTTCAGATACTATATTTTTTCCCCGAATTGTTAGCATATCTATTAGATTTTATAGCGCCTGCGTTACCAGGAAGATTAGGGAGATTGGCTGCGAGTTATAGTGGTTCTATTTTTGGGAATAAGGCAAATTTTAATACAGGCTTATACTATATTGCTTCTGTGATAGTGTGTTTGATAGTATTGTTGCAGACTAAAAACAATGAAAAAACATGTTTTTATCGCAATGCTTTGTTGGTTGCTTTTATTATAACTGCCATGTCAAATTCTATGACTATCATAGGGAGATTTCAGTCGTATTACATGGTCTTTGGTATAGCTGCTTGTGTGCGTATTATGGATGAAATAAACTTTAAATCAATAGCTACTGCAGCTACAAAGGCGGTGTTAATGGTGTTTTTGTTTGTATTTTTTATGGTTCCGTTTCAGGCTCTTTTGCGTTCAACTGCAATCTCCGAATTAACAGGAAGACCTACAAATTATGGGTGTGTTCCCTACTATAATGTGCTATCTTATCCTCCCGAGGCAGATAATAGGTTAGATTGGCATGAGGATTAAGTGATAGCGTAGGGAATGAAGAAAAGTAGATTGAAAAAACAGTAAAATAGGTATAAGTATTTTCCATGAAAAAAATCTTAATCATTTACCCCGAATATGCGGAAGGAATTACAGGGGGACAGATATATGATAAAATGTTTATTGAGTCTTTACGAAAAGATACAAGGTTTCATGTGGACTTTTTGTTAGATAAAGACTTATGTACCACCAAAAAGTATTTGTATAGTTTGGCTTATTTGTTCAAACTAAACACATGTAGAAAGTATGATTATATTTTAACCAACAGTAGATTATATACAAGATTATTTGCTTTGTTCTCGCTGTTATCACTATGTAAGGTAAAAATCTATTCTATTCATCATCATTTTAATTTTGA
>JAFOWX010000147.1 GCA_017391905.1 Paludibacteraceae bacterium | reverse complement strand
GCGATTTTACACCGTCAAACATGCCTGTGTTGATGTAGTAAGGAGCAATGGTACTAACGTGTACGTTGCTTTTTTGTTGTTTCAACTCAATGCGAACCGAGTCTGACCAACCAATTACCGCCCATTTGCTGGCTGCATATACAGACATATTGGGGTTAGAAATCATACCTGCTGCCGAACCAATGTTACAAACATGACCCTTGTTGTTGCTAATCATATCCGATAAGAACTGAGCAGTTACCAACATAGGAGCCGTTGCGTTGATACGCATGGTGCGCTCTATATCGTTAGAAGATTGTTGATCAAAAGGTTTGTTATTGGCCACAATGCCTGCGCTGTTAATAACAATATCAATGGTACCACAAGTGGCTTTGGCTTGTTTGGCCGCATCTTCAACGGCTTGGCTATTTGAAACATCCACTTTTTGGGTATAAACGCGTCCGTATGCAGATAACTCTTGTTTGGTATCTTGCATATTTTGTTCGTTAATATCCCAAATTACCAAGCATTTTGCTCCTTTTTGCAGTGCAATTTTGCCCATTAGGCGTCCAATGCCCGAACCACCGCCGGTAATAAGCACGCAATTGTCTTTAAATTTTGTCATGGTTTAAGGTGTTAAAAACTTGCGCAAAAGTAGTAGATGTGTGCAAAAAACAACAAAAAAGATGCACAAAAACGTCTGTTTTGTGCATCTTTTGGATAAAATCAGGTAAAATGAAACAGGTTTGTTACAAAATCTAAGCAAACAACGCTTTGCTTGATGTATTAGAAATAGCAACCTGTCGGAATTTCCGACAGGTTGGATTGTGCGTGAATTATTTTTATGTATCTTTGATAAGAATACTTAAATCTGTATATTTAGTGAAGTTATCGTAAAAGTAGAGAAGGGTGGGCTTAAAAGTCTTTGTATAGGTCTTTAAGGTCATTTTACTTTCTGCTACAGAAATAGGAGTGGGGTGTGTCATTTTTTGCTACAGGTGTGAGAAAACTTTACCAAATCTTCATTCTCACGGAAAAAATAGTATATTTGTGAACACGATAAAACTTCTTAACGTATGAAACAGGTTTCGCTTTCTCCTCATTTTTCTATTTCGCAGGTGGTGCACGGGCAAATGCGCATCAATGATTGGCACCTAAGCAGTGAGCAGTTGCTGTGGCAGATGAGAACCATTGCTGATATGGGTATTGATACGTTTGACAATGCGGATATTTATGGCAATTACACTTGCGAAAAACTCGTTGGAGATGCCTTGGCATTAGACCCTGCGTTTAGAAACGAGATAAAAATCATTACCAAGTGTGGTATTTGTATTCAGAGCGACAAGTTTCCTGAAAGGCAGATTCAGTTCTACGATTATAGCCACGACTATATTGTGGGGCAGGTGGAAAAGTCGCTACAAAATTTACGCACAGACCGTATCGATTTGTTGCTTTTGCATCGTCCGTCGTATTTGTTAGACCCTATGGAAGTAGCACGTGCGTTTGATACATTGCACGCAGAGGGCAAGGTGCTTCATTTTGGGGTGTCAAATTTTTATGCGCACGATTTTTCTATGCTTCAGTCTTATTGCAATGTGCCGCTTATCACCAATCAGATAGAGGTGTCGCCTTATTGTTTGGAACACATGGAAAACGGCAATTTGAGTTATCTACTCAAAAAGCGCATTCGTCCTATGGCGTATTCGCCTTTGGCTTGGGGAAAACTGGTGCATCCAGATTGCGAAAAATCGCATCGTGTGGTGGCGGAATTAGACCGCGTAGCTCACGAAATAGGGGTAGATGGCATCGACAAGGTGATTTTTGCGTGGATAGCGCAACATCCTGCCGGCATTGTCCCCATAAACGGCAGTGGCAATCTAGACCGCATAAAACGCAGCATCGAGGCGCTTGACATTCGTCTTTCTGCCCAGCAATGGCAACGCATTTTAGTGGCCTCTAGAGGGGTTAGGTTGCCGTAATTTTCAAAACTCCCTTGAAAAAGTGTATCAAACTACGTATTTATCGTTGGAAAAAGTGTAATCACCTTGCACTTTCTTTGAAATATCAAATACAGCAAAAGAAAATGGATTTAAGTTAATATCAAGGGAGCTTTTACCTTATTAGCAGCCATATAAGCCTCTTCTAAATCTCTTACTCTTACAACATTTCTACTATTGTTTATTTTTACTATTATTGGATGCCCTGTATATCGTGGCTTGTGTTGGTAATCGAGACGAAAATAAGTATACCCATTAAGTTCCATTGATGGGTATATAACATCAAACTTATTTTCTCTTGCATATTTCTTAATTATTTCAATCATACTGCAAATATAACTTATTTAAATTAGGCGAGTAGCCAAGAAAATGAACGCCGCAAAAGAGAGAAATCTACAATAGTAGAAATTAAATTAGGCGTGTAGCCTGTATGGCATACCTGTAGAGGATAGAAATCTACAATAGTAGACTCGGTACACTGGCAGCTCTGAACCGCGGCAAGTTCTGGGACTCCCTTACAATGTTCATTGCGATCGTCGGCGTTTCCGTTCCGTCCTTCGTTATGGCATC
>JAFOWX010000146.1 GCA_017391905.1 Paludibacteraceae bacterium | reverse complement strand
GAAAGGAATGCCCACCGCGCTTATTACAGCCGGCTTGTTAGCTATGGCCTTTATGGGCTTTAGTGGCGTGGTGTAACTAGTAAAGCATTAAGAGCATACAATATTAACTCATTAAATATACAGTATGGAAGCAAAAATACAAGCAGAACTAATGGCTGCGATGAAAGAAAAAAATGCCGAAAAAATTGCAGCAATTCGCGAAATCAAAACCGCCATTATGAAATTCAAAACCTCGGCCGAGTACAAAGGCGAGTGCACCGAATCTGATATTTTGGGTATTATCCAAAAGGTGGCTAAACAACACAAAGAATCGGCCGATATGTATAAGGCTGCCGGCCGCGAAGATTTGGTAAACGAAGAATTGGCCCAATTGGAACACATCCAATTCTTTTTGCCCAAAATGCTGAGCGAAGAAGAGACGGCTGCTGTACTAGACAAAGCCATTGCCGACCTTGGCGCCACCAGCCTAAAAGACATGGGCAAAATTATGAACTTTATGAAAGAAAACTACCCCAACCAATACGATGCCAAATTTGTTGGCACCTACGTAAAATCGAAGTTTTAAGATTTAGGGGCACATACAAAGAAAGAGGTCGCATCATCACCGATGCGGCCTCTTTTATTTTTTGACTTGCAGAGCTTCACCACATAATATGCCAACACCTTCGTCAATAAACAAGGTAGAAACATATAGGTCTTTTGCTGATTTGTAAGGTTTGTTGTAAGAAATACTATACGGCATAGCCTTTAGATTAAGACGGGTTATAAAACAAAACGACCCGCAACATTTGAGCATTGTTAAGAGGCTTGGCGGGTTCTGGTGATGCAAAAATACAACAACTTTTTGATTCTGCAAAGAATAACCAAAATATTTTCAAAAAAGTCTGCAAACCTTGTTCTGATAGATCGAAATCTCACGCAACCCCAGGCAGTGTCCAAAAACATCATGGGTCGCCTCCTTATGGAGCTTCGCGAGAAAGCATTAGGGTGGCAAATATACTCCAGAAAGTTGAAAAATCATCAAAATTTCAAAGGTAATATAGAACATTCCCAACTTTTAGCAAATGATTTTTCCAAATTACCGAACAAAACCGCGCCAAATTACCGAACAAACTCGCGCCAAATCACCGAACGAATTAACGCCAAATTACCGAATTTTTAAAATCTTATATTGTTGTGCAATAGATTTACCCACATCGCGGGTCAAACTAAGGCAATAGGCAGGTCTTGGAGGTGCGCAGCACCAACAAGGCCTGTGTTAAACGAAGCATCCCCTTCTCACCCACCCCAGCACGCCCGTAGGGTGTGCAACCTTTCAATTGAGCCACAATGCCTCATTTTTCCAATTCTTAGGGAATCCCATTGCATTAATATCAATCGTTGGATTCTTATCTAATAATTCAATAAGTTTCTCTTTAAATCTACATTCAACTTGAATATTTTGAATAAAATATTCTATTAAACATAATTGTGGATATAGTTTTACATGGTTTACATTGAAATTACTAACCCATTTACCACGCAAAGAAATATTGAATCGCGGTATAGCAGGAAAATTTCTATTCCAAACACGAGCATGATGGGCGATACAATTTCTTAAATTTACTAAGCATTTAACCCAGTTCTCCAGAACTAAATGTTGCGGAAGATTAAACTCTCTAGCAATTAACTTCTTAATAGAAGAATCTTTTAAATTTGATAAAATCTTTGATAATGTACCAAAAGATATAACCTCTATAGTCTTCCATGCTGGAGGAAAATCAGGGTCAGTATATTTTTTATAATGTTCCGAGATAAAGTCTTCTTTGCTTCGTAATATCTCATTTTTAACAAGAGATAAACATTGATTAAAAATAATATTATCTTTAAACAAGGTTGGTTCCATAAACCAAAAAGCTCCGTATTTTAACGACACAAAATTGGTAATTTTTGACCGCAGTGCAATTTCTATTGATTGAATGGCATCAAAGATTATGCCTCGCAACTCTTTATCAAAATAATAGAGATGTATTGCATTTTCAAAATAACTATTTGGTTTATACACATGCAGAATTTTATCATCCTCCATTGGAGTAAGATAATTTGCAAACCGAAAATAGCTAATCACTTTAAGGTTATTGATAGCCATACCTTTATCTTTAATTAATAAACCTCTTGACTTTAAAAGACTAAGAATTTGGCAGTAATCTAATGGGGCTTTAGAATATTTCATAAAATGTAAAAGTAAAAGTTCCGCCCTGGTTCGCTGTTCTAATGGGAAGCGCGGCGGAAACTGTCACTGCAAAGATACGGATAAATCTTAAATTACAAAATATTTTGTAATTCCTTTTTTATTGTGCCGGTCACATATACCAAATGAATTTTGCCAAACTACCGAACAAACTCGCGCCAAATTACCGATTTTTTAAAATCTTATATTGTTGTGCAATAGATTTACACACATCGCGGGTCAAACTATAGTAATAGGCAGGTGCCAGAGCAATGCGGTCACTGAGCTTGCGGTCCCTGAGCCTGTCGAAGGGTCGAAGTTCCAGCAATAGCTTTACCCGCGTAGCGGGTTTAACAAAGGTAATAGGCAGGTCTTGGAGGTGCGAAGCCCGACAAGGCCTGTATTAAACGCCCCCTCCACCCCAGCACGCCCGTAGGGTGTGCAACCTTTTTTGCTTATCCAAATTGTATTTTGTACCTTTGCACGCAGAAAACAAATTCACAGAGTATGCCCCCATTACTCTGCAAAATAGAACTTAATTACTAATCTTTTTCATCATGAAAAATTACCATCCTTCAAACCCAAACACATCATTG
>JAFOWX010000145.1 GCA_017391905.1 Paludibacteraceae bacterium | reverse complement strand
CAGTTTTGAAGATTGGAGTGATTCTTTTAATGGCCAACCCGCTTTAGGTGCTACGTGGAATGGTGCAAACATCCACAAGGTGGCATTAGGTATTAACGTATATGGCCAAGTAGTACATAGAACAGACGAAAGACGCTCTGGCTCGTATGCAGCCAAATTGGTTGATACGGAAGTTGGCGCTGCAGGTATAACCGAAATTTCGCCCTCGTGGATTTCTATAGGCCAACCTTGGGCGTATATAGATGGTCTTAAAACCAATACTGCAACAGCAGGTACCGATGGTGGTATGCAATTTACCGCTCGCCCCGATACCATGGCTGTTTGGATTAAACGTGTGTCAGAGGGCACAGAACACATCAACTTGGTGTATTACTCATGGAAAGGCACTTCGCGTGGCGACAAATACAAAGCCAAAGATGGAAGTTGCTCAAGCACCACTCACTACGACGAAGAATCGGATATTCGTAGAGAAACAGACCCCAATACTTGCGGTACTGCTCAAACAGCCACCCAAATTGGCGAAGGTTGGTTCCAAACCTCTCAACAATACGGCAATTGGACACAAATTAAAGTGCCTATTTCGTACTACAACGACGAAAAACCCGAAAAAATGAACGTCATTCTTTCGGCATCAAACTACCCCGAAGGACGTAGAAACGATGGCTTATACAATGGTAACTACATGATTGTAGATGATATTAGCCTTATCTATAGTTCTAAAATTCACGAAATTAGATTAGGTGGCAGACCTTTGGAAGGATTCAACCCCAACAACTACACGTATACCATAGAGTTGGGCGAATTTGCTACCGTAAACGACATTCCTACCATTACTTGCAAACGTAGTGGACGTACCTTGTCGGGTAGCGAAATAATGGTTGATAAAGCCAACGATTTAGGCCAACCAACCACCATTACCGTAACAGCCGAAGACGGTTCTTCTACTTCTACCTATACCCTTATGTTTGTACGCAAACGCTCTACCAATCCACGTTTGGATAATATTTTTGTAGATGGCGTACCTGTACCTTCGTTCTCGGGATACGTAACCGATTATGTGGTGGATGTAGCGTATGGTACTACCCAAGATCCTGTTATTACCGTACAAAAAGGCGAAGCAGACCAAACCGTTCAAATAGAATCTTGTCACCAATTCCCCTGTGTGGCAAAAGTAATTTCTACTGCAGCCAACCCCGATTATTCGGTTACATACAACTTAACTTTAAAAGAAGGGCAGCTAACGGATAACACCTTACAAGACATTTTAATTAACGGTAACCCCATACCAGGCTTTAAACCTACCACCAATACCTATTTGGTAGAGTTGCCTTTGGGAACCACACAAGCGCCTACCATAGAGGCTGTATCTAAATACGCAGACGGCGATCAAAAAATAGAAATTACCAACAACGGTTTAGACGGACGTTCTACCATTGTGGTAACACCTCCTGCTGGTACGGCACGTACTTACCGTATTAGTTACGTAATAACCGAATCAAGCTATTCGTTCCTAAAAGACTTGCAAGTAGCTGGTCAAACCGTTGCTGGTTTTGATCCCGAAACCACCCAGTACCAAGTTACCTTGCCTGTAGGTACAACCACAGTACCTCAAATTACTTGGACACAAGGCGATCCATACCAAGCCGTTACCCTTACTAACGAAGGGGTTGATGGTACATCGCGTATTACCGTTGTGGCGCAAAATGGTAACAAAACCATTTATCGTATTGCCTTTACCGTAGAAAAATCTACCGTTCATACCTTAAACAATATATTGGTGGACGGTGTGGCTTTGCCAGGCTTTAGCCCCGATGTGTTTGATTACACCTATAACGTAAATCCAGCTGCAACCACCCGTCCAGTAGTAACTTGGCATGCGGCAGATGCATATCAAGTGGTTACCAAAAACCCAGCATCCGAAAGTGGCGTGACTATAGAAGGGGTAACTAAACTTACGGTGCGTGCACAAAACGGCGACGCCTCTGTGTATAGCATTACCTTTACACAACAACTATCTGACAATGCTAAATTGGCTAACTTGCAAGTAGCAGGACACGATTTAACCCCTGCCTTTAATCCAGAAGTAACCCAATATGATTGCCGCTTAAAACGTGGCACTACCGTTGTTCCAACCATTAGCTTTGAAAAAGGCGATCCTACCCAAGTAGTGCGTGTAGAAGACCACGGTGTAAACGGTGTGGCTACCGTTATTGTTAAGGCACAAACGGGGGTTACCATGGAGTATAAAATTTCTTTCTCGGTAGAAGTTTCTTCGGATGCAACCTTAAAAGATATTGTAATAGGTGGAACCTCATTGGAAGGTTTTGAACCTAATACCCTGTTGTATGATATTGTATTGCCTCCTGGAACAACCACATTGCCAACCATCGAAGCTGTTAAAAACGATGTGGCGCAACGTGTGGCCATGATTAAAGGCGGTGTAAACGGTACAACCCAAATAAAAGTAGTGGCCGAAGACGGCACCGACTTAACCTACGAGCTTACATTTACCGTAGAAAAATCGGAAAACGCCAATTTGCAAGCCATTTACGTAGGTGACCAACTTTTGGCAGACTTTAATCCAGAAACCTACGCATATCGCTATGTGTTAGCTCCCGAGTTAGCTCAATGTCCCATTGTGCAAGCCCAAGGTTATCCCGGTCAAACCATTACCACCACCATGCCAAAACTAACGGGTATAGCACGTATCGAAGTGTTGCCAGAACAAGGTAACATGAACGTTTATACCATTGAGTTTGTGCGTGAAATGTCAGACAACAACAAACTTAAAAACATGTGGGTAAATGGCGAAGCGTTTGGATACGACCCCGATATTAACGACTATACCATAGCCTTGCCTATGGGTACAACCCAAGTGCCTACCATTACCTATACCGTGGGCGATAAACTACAAACCGTGCAAATTATTAGCGGAGGTTTGTATGGAACCACCCAAGTGGTAGTGATAGCAGCCGATGGTGCTAAAAATGTGTACAACCTACATTTCTCGGTAGAAAAACTAAACCAAACCAAATTGCTTGCCATTAACGTAAATGGTACAAAATTAGACGGATTTGACCCCGAAGTATTAACCTATACTTACCTATTGCCTGTTGGTACAACCCAATTACCTGCGGTAACATACGTTGCAGCCGATGGCCAACACGTAAGCATGTCGTTGCCTTTGTTAGAAGGCGATGCTCATATTACCGTTACCTCGCCCGAAGGTAGCTCACAAACCTATACCGTTACATTTAAAGTAGAGTCTTTAACGGATGCAACGCTATTAGGTATTTTTGCCAATGGCCAAATGTTGCCTAACTTTGACAAGGATGAGCTTACCTACCAGCTATCGTATATTCAAGGCGAACCATTGCCCGTTATTACCTATCAAAAACAAGATGCTACCCAACAAGTAGTGGTAAATGACCAAGGTGTAAATGGCTGTACATTAACCGTAACAGCCCAAAACGGTAACACACAAACCTATCAAATTAACTACCAACAAGTGGTTAATACCAATAGTAGCCTACAAGATATTTTGGTGTATAACAAACAAGCTGGTCAGTTTGAATCGGTACTTGGTTTTGATTCAAATACTTACGAATATACTATTTCGCCTTTGGCTTGGCGTTCTACGGTATTGCCTGCTATTCAGCCTGTTCCAGGTGCCGAGAACCAATCTATTACCATGCAAGAGGGTGGGGTTAATGGTGCTACCGTTATTAAAGTAGTGGCCCAAGATGGTGAAACAACCTCTACCTATACACTACACTTTAGTGTAACAGAGTCTAACGATGCCACCTTAAGTAGCATTATACTTGACGACAACGAATTGCCTGGTTTTGACCCTGCCACAGACAACTATACCATAGAGTTGCCATACGGAACAACCCAAGCACCCACTATTTTGTTCCAACATGCCCTTTATGACAATAAATACCCCATAACCGAGCAACAAGTTGAGGTTTCAGAAGGTGGTTTGTATGGTACTACAACCTTAAAAGTAACTGCTCAGGATGGTGTTACCACCAAAACCTATAGCATTAACTTTACCAAAGCCTATTCTGGCTTACCCAACGTGTTGAGACAAATAGAATTTGTTAATGCTAACGAAGCTCCGGTTGTTATGCAAGAAGGTGTGTTTAACTATACCAAAGAGTTCCGTTATGGAACCACCACCTTGCCAGAACTTAAGGTAGTTAAAAACTACCCAGAACAAGAGGTAAAAGTAGCCAAAGTAGGTAATAATTACCAATTAACCGTTATCGCTAATCAGCCAGCTGTTGCAGATGTTACCTATACCCTTGCATGTAGTGTGGCACAATCAAGCGTAAGCATGGGTGTTACTTGGAAGGGCGATGTTGAAATGTACCCTGCCTTTGACTCCAATGTATATCAGTATGTAGTAAAAGGTAATCCTGGGGATATTATACCTGTAACAGATCCATTAGAAGTATATACGGAAAGTAAAATAGAAGGTAATAAACGTACCATCACCGTTACCGATAATGACGACGAAACCAATTCCAAAACCTATACGTTCTATTGTAATCCAAATAAATTGGAAACAACTATACAAAGTTCAGTAATAGATTTGTATAAGTTTGCTACAGCGGCCTCTGGAGGACAATTAGAACAATCGTACACATTGTTGGCACCTATCAATAGCATTTCGTTCAAGGCAAAAGAACAGTTGTGGTCAACAGGTGGAATTGGTGTGCAAGAGAAAGTTGGAGATAAATGGAAAGAAATCTATTATAAAGAATTAGGAACAGACTTCGAAGATTGTTCTATTGCTTCTGATAAAATTAATTCCAACGCGAGTGAAATTAAGTTCTTGCCCATGGGGTCACTGCATTTTAATTACAAAGAAGTTGTTGTAAAATATATAACCTTAGGCATCAATAGCATTACCGTAAATGGCAAAAAAGCCAATAAAAATGGCAAGACCTTTACCGTAGAGATAGATCCTGAATTTGTAGGTG
>JAFOWX010000144.1 GCA_017391905.1 Paludibacteraceae bacterium | reverse complement strand
TTGGTTTAATACTCGCCTTCTTCGTCAAGGCCAATTACCACGTGTTTGGGCGAAGGAATTAGGCAGTGTTGAATACCACCAAATCCTGCCAACGACTCTTGGTATGCACCGGTGTGAAACAAACCAATGTATTGTGGTTGCTCTGCTTTGGTGTCTATTTTTGGCAAGAAAATAGCGTTGTTGTGTCCTGCACTGTAAAAATCTTCGCTGTCGCAGGTTAAGCCACCCAAGTGTACACGTTGGTATTCTTTGTCCCAATTGTTAATGGCAAGCAAGATGTAACGTTGGTTAATGGCCCATGTATCGGGCAAAGTGGTGATAAACGAGCTGTCAATCATATTCCACGATTCGCGGTCGTTTTGTTGTTTTTGGTTGACAATGCTATACAAAATAGCGCCACTTTCGCCTACTGTAAACGAACCAAATTCGGTAAAGATATTGGGTTCGGGTACGCCGTTTAGGGTACAAATGTTTTTAATTTGTGCTACAATCTCTTCGGCCATGTACTCGTAATCGTAGTTGTGGTCAAGGTGTGTAGCAATGGGGAAACCGCCACCAATATCCAAACTATCCAATTGAGGACAAATTTTCTTCAACTCGCAATAAAGTTCAACTGCTTTGCTTAACTCACTCCAATAGTAAGCGGTGTCTTTAATACCGGTATTGATAAAGAAGTGAAGCATTTTAAGCTCAATTTGCGGATTGTCTTTAATCTTTTCGTAATAGTAAGGTAAGATATCGTTGTAACGAATACCCAAACGCGATGTATAGAAATCAAACTTAGGTTCTTCTTCGGATGCAATACGAATACCTACTTTAAATTTCTTTTGTGCACCGTTTAATAACAAATCTAATTCAAATTTGTTATCCAAAATAGCCACCAAGTTTTCGAATCCGTTATTTATTAGGCTTTGGATATTTTCCACATATTGTGGACGTTTAAATCCATTGCATATAATATAGGTGTCTTTTTTAAGGTTTCCTGATTCGTGCAAGTTCTCTAATAGGTTGATATCAAAGGCCGAAGATGTTTCTACGTTAACACCGTTTTTAAGCACTTCTTCCATTACAAATGAAAAATGCGAACTCTTGGTACAGTAACAATAATGGTAATCGGCATTGTAATCTACCTTTGCCATAGCCACATTAAACATTCTGCGTGCTTTTTGAATTTGCTGTGTAATGCGTGGTAGGTAGGTAATTTTAAGCGGTGTACCGTACTGTTCAATAATATCCATTAATGGTATATCATTGAAATACAATTCGTTGTCAATTACTTTAAACTCGTCAGTAGGAAAATCTGCCGTTTGTTCAATTAAATCGATGTACTTGTTTTTCATATTTCTTACCTATTAAAAGAAATCTAACTTAATTACTTTGCTAATTTTTTATCAATGTAACTCACTTACATTTTCTAATAACACGGCAAATATAGGGATTATTTGTGAAATACGAAGTATATAGCACTAAAAATCGACTAAACCATTGCTAATGCAACAGATTCGGCGCAGCGTTCGCCGTCGATGGCAGCGGAGACTATACCACCGGCATACCCTGCTCCTTCGCCACAAGGATAAAGACCTTTTAATTGTACATGCTGAAGGGTTTGACTATCACGCAAAATACGAATGGGCGCCGACGTACGTGTTTCAACGCCAATAAGCATGGCCTCGTTGGTTAAAAAGGCTTTGCTCCACTTACCAAAGGCTTTAAAGCCTTGTTGCAAGCGTTTTGACACCTCGGTAGGAAGTAAAAAATGCAAAGGCGACGACAAAACACCTGGCACATACGATGTGGTAGGTAAATTGAAAGACATTTTGCGATTCACAAAATCAACCATGCGTTGCGCAGGTGCTACTTGGCTCATACCGCCATTAACGTAAGCATCGCGTTCCATGGTTTGTTGAAAACGCATCACATTAAACACAGGTGCAACGTCTTTGTCAAGGGGCAAATCTTCGGGACGAACTTCTACCACCATGCCCGAGTTGGCCCATTTTGAACCACGATTAGAAGGCGACATACCATTTACTACCACTTGTTCCGGACCACTGGCAGCCGGCACAACAAAGCCACCGGGACACATACAAAACGAGTACACACCCCTGTCTTCTACCTGCGTAACAAAGCTATATTCGGCAGCGGGTAAATACTCACCACGGCCTTTTGGACTATGGTATTGCATTTGGTCGATAAGGGTTTGCGGATGTTCCAAACGTACACCTACGGCAATGCCTTTGGCTTCGATGGCAATTTGTTTTTGGTACAACAGTTCGTAAATATCGCGTGCCGAATGGCCTGTAGCCAAAATAACAGGACCCATAAAGGTGTTTCCGTTGTGGGTTTCAACGCCTGTTACCTCATTATTATCAACTATTAAATTGGTTACTTTGGTTTGAAAATGTACCTCACCACCGCAGGCAATAATGCGCTGACGCATGTTTTTAATCACATCGGGCAATTTATCGGTACCAATATGCGGATGAACATCTACTAAAATATTGGGGTTAGCACCGTGCGCACAGAATATGGAAAGAATACGGTTTACATCGCCTTTCTTTTTGCTTCGGGTGTATAGTTTTCCGTCCGAATACGCTCCTGCTCCACCCTCGCCAAAACTGTAATTGGATTCGGGATCTACTTTGTGCTGACGCGAAATTTGAGCAATATCACGCTTGCGGTCGTTTACATTTTTACCGCGTTCCAACACAATGGGTCGCAAATCCAACTCAATTAAACGCAAGGCGGCAAACAAACCTGCAGGGCCGGCACCTACCACTACCACCGTAGGCTTATTGCTTACATCGTGGTAATTGTTTTGCAGCAACACAGGCTCGGTGGGCTGTTCGCGCACAAACACACGCACCTTTAAATTAACAAACACGGTGCGTTGGCGAGCATCAATGGAACGACGCAACACCTGTACGGCTGTAATATCTTTTAAGGCAAGGCCTTTTTCGCGCGCCAAAAACTCTTTGATAAAATTTTCGGCCGAAGCCACTTTGGGGAGAACTCGTATGTCGTATTCGTGAATCATGTTTAGTCGTTTAGGTGTTGAGTCGTTTAGTTTGCTGCGCAAAAATGAATTGACTAATCGATATTTTCTAAAAGCGAAAAAAGGGAACCGATTGGGGTTCCCTTTTGTGTTTGCTTGTGCGCTACAATTATTCTGCAGCAGCTTCAGCGGGAGCTTCTTCAGCAGCAGCTTCGGCAGCAGCAGCTTCTTGTGCAGCCAACAATTCAGCTTTTTTAGCAGCGATTTGAGCAGCTTTAGCTTTGTTAGCAGCTTTTTCAGCTTCCAAACGTTCTTTTGCAGAAGCTTCTTTGGTAGCAGCTAATTTAGCAACAACTTGGTCGTTTGCTTTGTTTTTGTCTGCTTTCCAAGCTTCAAATTTTTGTTTTGCTACTTCTTCGGTGAAGGCGCCTTTTTTAACACCACCCATTAAGTGTTTCATCAACAAAACACCTTCGTTAGACAAAATATTACGAACAGTGTCAGTTGGTTGTGCACCACAGTTAATCCATTTCAAAGCAGCTTCGAAGTCCAAATTTACTGTAGCAGGATTGGTGTTAGGGTTGTAAGAACCAATACGCTCAATAAATCTACCATCACGTGGCGCTCTTACATCGGCTACAACAATGTGATAATAAGCATACGCTTTGCGGCCGTGTCTTTGCAATCTAATTTTAGTTGCCATTTCAAATAATAATTTAAAAATTAATAACTTCAGTGCATTACTCGAATGCGACCGCAAAGGTAATGATTATGTGCGAGATATGCAAATGTTTTTACGTAAACTTACCACATAACACTTTATACAGCATGGGTGGAAGAACCCAAGCCATAAACACCACCACAAACATGCCGATAATGGTTACTTGAGCCAAGGAGTACATGGCGGGGTGCGAGGCTACCAACAAGGTGCCTATGCCTAAGAGCATGATAATGGCCGAAAGCAAAATACTGCCTTTGTACGATTGCAATACCGGTATCCCCTGCTCTTTTTCTTGGATAAGCCCTTCGGTTATAAATATGGTATAATCGTCGCCCTGTCCAAATATAAAGGTGGCTAATATGATGTTTACTATATTAAAAGGTATATGAAACAACGCCATAAGCCCCATTATCCAAATCCACGCAACCACCATGGGGATAAATGCCACCAACGCAATTTTTAGTTTTTTGAACGATAACAGCAAGAACAAGAACACAATAATAGAGCAAGCTGTGCCTATGTAGTTAAAGTTGTTGCTAAGCGATGTGGCTATGCGCGAGGTTACCGCTTGCATGTCAAACACCAACACCGGCAAATGCGTTTGCTCAATGGCTTGCTCCACCGCCTTCACGTGTTCAAAGGGCACTTGAGCTTTTAGCAAGACACCTTGCGAGGTAAAAAATGGGGTCATTAACAAGCTAATGGCATCTTGGTGGCCTTGGGGTGTTTGAGGAATAGACGGAAACGACGTTGCCTTTAGCAATTGGGCAAAAGGCTCAAAACAATGAGGCGCAAAGCCAAGGGCTTCGGCTTGCTGCGGCAACATAGCCAATGCACGTTGCAAACGAGGGTCTTGTTGCAAGGTTTGCCAACGGCTTAAACGTTCTTGCTGTACAGCCTGAGCAGGTAAAAAATGCGTAGGCGATGCGTAAGACACTACACTTGAGGTGGCTTGCAGGCTATCCAACAAAGGTTCTAAGGCATGCAACGCCTGTGTATTTTCTTTGGCAAGCACATACACCGTTTGGTATTGGGTGTTGGTTTGGGTAAGGCTATGCAAATGCGCCAAATCGGTGCGTTGTTGCGCAGTCATGTAGTTGATGTGGCTCATATTGGCATCAAACTCCACTTGCAAGCTAAAGTAGCCCAACACCACCGTAAGCAACACAATAACAGGCAACGTTAAGCGGTGGTTTTGTACTTTTTGCAGTATATCCGAAAGCCAAACAAGGCCTTTGCTGTTAATGTCGTGTTCTGATACCACCGCCTTTTTGCCGGTTAAATGCGGCAAAAACAACAGCACAAACAGCATAGTACCCACCAACATACCGGCACAAAAAATGCCTAAATCCTGTAACGCATTGGCTTGCAAAGGAACCAAGGTTAAAAACGCCCCTATGGTGGTAATGTTGCCAATAAGCAAAGGAGTTATCAGGTGGCGCAAGGTTTGTTCGTGCCCGGATCCTGTAGCATTTTGGTGTTTTAAATGATACAGGTAATGAAGCGGATAGTTTACGGCTATGCCAATGATAATGGACGAAATGCCCAATACGATAAATGAAACATGTGCCTTTATCAACCCGATAAACGCCATGGCAAACACAAATCCAAACAAGGTAGCACCTGCTATTAACGCCAAAGAGCGCACATTTTTAAATACCTTGTACAAGAGCAGAATGATAAGCGAAAGCGAAACCACCATGGCCAACAAGCTGTCTTGCTTAATTTGGTTGGCATTGGTTACCGCAATAACAGGCGAACCGATAAACCGAATATCCACGTTTGCCCATTGCCCTGTTTGTTGCAACTGCAAGCGCGTGTCTTCCAACAGGTTTACCAATTGTTGGTTGTTTGCCGTTTCGCTACCACCGTATGGCGATTCCACAAAAGCAATGAGTTGTTTATTATCGGGCGAAAACAAATAACCGTCTATGATTTGAAACGCAGTTTGTGGCTGATACGCCCCCAAACGCGTTAGCACCGGGGTAAACAAGCCAAGCGGATCGGAAGCAAACACCTGCGCCGAAAAGGATGCACCGGGCAACATAAGTTGGTTTCGCCAATATGTTAATTGTTTGGTAACCAGAGTAGTATCACACAGCAAACTGTCTATACGGGCGTAATCGGCAGGGGTTAGGTAGTATGGCACACGTTCATATACCATGGGCAATAATTGGCTGTAAGCCTCCATGTCCACCTGCTCTTGAAAATGGGCTATTTGGTGCAACGTATCGTTTTGTTGCAACAACGTAAAGTAAGCGTGCGTGGCTTGGATAAGGCTATCCACTTGGGGCAACTGCGTTTGAGCAATCACCACTACCCTGTTTTGCGTAGCACTTTCTTGGTAGGCTGTGGTGGCTGTTTTGTACGTGGTGTCAAAGGGCAAAAAGTCTGTTATGTCCTCTTGGTATTGCAAGCGCAGAGCCAAGGCAACTAACCCCAAAAACACCACAGCAAGCAAAGCAAAACACGTTTTGCGATGCGCTGCAAAATACCGATAACAAGCTATCCAAACCGATTGTTTCATACCTTACACGTGTTTGCGTTGATCGATAAATTTAACCGGCTTGCGCATATTGGCAGGAAACAAAATGCGGTTTATCTCTTGCACAGGCAATACCTCAATTATGGGTGCCACACGCACACGCGAACGAAAACTGTCTTTTAGTTCTTTTATGGCCTGTGCCACAGGCGGTGCTGTGGGTTTTAAGCCTATTTGGATAACCACCTCGTCTGTACCCATTTCGCTATCACGCACAATAAGCACGTAATTTTCTACGTACTCCACGTGGTCTAACACGTCGTTTATGGCAGGTGGATACAAGGTAGTACCTTTTAGTTTTATCATGTTGTTTTTTCTACCCACCAAAGGCGTTAAACGGTAGCTGTACCTGCCACACGCACATTGTTCGGTACGTTTGGCGGCCATGTCGCCGGTTTTAAAACGAAGCAGTGGCATGCCTTCTACACCCAATGTGGTAATAACAACCTCGCCCACTTGGCCATCGGGAACAGGCAAATTGTCTTCGCCAATAATTTCCACAATGATGAGTTCGGGGTGCACGTGACCGCCTACACCATGCTGACACTCCGAAAAGGTAGCCCCCATTTCTGTGCTGGAGTAAGTGGCAAACAGCGATACTTCGGGCCATGTTTCGTGAATACGACGGCCTAACAAGTTGAGCGAAAAATCTTGGTTGCGAAGCCCCTCGCCTATGCCTATGATGTTTTTGACCGAAGAATTTCTATAATCGATGCCGTTTTCTTGCGCATACTGAATAAGGCGCATGATAAACGATGGCACACACATCACGGTGTCTGGTTTTACGCGTTGAATGGTGTCCCATTGCAATTCTGGATTACCGTTTCCCACACGGATAAT
>JAFOWX010000016.1 GCA_017391905.1 Paludibacteraceae bacterium | reverse complement strand
ATTTGGAAGAAAAAAAGTGCATTACCAAACAACGTTTCAAGTAATAAACTAACAAGAATTGTAGAACATATCTTTGTTTTTTGCAGAAAAGATGAGATTAAAACTTTTAATTGTAATAAAAAGGTTGTTTCAATCAGAAAAGATAACGGGCAAAAAACATATGAGAATATATATAACTTTATAGAAGCAAAAAATAATGACGGTTCAAATAAACTAAATAAGGCTACATACTCAACGGAATTGGTCGCAACTATGGTCTATTTAACTACTATGGTGCCGAAGATGCAGACCGCGTTATTATTGCTATGGGTTCTGTTACCGAAGCTATTCGCGAAACCATCGACTACTTGATGGCTAAAGGCGAAAAAGTAGGTTTGGTGGCTGTACACTTGTATCGTCCATTCTCTGCTAAACACTTCTTGGCAGCGCTTCCAAAATCGGCTAAACGCATTGCTGTTTTGGACCGTACCAAAGAACCAGGCGCTAACGGCGAACCTTTGTACTTAGACGTAAAAGATATTCTTTACACCCAAGAGAACGCTCCACTTGTAGTAGGTGGTCGCTACGGTTTGGGTTCTAAAGACACCACTCCTGCACAAATCTTGGCTGTTTACGAAAACTTGGCTATGAACGAGCCTAAAAACCAATTCAACATTGGTATCGAAGACGACGTTACCTTTACTTCGCTTCCTAAAAAAGAAGAAGTAGCTGTAGGTGGCGAAGGCATGTTCGAAGCTAAATTCTACGGTTTGGGTGCTGATGGTACTGTAGGTGCTAACAAAAACTCGGTTAAAATTATTGGTGACAACACCAACAAATATTGCCAAGCATACTTCTCGTACGACTCTAAAAAATCAGGTGGTTTTACCTGCTCTCACTTGCGTTTTGGCGACAACGCTATCCGCAGTACTTACTTGGTAAACACACCTAACTTTGTTGCCTGCCACGTTCAAGCATACTTGCGTATGTACGACGTTACCCGCGGTTTGCAAGAAAACGGTACTTTCTTGTTGAACACCGTATGGAACGAAGAAGAATTGGCTAAAAACTTGCCTAATAAAGTTAAACGTTACTTTGCTCAAAAGAACATTACCGTTTACTACATCAACGCTACTCAAATTGCGCAAGAAATTGGTTTGGGCAACCGTACCAACACCATTTTACAATCGGCATTCTTCCGTATTACCGGTGTAATTCCTGTAGAATTGGCCGTAGAACAAATGAAAAAATTCATTGTTAAATCGTACGGTAAAAAAGGTCAAGACATTGTTGACAAAAACAACGCTGCAGTAGATCGTGGTGGCGAATACAAACAATTGGCTATCGACCCAGCATGGGCTAACCTTGCCGACGACGCTGCTATCGAAAACAACGATCCTGCATTCATCAACAACGTGGTTCGTCCTATCAATGCACAAGACGGCGACTTGTTGCCAGTATCTGCATTTAAAGGTATCGAAGACGGTACATGGTATGCTGGCACCGCTAAATACGAAAAACGTGGTGTAGCTGCCTTTGTTCCTGTTTGGAATGCTGACAACTGTATTCAATGTAACAAATGTGCGTACGTTTGTCCTCACGCTTGTATCCGTCCATTTGTATTAGACGATCAAGAAGCTGCTGGTTTGAACGCAGACATGATTGAAATGAAAGCTCCTGCTGCTATGAAAGGCATGAAGTTCCGTATGCAAGTAGGTGTTATGGACTGCTTGGGTTGCGGCAACTGCGTTGACGTATGTCCTGGTAATCCTAAATTGGGTGGTCCTGCCCTTAAAATGGTTAGCTTGGAAAGCCAATTGGCCGAAGCTGCTAACTGGGACTACTGCGTAGAAAACGTAAAATCTAAACAAGACTTGGTAGATATTAACGCTAACGTTAAGAACTCGCAATTTGCTACTCCTCTATTTGAGTTCTCGGGTGCTTGCTCGGGTTGCGGCGAAACTCCTTACGTTAAATTGTTGTCTCAGCTATTTGGCGACCGTCAAATCATTGCTAACGCAACCGGTTGTTCGTCAATTTACTCAGGTTCTGTTCCTTCAACTCCTTATACCACCAACGAAAAAGGACAAGGTCCTGCTTGGGCTAACTCGCTATTCGAAGACTTCTGCGAATTTGGTATGGGTATGGAATTGGCAAACGAAAAAATGAAAGCTCGTTTAACAGACCTTATGACCAAAGGTCAAAGCTGCGACTGCTGCTCTGACGAACTAAAAGCTTTGTTTGCAGAATGGATTGCTAACCAAAACGACGCTGCTAAAACCAAAGAATTGGCTGCTCAAATTATGCCAGCCGTTAAAGCTTGCGACTGCGACATCTGCAAACAAATCGATTCGTTGAGCGGTTACCTAATTAAACGCAGCCAATGGATTATTGGTGGTGACGGTGCTTCTTACGATATTGGTTACGGTGGTCTTGACCACGTAATTGCATCGGGCAAAGACGTAAACATTTTGGTATTGGATACCGAAGTTTACTCTAACACTGGTGGTCAATCGTCTAAAGCAACTCCAGTAGGTGCTATCGCTAAATTTGCTGCTGCCGGCAAACGCGTTCGTAAAAAAGACTTGGGTATGATTGCTACTACCTACGGTTATGTTTACGTTGCTCAAATTGCTATGGGTGCAGACCAAGCTCAATGCTTGAAAGCTATCCGCGAAGCAGAAGCATATCCTGGTCCATCGTTGGTAATTGCTTACGCTCCTTGTATCAACCACGGCTTGAAAAAAGGCATGGGCAAAGCACAAGAAGAGCAAGAAAATGCTGTTAAATGTGGTTACTGGCACTTGTGGCGTTACAACCCTGCGTTGGAAGCCGAAGGCAAAAACCCATTCTCTTTGGATAGCAAAGAACCTAACTGGGAAGGCTTTAAAGACTTCTTGAAAGGCGAAGTTCGTTATGCATCGGTTATGAAACAATATCCAGCCGAAGCAGAAGAATTATTCCAAGCTGCCGAAGACAACGCTAAATGGCGTTACAACAGCTACAAACGCATGGAAAAACAATGGTCTAACGACTAATCTCACACAATAGATTAAACCTTTAACAGTTTATCTGGTCAAAGTAGTTGTAGGGGCAATCCTTGCAACTACTTTTTTACTAATGATACTAACTAAAACAACACAATGATGAAAAAGACCTTATTTTTTGTAGCACTTATGGCTACCACACTTATGGCTTGCAACAAACACACCTACAACGCTCATAACGTATTTGGCGAATGGGATTTGACCCAAATGAATGGCCAAACAATTGAATTGGCAGAAGGTATCACCACCCCATTTATTGGTTTTGACCAAAACGAAAACCGCGTGTATGGCAATGCCGGCTGCAACAGCTTTTTTGGCATGATGGTAACCGACTCTACCAACGTAGATGCGTTACGTTTTGACAACATGGGCAGCACCCGTATGCTATGTGCAAACATGGAAATGGAAGATGGTTTCTTAGCTGCATTGGGGCAAGTACAAGCCATTGAATACAATGCCGACCAATTGCAATTAAAAGATGCAAACGGCAACACCATCCTACTTTTTGTTAGAAAATAGTAGATTTACCACGAATATATTGTTAATAAATGTTATTCGGCAAAAATAATAGGTAGAATATTTGCACAATTAGGTAGAGAACCTTACCTTTGTGACATATTAGTTTTCTTCGTAAGAAAAAGATTAAGAATTAAGATGGGGCAAAGGGACACCAAGCGTGGTGTCCCTTTGTTTTTTTATTCACTCTATTACAAAATTCAAGAAAAATGCGTACCTTTGTACGAATTTAAACTTACACACCATGAAAGTACTAAAATTTGGCGGAACATCCGTAGGTTCTGCTAAGCGCATGAAAGAAGTTGCGTCACTTATTGCTGACGGGGAACAAAAAATTGTTGTTTTATCTGCCATGTCTGGTACTACCAACACATTGGTAGAAATTGCCGACTACTTGTACAAAAAGAACCCTGTTAGTGCCAACGAAGTAATCAATCAATTAGAAAAGAAATACGCTGCTGTTGTAGAAGAGCTATACAGCCAAGACAGCACCAAAGCAGCGGCTACCGCTTGTTTGAAACAAAACTTTGAATTGCTACGCAATTTTACCAAACAAAATGTTTTCTTGCTATTTGACGAAAAAATCATTTTGGCTCAAGGCGAATTGATATCAACCGCTATGGTAAACCTATACTTGCAAGAAATTGGCAAAAAATCTGTTTTGCTTCCTGCATTGGATTACATGCGTATTGACAAAAACAACGAACCTGACACCGCTTACATTCGTGAGCACATAACCAAAGAGTTGGCTAAATTGCCTACCGACACCGAAATTTACATTACACAAGGTTTTATTTGCCGCAACGCATACAACGAAATTGACAACTTGCAACGTGGTGGTAGCGACTATACCGCATCGTTGATAGGTGCTGCAGTAAAAGCAAGCGAAATCCAAATTTGGACAGACATTGACGGCATGCACAACAACGACCCTCGTTTTGTAGAAAACACCAAACCAGTTGCCAAATTGCATTTTGAAGAAGCTGCCGAATTGGCTTACTTTGGTGCCAAAATTTTGCACCCTACCTGTATTTTGCCTGCAAAATTGGAAAACATACCGGTAAGATTGCTTAACACCATGGACCCACAAGCTCCCGGTACCATTATTTCTACCGAGCTTACCCCACGTAAAATTGAAGCAGTGGCCGCTAAAGACAACATTACCGCCATTAAAATTAAATCGGGACGTATGTTGTTGGCACATGGTTTCTTGAGCAAAGTGTTTGAATGTTTTGCTAAACACAAAACCGCTATTGACATGGTAACCACATCGGAAGTGGGTGTTTCGGTAACTATAGACAACACCAAGCACTTGGACGAAATTGTAAACGAGCTTAAAACCTTTGGTACTGTAACCGTAGAGCAAGACATGGTAATTGTTTGCGTAGTAGGTGACATGAATACCGAAAACGTAGGTTTCCAAGCTAAGATTGTAAACGCATTGAAAGAAATTCCTATTCGCATGATTTCTTACGGCGGCAGCAACTACAACGTTTCGTTCTTGATCCAAGCTAACAACAAACAACGCGCGCTTAACGCATTAAGTCAAAACTTATTTAACGAATAAATATGAAAGGAAACTTTCCTGTTGCTAAATGGAATGGAGTGCAAACTCCATTCTATTTTTACGATATAGAGCTACTAAAAAGAACGTTGGCTACCATAAAAGCCGAAACGGATAAATACGGTTTTTGCCAACACTACGCCATTAAAGCCAATGCCAATCCACGCATTTTAAAGTTAATTGCCAGTTACGGTTTTGGCGCAGACTGCGTGAGCGGTGGCGAGGTACAAGCCGCTTTGGACGCCGGTTTTGACCCCCACAAAATTGTATTTGCCGGTGTAGGCAAAGCCGATTGGGAAATCAATTTGGCATTAAAAGGCGACATTTTCTGCTTTAACGTAGAGTCTATTCCCGAATTACACATCATAAACGAATTGGCAGCTGCTCAAAACAAAACAGCACGCGTTGAGTTTAGGGTAAACCCCAACGTGGACGCACATACCCACGCCAAAATTACCACCGGTTTGTCCGAAAATAAATTTGGCATCAACCTAAGTCAAATTGCCGCTGTTTTAAAAGACGCACAAACCTTAAGCAACATTGAAGTGGTTGGTTTGCACTTCCACATTGGTTCGCAAATTACCGATATGTCTGCCTTTAAAGACCTTTGCATCAAAGCCAACGATTTGCAAAACCAATTAGAAGCACAAGGTTTTACCTTTGCCAACATGAACTTTGGTGGCGGTTTGGGTATTGATTACCACCACCCCAACCACATAGATATGCCCGATTTTGCCAGCTACTTTGCGGTATTCAACCAATTGGTAGAGCGCAGAGAAGGCCAAGCCATTCACTTTGAATTGGGTCGTGCCGTTGTAGGACAATGTGGTTCGTTGATTAGTAGCGTATTGTATGTAAAAGAGGGAGAGGTAAAGAAATTTGCCATTTTGGATGCTGGATTTACCGAACTTATCCGCCCAGCTATGTACGACGCATACCACCGCATTGAAAACCTAAGCAGCGATCTACCCCAAGAAACATACGACGTGGTTGGTCCTATTTGCGAATCGTCCGACGTATTTGGCAAAGACGTAAGCCTAAACCAAGTAAAACGCGGCGATTTAATAGCATTACGTTCGGCAGGTGCATACGGCGAGGTAATGAGTTCTACTTATAATTTACGAAAATTACCTGCAGCGTATTTCTCAGAAGATTTTGAATAAGCTACCATGCACACTGTATTAACCTACATACTTGATTGTATCCAGCAAGCTTGGATACAATCAATTTATTTACAGATAGCCACCATTTGCTTGGGCACTTGCCTGCTCATTCAGTTGGTGTACTATTTGGTTATCTACACCCGTATCTTTAGGTATAAGCGAAAAGTACGCAAACAAAAAGTAGCTTTTAACCAAACCCTTCCACCTGTTTCGGTTATTGTATGCGCACGCAACGAGGCACATAACCTAAAAGAATTTTTGCCTTTGCTGTTGCAACAAGACTACCCCGAATACGAGGTAATTGTGGTAAACGATCGTTCTATAGACGATACCGAAGACGTTTTAAAGCTGTTAAGCTACCAATACAAGCACCTAAAATCTACCTTTATACCCGACAAAGCCAAATTTATCGACTCAAAAAAAATGGCGGTAACGTTGGGCATAAAATCGGCCACACACGACATCATGCTCTTTACCGATGCCGACTGCTACCCCAAAAGCAACAATTGGATACAGCTTATGGTGCGCAACTTTACAGAACCTACCCAACTTGTTTTGGGCTATGGTGCCTACCAATACCAAAAGGGATTTCTTAACTTTTTGATTCGTTTTGATACCCTAACCATTGGCATGCAGTACCTAAACATGGCACTATCTGGCCGTGCCTACATGGGTGTGGGCCGAAACATGGGCTATCGCCAAGGCTTTTTTGCCCAAACAGCCGGTTTTACCAAACACCTAAACTTGCAATCGGGCGATGACGATTTGTTTGTAAACGAAAACAGCCAACAAGGAAACACACGCATTGAAATCAGTGCCGAATCTGTTACCCTATCCAAACCCAAAGAATCGTTTGAGTTGTGGTTGCAACAAAAATCGCGCCATTTATCCACCTCGTCTTACTATCGTTTTAGCAACAAATTGAGCATTGGCATAGAATTGCTAAGCCGCTTGTTCTTTTACGTTTCTGTTATCGCTGTAGCTACGTTTGGCTATCCTTTTGGACTAATTGTAGCCACTTTGGCTTTCTTTACGCGAAACATAGCACAAATAAGCGTTATCAATGCCACTGCCAAACAGTTGGGCGAGAAAAAATTCTATTTTGGCGTTACTTTATTGGACATTCTACTGCCCCTTATTAACGTTATTTTGCACCTTAAAAACCACTTTTCGCGCAAAAGTACGTACAAATGGAAGTAGCCTCCATTTAGTTTTTAGGTTTTGCTAAATTTTTATTACCTTTGCAAATTGATGAAAAAGGCTTTTGTTTACATATTAACGTTGGTTGTTTGGAGTGTTTGTACGCCTGCCATGGCCGATCAATATTTTAACCGCTTGCTAAAAAGCCAAGATGGTGAAATGAAATACAAAATGGCTTTGGAATACTACGAACAAAAAGAATACAAAAAAACCATTCGCCTGCTTGAAGATATTTCTACCCAATACAAGGGAACTGAAAAATCCGAGAACATTTTGTACCTACTTTCGTCAAGCTATTTTCACCGCAAAGATTATATCTCGGCCGAACATTTTTACAAGACATACGTAAACACCTATTTACGTGGCAAACATTACCCTGAATGCTTGTACATGTTGGCGTATTCGGAATACATGCAATCGCCCGAACCGGAGTTGGACCAAACCACCACCCAAAAGGCCATTGAGCATTTTCAGCTATTCATTGAACAGTTTCCATACAACGAATACACCGCAGAAGCACGCAAATTGCAAGGGGAAATGTACGACAAACTGGCCGAAAGAGAATATTTAAATGCCAAATTGTACTATAATTTGGGCAATTACATGGGTAACAACTACAGGGCAGCCATCATCACGGCGCAAAATGCCATGAACGATTACCCGCATTCTATTTACATAGAAGACTTGGCATACATTATTGTATGCGCCAAATACCACGAAGCGCTAAACAGTGTGGCAGAGAAAATGATGGCGCGCTGCGAAGATGCACGTGACGAATGTTACTATTTTTTACAAGAGTTTCCTAATTACAAAGAAAAAAAGGAAGTGGAAAGAATGGCTAAACATTTGCAAAAAATAACAGAAAACTATATTCAATAATACATTATGGATTACAAGAAATCAAATGCCCCTATCAACACCATTACTCGCGATGTAAACAGCCTATGCGAAAACACCGAGAATGTGTACGAAACCGTTGCTATCATTGGCAAACGTGCCAACCAAATTAGCGTGGAAATGAAAGACGAATTGAAACGCAAATTGGAAGAATTTTCTGGCAATGCTGTAGATAATTTGGAAGCAGAAGTATTTGATAACCGCGAACAAACTGAAATTTCTAAATACTACGAACGCTTGCCAAAACCTGTATTGTTGGCTACCCAAGAATACATTGAGGACAAAACTTATTTCCGCAATCCCGCTAAAATTAAATAATCTTGCAAGGAAAGCACATTTTAGTTGGTGTAACAGGTGGTATTGCAGCCTATAAAACCGCCTACCTGATACGTGACTTGGTAAAAAGAGGTGCCGAGGTTAAGGTTATTATGACCGAAAAAGCCAAAGAGTTTATCACCCCTCTTACCTTAGCTACGCTGTCTAAAAATCCGGTATTGGTAGATTTTTTTGACCCTACAGACGGACGCTGGAACAGCCACGTTTCGTTGGGTCTGTGGGCTGACGCATACATCATAGCACCTGCCACTGCCAACACGTTGGCAAAAATGGCACATGGTTTAGCAGACAACTTGCTTACTACCACGTACCTTTCGGCACGTTGCCCTATTTTTGTAGCACCTGCCATGGACTTGGACATGTACGCCCATACGGCAACGCAAGAAAACTTAGCCACCTTACGCGCCAGAAATGTGCATTTTATTGAGCCTACCAGCGGTTTCTTAGCCAGCGGATTGGAAGGCAAAGGACGCATGGCAGAGCCGGAAGATATTGCCGCCTTTGTTGCGGACGCATTGCAAACGCACAAACCTTTGGCAGGCAAACACATTTTAATCACAGCCGGCCCTACCTACGAAAAAATAGACCCCGTACGTTTTATTGGCAACTACTCGAGCGGAAAAATGGGCTATGCCCTTGCCGAAGTGTGTGCCCAATGGGGTGCTAAGGTAACGTTGGTTTCGGGTCCTGTGCAACTAAAAGCCAAACACCCCAACATTGCGGTTACTTCTGTAGAGTCTGCTGCTCAAATGTACCAAGCAAGCATGCAAACTTTTGCAAGCAGTGACGCTGCCATTTTGTGTGCTGCCGTGGCAGATTTTACCCCGGAAACCAAAGCCAACAGTAAAATAAAACGTGGCGACGATGGCATGCAGATAACCTTACAACCCACGCAAGACATTGCGGCAGCCCTTGGAGCTACAAAAAAAGAGAACCAGGTATTGGTGGGTTTTGCGTTAGAAACAGACAACGAAGCCGCCAATGCAGCCGGCAAGTTGCAACGTAAAAACTTAGACTTTATAGTGCTAAATTCGCTCAACAATCCGGGCACTTGCTTTGGATTTGACAACAACCAAATTAGCATTATCCATAAAAACGGAACTACCCAAACGTTCCCTGTTAAAACCAAACAAGAAGTTGCTATTGATATTATTGACAACCTATGCAACTATTTAAACAACTAATAGTAGGCCTGCTGTTTTTATGCTGTTGCTCGTTGCTACCTGCCCAAGAGTTAAACTGCAAGGTTACCGTTAATTCGGATCAAATTCAGGGCACCAACCGCTCTATTTTTGACGCACTGCAACAAAGCATCACCGAATTTATGAACGAACGCCGTTGGACAGACTATGAATTCTTAACCGAAGAACGCATAGAATGTAGCTTGTATTTGGTGGTAAAAAATTACAACAACAGCAACAGTTTTGCGGCAGAATTGCAAGTACAATCTACCCGCCCCATATACAACAGCAACTACAAATCGCCCATTTTTAGTTTCAAAGACCCTACCGTTTCCTTTAGCTACAACGAGGGCGATGCGCTTACCTTTGACGAAACTTCGTTTGGCAATAACTTAACCGAAATTTTGGCGTACTACGCGTATATTATCATAGGTACAGACTGCGACTCGTTTGCTCCCTTGGGTGGAACACCTGCCTATAAAAAAGCAGAAAACATTGTAAACTTAGCCCAAAGTACCAACGAGCAAGGTTGGCGAGCTTTTGAAGACGGTCGCAACCGATACGCACTTATCACCAGCATATTGGAAGACGTGGCAAAACCCTATCGCCAATATGTTTATACTTACCACCGTTTGGGATTGGACGAGATGGGTATTTCGGCCGATAAAACAAGAGCCAAAATAACACAAGAGATTCCTGCTTTAAAGGAAATTTTTAAGGAGCATCCGTCTAATATCATTATCAATGCGTTTTTTGAAACCAAGTTAGACGAGTTGATAAACATTTACTCAAAAGGAACGGTTGCCGAACGAAAAACGGCATACGATAATTTGAGCTACATACTCCCTACCCTACAACACAAATTAGAACCCCTAAAATAGCCGATGCTACAATCTATATACATCAAAAATT
>JAFOWX010000143.1 GCA_017391905.1 Paludibacteraceae bacterium | reverse complement strand
GTTATCTGCAAATTTTTGGCCATTTGCAAAGTATCTATCTTTATGGAAAAGTTTTGGTCGTCGCCAATTAACAAATCGGCATAATTACCACTTTTTAGATACAATACATACATACCTTGAGGCAATGTTTTTTGAGCCGTAAAAACGCCCTTGCCTTTTTTGTCTATGCGAATGGAGTCTTGTGTATATAGTTTACCCATATAATATTGCCCCAAATACAAGACATTTTCTTTTAATTGCGGTGCTTGCACTTTAATGGCATAAGTACTATTGGCCCATAACGACAAAGCGAACAGGCACATACTGCATACTAATAAAATTCTATATTTCATACACGTAGGTTTTTAACCAATTATATTCTTGCGTTGTTAAGAAAGGTTCTACTTTTTGACAAACTTGCCTATGATACGCATTAATCCACGCTATTTGACTGTTGGACAACATGGAAACATCTATGGCACTGCAATCCAAAGGAATACAAGTAAGTACTTGAAAATGCAAAGGCAAGACCTCGTTACCTGCTGTTTCTGATTTGGAAGCCTTAACTGCCACCATGTTTTCTATTCGCACGCCAAATTGATCTTTTAAGTAACAACCCGGTTCATCAGATAAGACCATACCCACCTGCAAAGGTTTAACAGATTTGGGGCTGATGCGAGCGCCAGCCTCGTGCACACTCAACACCGTACCGATACCATGGCCCGTTCCGTGTCCATAGTCTAATTGCATTTCTTTTAGCGGTTGGCGAGCCAAACTATCTAATTGTGCCGAAGGGGTTTGGTTGGTAAATTGCGCCTCTGCCAAGGATATCATACCTTGCAACACAGCGGTATACACTTGCTTTTGTTGCTCTGTTATAGCACCACAAGCAATGGTTCTGGTAACATCTGTGGTACCATATTGATAATGCGAACCGGCATCCACCAACAAAAATCCCTGAGGCAGAATAGGAATATTACTTTGTTTGGTTGCCTCATAATGCACAATAGCACCATGCGCACCGTATGCCACAATAGGTTCAAAACTTTCGTCCAAATACAATGGATGTTGCTTTTTAAACGCTATCAACGCATCTTTAAAATCCAATTCAGAAATTAGTTCTTTGTCTGCTAATTTGGTATGCAACCACTTTAACGTACGTACCCATGCCACCGCATCGTACACCATTACCTGTTCTATGGCTCGTAATTCGGGCAACGTTTTGCATGCCTTTGCCTCTGTTATCCAAAGTGTTTTATGAAACAACGTATATTTTGCCTGCAACAAAGCATGGATTCGTTGGTTTAAGTTACCTGCATCTACCCACACCCGTTGAGCGGAAGTCATAGCTTGCAAATCTTGCTCTATTTGTTGATACGAACAAACTTGTATATTGTTTTGAACAAGATACTGCGCTACCGGTGGGGTTATTTTATGGGAATCTACCCACCATTTAACACAAACACTATCCACCCACAAATAGGAACGAACCACCGGCACATACGCCACATCGCCACCTCTTATATTTAGGAGCCAAGCAATATCGTCCAAAGCCGTAACAAAACAAGCATCCACAGCCTGTTGTTGCATAGCTTGTCTCAGTTTTGCTATTTTTTCCTGACACGTAAGCGTAGGCCCTTGGTAAAGAACACAAGGAGCTTTAGAAAGAGACGGCCTTTCTTGCCACAGGCTTTCAAACTGATTTTGATGCTCTATGGTTACTGTTTGCTCTAACGCTTGCCACTCTTTGTGCGCAAAATAGTAGGCATTTGCCGCCACCTTTTGTCCTGGCTCTATCCGTTTAGACAGCCACAATGGTAGTGTGGGTTCGTTTTCACTATCTGATTTACACCAATCGATGCCCGTTTCTGCCAACTGTTGCTCTGCTTGCACGTAATAGCGAGAATCTGTAAACAAAGCAGCCTCCTTTAAAGTAACCACCAACGTGCCCGCCGAACCTGTAAAACCCGAGAAATAAACCCTTGCTTTATCATATTCTTCTACGTACTCACTTAAATGCGGATCTGTTTGCGGAATAATGCAAGCATGATACGCATGGTCTGTAAGCCACGTTCGTAGCGCCTTTAAACGTTGTTTTATCAAGTTCATGATGCCTTATTAGGTGCACAAAGATAACCCCTACGAAAGTTTTTTCAAAAAAAACAGCAAAAAAATTTGTTATTCAAAAAGGATTGCCGTAATTTTGCCGTCCGAATTTTGACTTAAAACGCGTATAAATCTAAAAATAATATAATAAAATGATTGTAGTACCTGTAAAAGAAGGCGAAAACATTGAAAGAGCCTTGAAAAAATTCAAAAGAAAATTTGAAAAAACCGGCGTTGTTAAAGAATTAAGAAAACGTCAAGCGTTCAACAAACCATCAGAAGTAAAACGTGAACGCAAAAATCACGCTATCTACGTTCAAAAATTGCAACAAAACGAAGATTAATTATTTGTAAAATCATTTTTTCTTGCTATATTTGCTATGTGAGAGCAAAGCAAGAAGCATGATTGATTCGTTTTTACATTATATACAGTATAGGAAGAATTATTCATCCTATACTGTTTTGTCGTATCATAACGACATCAAACAATTTCAAAACTTTCTACTCAACACATACCAATTAACGCTCAACCAAGCCTCCTCTACCCATATAAAAGATTGGATTGTTTCGCTTAAACAAGAAAACAAAAGCAATAGCAGCGTTAACAGAAAACTTTCTTCGTTAAAATCATTTTATAAATACCTTTCGCGCGAGAATAAAATAACCACCAACCCAACCAATGGTGTATTTTCGCTCAAAATGCCCCAAAAACTGCCTGTTTTTTTTAGAGAAAACGAAATTGACAGCGCCATTGGAGAAACCAAAGACACCGAAAACGACTTTGCAAACCAACGAAAAACGATAATTTTAGAATTATTATACCAAACCGGCATGCGAAGAGCCGAATTATTAGGGCTAAAAGATAGTGATTTTAATTTTTTTTCCTTAACTTTGCTTGTACGGGGAAAAGGGAATAAAGAGCGTATCATTCCCATAAGCCAAGAACTAAAAAACAAGGTAAAACAATACCTTATTATAAAAGAGGAAAATTTTGGACAAACCCCAACATTTATTGTTACAGACAAAGGCGAGGCAGCATACCCCAATTTTATTTATCGGATAGTAAAAGACAGCATGGGCAAAGTTTCCACACAAGACAAAAGGAGCCCCCATGTAATGCGCCACAGTTTTGCCAGCACCTTATTAAATAACGGAGCAGATATCAATGCTGTAAAAGAACTTTTGGGACACGCCAATTTAAGCGCTACGCAAGTTTACACACACACCTCGTTTGAGCAACTGAAAGAAAATTACAGAAAGGCTCATCCGAGAAAATAAAAATAACAAGTTTAACCATTAAAAGAAAGGAATGCTATGGAAGTAAAGATTCAAGCCATTAAATTTGACGCATCAGAAAGATTGCACGAATTTATTACCAAACGCTTAAACAAATTAGATCGTTTTTACGAAGGTATCGAATTGGCTGAGGTTACACTTAAAGTAGTTAAACCCGAAACATCAGAAAACAAAGAAGTAGGAATTAAGATTATCGCACCACAAGTGGATATCTTTGCATCAAAGATTTCTGACACCTTTGAACAATCTACAGACGAGTGTGCAGAAGCTCTACAACGCCAATTAATCAAGATAAAGGAGAAAAAACAATAAAAAAGTGACTTTTTATCAAAAAAGTTTTGGTAATCTAAAAAAAGTCACTACATTTGCAAGCCGTTTCAGATGAACCCTATTTGAAACGGCTTTCAAAAGCCTCTTTAGCTCAGTTGGCCAGAGCACGTGATTTGTAATCTCGGGGTCGTTGGTTCG
>JAFOWX010000142.1 GCA_017391905.1 Paludibacteraceae bacterium | reverse complement strand
TGCTCATCTTAATAACCTCACTTGTATAAACTTTTAAACAAGTGATCGATTAGTCGATTCGTCAAAATAATTAAAAAAATCTCTCAAATTATCTTGGCTGGGTGGGTATTTTTTTGTAATTTAGTACGATTTTTAGGTGTAGTTTGAAAAAGAAGTAAATAACTTTTACGCTACATCGTTAAAATGCTGAATAAAAACACATTAAATAAACAAACATGTTAAACGAAGAAAGAATTATTCAGGTTGATATCGAAGAAGAAATGCGAACTGCCTATATCGACTATTCAATGTCGGTAATTGTGGCCAGAGCACTTCCTGATGTACGCGATGGGATGAAGCCTGTACACCGTAGGGTGTTGTATGGAATGGATCAGTTAGGTAACAATTCTGACAAACCTTACAAAAAGTCTGCCAGAATTGTGGGTGAGGTAATGGGTAAATTCCACCCTCACGGCGACTCTTCTATCTATGGCACATTGGTGCGTATGGCACAAGATTGGGCTATGCGTTATCCATTGGTAGATGGTCAAGGTAACTTTGGTTCGATAGACGGTGACAGCCCTGCTGCAATGCGTTATACCGAGGCTCGCTTGCGTAAATTGGCGGAAGATATGTTGATTGACATCGACAAAAACACCGTCGATATGGTGAAAAACTTTGATGAAACCTTAGACGAACCTACCGTACTGCCCACTCGTATCCCTAACTTGCTTATTAACGGTGCTTCGGGTATTGCCGTAGGTATGGCTACCAATATGGCTCCACATAACTTGTCGGATTCTATCGATGCCATTGTGGCATACATCGATAACAAGGAGGTGGACGATGAAACCCTTATCTCGCTTGTTAAGGCGCCCGATTTCCCAACCGGTGGCATTATTTACGGCTATCAAGGCGTAAAAGACGCTTACTTAACCGGTCGTGGACGCGTGGTGATTCGTGGTAAAGCCGAAATTGAAACCGGCGAAGATCGTGACATCATTGTTATTACCGAAATTCCTTATATGGTGAATAAAGCCGAAATGGTTAAACACATTTCGGACTTGGTTAAAGACGGTCGTTTAGAAGGTATTGCAGATATCGCAGACGAAAGTAACCACGAAGGTATGCGTATTGTAATTACACCAAAACGCGATACCAATGCAGGTGTATTGTTAAACAAATTGTACAAAGAAACCGCATTGCAATCTTCGTTTAGCGTGAATAACATTGCCTTGGTAAAAGGACGTCCTCGTTTGTTAACCTTGCGCGATATTATTAGCTGTTTTGTGGAACACCGTCACGATGTAGTGGTTCGCAGAACACAATACGAACTTAAAAAAGCAGAAGACCGTGCTCATTTGGTAGAAGGCTTGATTATTGCTTCGGACAACATTGACGAAGTGGTAGCTATTATCAAATCGTCTAAAACCGTACAAGAAGCCATTAGTCGCTTAATGGAACGTTTTGGACTTTCTGAAGTGCAAGCTAACTACGTGGTGCAAATGCAATTGCGTCAGCTAACCGGTTTGATGCAAGAAAAACTTCGTGCCGAATACGAAGAGTTATTGCGCATGATTGAGCACTACAAAGAAATTTTGGGCAATTTGGATTTGCGTATGCAAATTATCAAAGAAGAATTGCTTGAAGTGAAAGAAAAATACGGTGACGCACGTCGCACTCAAATTGTGTATGCTTCGGAAGAATTTAACCCAGAAGACTTTTACGCAAACGACGAAATGGTAATCACTATTTCGCATTTAGGCTACATTAAACGTACACCGCTTGCCGACTACAAAGCACAAAGACACGGTGGTATGGGCTCTAAAGGGGGTAGCAGTCGTGATGCCGACTTTATTGAATACATTTACACCGCTTCTATGCACAACACCATGTTGTTCTTTACACAACAAGGTAGATGCTATTGGTTAAAAGTGTACGAAATTCCAGAAGGCAACAAAACATCCAAAGGTAGAGCTATTCAAAACTTGCTTACCTTGGCAAACGACGATAAAGTTACTGCCTTTATCCGCATAGAACAATTGCAAGACGCCGAGTTTAACAACAGCCACTACTTACTATTCTGTACCAAACAAGGTGTGGTGAAGAAAACCTTGTTGGAAGCGTACTCACGTCCACGTCAAAACGGTGTTAATGCCATTACCATTCGCGAAAACGACAGCGTTATTCAAGTATTGCTAACAGATGGTACCAACGAGGTATTGTTGGCAAACCGCAATGGTCGTGCTATTCGCTTTAACGAAAGCAAGGTACGCGAAATGGGTCGTACCGCTACCGGTGTAAGAGGTATGCAATTAGACGAAGACGGCCAAGACGAGGTAGTTGGCATGATTGTGGTTAATCCGGAAGAAGCAGACAACGTAATGGTTGTTTCTGAAAACGGTTACGGAAAACGCTCTGGATTAGACGATTATCGTGTAACAAACCGTGGTGGTAAAGGTGTTAAAACATTAAACATTACCGAAAAAACAGGTAAGTTGGTTGCTATTTTAAAAGTAAATGACAACAACGATTTAATGATTATTAACAAATCGGGAATTACCATTCGCTTTAATGTGTCGTCTTTAAGGGTGATGGGTCGTGCTACACAAGGTGTTCGTTTAATCAACCTTGAAAGACGAGGCGAAGAAATTGCTTCGGTTTGTGTAGTGGAACATGACAACGAAGAAGAAACAGTGAGCGTTGATGCAGAAGCTTTGGCCGAAGCTCAAGCTGCTTTTGAACAAGCAGGCGAAGAACTTGAAGTTTTGGAAGAAGAAGCACAAGACAGCGCAGAAGCTGAAACAGAAGAATAATATTCACCATTAAACTATAAGTAATATGAAAAAAACATTATTTTGGTTAGGCATTGCAATGCTTTCGTCAGCATCTGTATTTGCACAAAAACAAAATGTTTCCAAAGCAAGCAACATGCTTTATCAAGAGCCTGTTGATTATGCTGCGGCACAAGAAGCCATTGAAATGGCTAAATTAGATCCTACAACGGCACAAGAAGCCAAAACTTGGTCTGTAGCCGGCCGTATTGGTTATTCTATGGCTAACAAAGAGGTACAAAAAATGTACTTGAACCAACAACCAGACAACAGCGTAATGTACAAAGGTTTGGATATGATGTATGCCAACTACGTACAAGCTGACAAATACGATGGTGTTGTAGATAAAAAAGGCAAAGTTAAATACAAAGAACGCAACAAAATCAAAGCAGACTTTAAAGAAATGTTGAACTACTACATCAATACTGGTGCAGCTATGTTTGATATTCAAGACTTTGAAAAAGCATATACCATGTTTAGCGAATACGTTGCTATTACACAATTGGATATGTTCCAAGGCGATAAAAAACCTGTGGCAGAAGATAGCACCGTTCAACAAATTAACTACTATGCAGCTATTGCCGCTTCTCGTAGCGAAAAACACGATATTGCCATTGCTCACGCTAAACAAGTGGTAGCGGCTCAATGCAAAGAAAGTGTAAATGCTTACCAAATTTTGGCTGCCGAATACATGGCACTTGCTGATACCGCAACTTACCTAACCACTTTGCAAGAAGCATGCGTTAAATACCCAGAAAATCCTTACTTTGTAGGTACTATTGTAAACTACTATGTATCGGATAATCAACCAGAAGAAGCCATTAAATACATTGACAACGAAATTGCACGTAATCCTCAAAACATGGAATACATGAACGTAAAAGCAAGTTTGTTGGCTATGCAAATGGGCAAATTTGAAGAAGCTCGCAAAGTATTGGAACAAGCATTGGCTATTGATGCAAACAACCAAACCTCGTTGTACGAAATGGGTCGTGCATGGGCATTTGAAGGTGATGACATCCAAGAAAAAGCACAAGACTTAACCAGCAATGCTGAGTATAAAAAAGAAGTGGCTCGTGCCATGGAAAAATACAAAGAAGCATTGAAATACTACGAACCATTGCGTACCAGCCTTGCAGCAGATAGTCCTTTGCGTTATGACTTGTTGCAAAACATGAAAGTGTTGTACTTGCGTTTGCAACAAACCGATAAATACCAAGAAGTTAACGCAGAATTACAAGCTATGTAATACAACTTTTACCAAATAGAAAAGGAGGCTCAAACGAGTCTCCTTTTTTGTTGGAAGTGCATTTTGCTTATCGAGCGCAAATATCACGGTACTTGCAAAATTCACAATGTTTTACCTGTAAGGTAGGAGAGGTTACAATTTCCGGATTGAGCATATTTTGGATGCAAGTATTTAATTCTTCTGTAAAAGCTTCTTCCCAATTTTCGGGTAAAACACGTTGGGTGGATGCGTTAAATAGTTCGGGGTCTTCAAACGCTGTTCTCACGTAATACAAATGGCAATGAATGGGATTGTTGGGATAGTTAAATTTTGCTATGTATTGGTAAAAACAAATTTGCAACTGCTCGCTTCGGTTTGAAATATGCGTGGCGTTGGCATCAAACAATTGCCTTAGCATGTCTGTGTTGATGAGCGGAGTTGTCTTTTGTGTGGTTTTGGATGTTTTGTAATCGTATAGGTGGATGCCGTTTTGGTTAGATTCTATGCGGTCTATGGTGCCTTTTAATTTTACGGTAATAGGCAGGTTTTCTTGCTTAAACTGCAAATACACGTAATTTTCGCCGGCAATATAAACAAACGGAGCACGGTAAAGATCTTGCTTTAAGCTGGCTATGACGTACGCTTTAATTACTTCTGCGTTTAGTTTGTGCATGCCTTTTAGGGTATATGGCAAGTATTGTGCTATGTCTTCATCCTTTTCTACTTGGTGTATTTCGTGTACAAATCCTCTTTCTATTAAATTGTCAATTTGTTGAGTATCAGCAAGTAGATCATTTATGTTTTGTTTGCTAACCTCTACTTTGGTAAATGGTTTGTACAGGTATTCCATTACGTAGTGGTATATTTTGCCAAATTGGTTGGCTTGCAGGTCTAATCCAACGCTTTCTTCGATAAATATCTTTTCGATGCTGCTAAAATAAAACTGCAAGGGGCATTTTATAAACGTATTTAGGGCCGAAGGGGATAATCCTACTTTGGTTAAGTAGTGCTGTACTTTATTGGCAACGTTGTCTGTGTTGCGCACTATTTTTTCGGCCAAATTTTGTTGTATTTGTGCCGAACAGTTTACCGAAATATGCTCTACAGGGTGGTTGTACACAAACTTGAGTTGTTTTACAAAGCGACTTATCTCGCTACTGTTTCCGGCACCATCGGTGCGTGTATCGTATAACAAATACACGTTGGAAGCTCGCTGAATAAGCCTATAAAAGTTGTATGCATATATAGCGTCTTGGTGTTCGGTGGTAGGTAAACCAAAACTATTTCTAATAGTATACGGTATGTACGAGTTTGCCGTATCTTTTTGTGGGTATATGCCCTCGTTAAACGAGGTAATGATTACTTGTTTAAAATCTAAGCAACGTGTTTCCAACACACCCATAAGTTGTAATCCCTGTGTGGGTTGTCCTATAAAGGATACATTTATGGACGATAAGGCTTGTTTGATAACCTGTATCAGGGTTTTGGGTTGTAGTTTTATGTCGCTGTTTTGGTTAATGAGGTAAAATAGCCTGTTAAGGGCGGTACGCGTGTGCGTTAAAAGTTCTTTTTCTTTTTTATTGGTAATGGTAAGGTTATTAATAAGTTGCAAGATGGTATCCAGCATATTTGTGTCCGCTTTGCTAAATATGTGTTGCAATGCAGGATGCTCCTGCAAGGCTTCTTGCAAGGTGGCAGGGGCAATTTGCAGGTATCTTTTTAAGGCTTTAAAAGCAGGTGTATCTACCTCAATGTGAAAGGTTTCTTTTATGTATGCGTGCTGCAAAATATTCCAAACATGGGTGTGGTAAAAGCCATCTTCGTTACATGTGGTTTGCAGTAAAATGTAATCTTCTATCAGCTTGCAAAGTGACGTTTGGTTTAACGCATATCCCATGGTAATGTTTACCGGAATATCTTTGGGCAGGGCATACAGCATAGGGATGAGCAATTGCTCGTTGGCTAATACAATGGCCGTTTCGTTTACGTTGTTTTGTGCAGCCAATAACTGATTGACGTATTTGCACTGGCCTATTTGGGACGCTATGGATATGGTGTGAATGGTTGGCGTAGATAGGGGCGCGTATTGTATGGTGTATTTGGAAGGAAAATTGCTTAGGTTTTCTTGGATAAAATAATGGGCTTTGTTGTTTTTGTCTTGTATGTAGTCCGATTGGTAATCCCAATAAAAATCGGCTATGCCCATGTCTTTGAGCCTGTTAAACACATGTTTGGTAGCACCGTCCAAAGCGTTAAAACCAATAAATACCACTTGTTTGCATACCGGCAGGTTCCATTGGGGCATTTGGCACACCAATCGGTGGCGCAAACCGTCGTATGTTAAGCCTTTGGCTAAAATGGTTTCGGTAAATTGTTTGTACAGTTGGCTTAGCACGTGCCAATCTTTGCCGGCCTTTTCTTGTTTGGCACTGCCTTTCTTTTCAAAAAATCCCAAATAGCGTGTTAATGCCTCTATTTGTTCTTTAGAAAGGTAACTTAGATCCGACAAATCGTTTAAATTGGCAATGTTGCTGTACAGTAGGTTAGCATCTACCAAATAGTTATCTATGTCGTTAAAATCTTTTAGCAAGATTTCGCCAAAACCCATAAAAGAGTCGAAGGATTCGGTGCTTTGGGTGCAATTTATGTAGCATCTGTACATATCAAACAGCAACTCCAATTTGTTGGCCGACTCGTATTGAGGAGATAATTTGGTAAAAAAATCGCCTATGGTATAGCATGCAGGTGCAAAAAATGGCACTTGCGCAAATTGGGACAAGTACTGCTGAAAAAACACGCATGCGCGCTTGCTTGGAAAAACAAATAAGGTATTGGATATATCAACGCCCTGTTGTTGAAAAAACAGGGTAGCTATCTGTTTTAAGAATGGTTCCATGTCTATAGGGTATATGCAAACAAAAATACAAAATTTTGTGTATTTTTGTACCATGATTTCAGTAGAAAATTTAACCGTAGAGTTTAGCGCAAAAGCCTTATTTGATAAGGTGTGTTATGTAATCAACAAACGCGACAGAATTGCGCTTGTAGGGAAAAACGGAGCAGGAAAGAGTACCATGCTCAAAATCATTGCCGGGTTGCAAGAACCAACCTCGGGCAAAGTAGCCATACCCAAAGACGTTACCATTGGCTATTTGCCACAGCACATGATTCACAACGACGATACCACCGTTAAAGACGAGGCTTCTAAGGCCTTTAACCGTATATTGGAATTGCAACAACGCTTGGAGCAACTTAACCAGGCATTGTGCGAACGCACTGATTATGAGTCTGAATCGTACATGGCATTGATAGAAGAAGTGTCGCACCTAAACGAGCAGTTGGAAATGCAGGGGGGCGGTAATTTTGATGCCGAAGTAGAGAAAACCCTAATGGGTTTGGGCTTTGTACGTACCGATTTTACCCGTCCAACCAACGAATTTAGTGGTGGTTGGCGTATGCGTATTGAGTTGGCTAAAATTTTGTTGCAACGCCCCGATGTGTTGCTATTGGACGAACCTACCAACCACTTGGACATAGAGTCTATTCAGTGGTTAGAGCAGTTTATGGCAGGTTATCCCGGTGCCGTTGTATTGGTTTCGCACGATAGAAAATTTTTGGATACCGTTACCAAACGTACCATTGAGATAAGTTTGGGCAAGATATACGACTACAAGGCAAACTATTCCACCTACGTGGAGTTGCGCAAGGAGCGTCGCGAACAACAATTGCGTGCCTACCAAAATCAACAAAAAGAAATTGCTGATACAGAGGCGTTTATTGAGCGTTTCCGTTACCAAGCCACCAAAGCTATTCAGGTACAATCGCGCATTAAGCAGTTGGCTAAAATAGAGCGCATTGAAATTGACGAAGAAGATACCAGTGCATTGCGTCTAAAATTTCCTCCTGCACCACATTCGGGCAGTTATCCTATCATCATGGAAGGCGTGGGCAAAAGTTATGGCAACCACGTGGTATTTAGTGGGGTAGATTTAACCCTTAACAGGGGCGATAAGGTGGCGTTTGTGGGCAAAAACGGCGAGGGTAAAACCACGTTGGTTAAGTGCATTATGAACGATATTACCGATTATGTGGGTAAATTGCAGTTGGGACACCAAGTAAAAATTGGTTACTTTGCGCAAAACCAGGCTTCGCTATTGGACGAAACAAGAACCGTGTTTGAAACCATCGATTACGTGGCAGTAGGCGATATTCGTACCAAAATTCGCGATATTTTGGGTGCCTTTATGTTTGGTGGCGAAGCTTCGGATAAAAAAGTAGGCGTTTTGTCGGGTGGGGAACGTAGCCGTTTGGCCATGATTCGTTTGTTGCTTGAACCTGTCAATTTGCTTATTTTGGACGAACCTACCAACCACTTGGATATGCGCTCTAAAGACGTGCTAAAACAAGCCATTAAAGAGTTTGACGGCACGGTGATTGTGGTTTCGCACGACCGTGAATTCCTTGACGGTTTGGTAGATAAAGTGTACGAATTTGGCGGTGGAAAGGTGCGCGAACATTTGGGTGGCATTTACGATTTCTTATCGAGCAAGAAAATGGAGTCGCTACGCGAATTAGAGGCACAAAAAGCGAAAGCAAGCGATAATCAAAAATCGCTGCGCTCCGATGAATCGGTGAAGCGACTAATCGATGATTCGAAATCAGTACCAGAACTCTCGTACGAAGAAAGAAAAGAACAACAACGCAAAATAAAAAAAGCCGAACGCTTGGTAGAATTGTGCGAGGTGGCTATAGCCGAAACCGAAAAAGCCATAGCCGATGTAGAAGCAATATTAGCTTTGGGCGATACGTCGCAAGAATTGTTTGACAAATACGCGGCATTAAAAGCACAATTGGAAAAAGAAATGACCGAGTGGGAAGAGGCAACAGAAGCGTACGAAGCACTTGTGTAATTTTTTTAGCCCAAATTACACATACATTCAAAATTTTATTACTTTTGCAGTGAACTCGAATGGTGGTGTCCGGTATGCCTAATGGCAACCGTGGCTGAGATTATACACATTGCACCAGTACAGATAATGCTGACGCTGGAAGTTTGGAGTCACTTCATGGTACATACATGTTGTACCACTATTTGAGCATATTTTACGGCAAAATAGTGGTATGAATGTAGAAAAAATCAATCCAAATGTCTTATTAGCAGGTAGTTCCAATTCTTTATACGGAACGGAATGTAATACACCTTTGTCTTGTCATCAAGACAAAGGCATGTCTTCTTTGTGCCTAAACCATTCCAAATTACAGTTTATAACGCATTACAACAGCAAGTATTCGTACATCCACTCGGCGCAATTAGCGTTGGAGGGTGGTTGTAGGTGGATACAGCTTAGAATGAAACAGGCAGACAATGCATTGTTAGAAGAAACGGCTGTTTTGGTGCAAAAACTATGCAAAGCATACGGTGCTACTTTTATCATAGACGACCATGTTTGGTTAGCCCAAAAGATACACGCCGATGGGGTGCATTTGGGTAAAAATGACATGCCTGTTGCGCAAGCTAAAAAGCTATTGGGCAAGGGCTATATAATTGGTAGCACGGTTAATTCGTTTACAGATATCCAGCAAATACTTCAAACTGCCACGCCGGATTATTTTGGTTGTGGCCCTTTTAGGTTTACCACTACCAAACAACAATTAGCACCCATACTTGGTGTAGAAGGCTACCAAAACATACTTACTAACATGAAAGCAAACAACATTCACATTCCGTTGGTTGCCATTGGGGGTATAAGCAAAGCTGATATAGCTCCGTTATTGGCCTGTGGTGTACATGGTATAGCCTTGAGTGGCAGTGTACTAAACGCAAATAATCCTGTGCAAGAAATGAACGAAACAAAAAGCATAATCTTCAACAATCACTTAACTAATACGCTTAAAAAATGAATACAGAGTTGAAAATTTCGTATCCGGGTTCGGAAAAGGTGTATATACCAGGTATTATACATCCTACCATTAAAGTGGGCATGCGCAAAGTAAAACAAATGCCCACCGTAGTTATGCATAATGGAGAGCGCATAGAAACACCCAATGCCGATGTGTATATCTACGACACCTCGGGCGCATATGGAGATAAGAATATGGCCGTAGATTTGAAAAAAGGGTTGCCACACGTGCGTGCCATGTGGATAAAAGAAAGAATGGAAAACGCCGATGCAAAAGGGGTAACCCAAATGTATTACGCCAAACAGGGTATCATAACTGCCGAAATGGAGTACGTAGCCATAAGGGAAAACATGAACTGCCAACAATTGGGCATAGAAACGCACATTACACCCCAATTTGTTTGTAACGAAATAGCAAACGGCAGAGCCGTTATTCCGGCTAACATAAAACATCCCGAGGCAGAGCCCATGATTATTGGCAAAAACTTTTTAACCAAAATCAATGCCAATATTGGCAATTCGGCCACTACTTCCAGCATGACAGAAGAAGTAGAAAAAGCTATTTGGAGTTGCAAATGGGGAGCAGATACCATTATGGATTTATCTACAGGGGCTAACATACACGAAACAAGGGAGTGGATTTTACGCAACAGCCCGGTTCCTATTGGTACCGTGCCCATTTACCAGGCCATAGAAAAAGTAAATGGCGATATAGAAAAACTGACGTGGGAAATATACCGCGATGTGCTGATAGAACAATGCGAACAAGGCGTTGATTACTTTACGGTTCATTGTGGCATACGTTTAAAAAATGTCATGCTTGCCAAGGATAGATTAACCGGAATTGTAAGCAGGGGTGGAAGCATTATTTCCAAATGGTGCTTGTTGCATCAGCAAGAAAGTTTCCTCTACCAACATTTTGACGATATATGCGATATTGTGGCTAAATACGATGTGGCACTGTCTTTGGGCGACGGTTTAAGACCCGGTAGTATTTACGATGCCAACGATAAGGCGCAATTTGCCGAATTGGATACCATGGGCGAATTGGTAGAACGTGCTTGGGCAAAACATGTACAGGTGTTTATAGAAGGTCCGGGGCATGTTCCAATGCATAAAATTAAGGAAAACATGGAACGTCAGGAAGAAAAATGCCACCATGCACCTTTTTATACATTAGGGCCTTTGGTAACAGATATTGCACCTGGGTATGATCACATAACCGCTGCCATTGGTGCGGCGCAAATAGGTTGGTATGGAACAGCCATGCTTTGTTACGTAACACCCAAAGAACACCTTTCGTTGCCCAATAAAAACGATGTGCGGGATGGTGTAGTGGCCTTTAAATTGGCAGCGCATGCTGCCGACCTTGCCAAACAGCACCCAGGTGCTATGGTACGTGATAATGCCATGAGCAAAGCACGCTATGAATTTAGGTGGAAAGACCAATTTAATTTGAGTTTAGACCCGGAAAGAGCCATAGAGTATTACAAAACCACCAACAGTGTAGGGGGCAAGTATTGTACCATGTGTGGGCCTAATTTTTGTGCTATGAAAATAAGCCGTACGTTATGCAACCAAGAATAAAACAATCTTTAAACACTAAAATATACAACCATGATTGAAAGAAATGTTTCTAAAGGTATAATCAGTACCTATTTTGACAAGTTGGAGAGAAATTTAGATTTGGATGTAGCCATTGTGGGTGGTGGCCCATCGGGTATTGTGGCAGCCTATTATTTGGCCAAAGCAGGACTTAAAGTGGCTCAATTTGACCGAAAATTATCGCCCGGTGGTGGAATGTGGGGCGGTGCCATGATGTTTAACCAAATTGTGGTGCAAGAAGAAGCCTTGCACATTATCCAAGAATTTGACATTAACTACCAGGCCTACGACAAAGGTTTGTACGTAATGGATTCGGTAGAAAGCACGGCAGCTTTGCTTTACAAAGCCGTTCACGCAGGAGCAACCATTTTTAACTGCTATTCGGTAGAAGACGTTATCTTTAAAAACAACGTGGTAAACGGTGTGGTGGTAAATTGGACACCTGTTTTGCGCGAAGGCATGCACGTTGATCCGCTTAATATTTTGGCAAAATGTGTGGTGGATGGAACAGGACACGATAGCGAAATGTGCTGCACCGTGGCTCGTAAAAATGGCATTAAATTGGCAACCGAAACAGGGCAGGTGATAGGCGAAAGGTCGTTAGACGTGATAAACGGCGAGGCCGAGGTAGTAAACGGAACCAAAGAAATTTACCCCGGTTTGTATGTTTGTGGCATGGCGGCATCGGCTGTAAGTGGAACACCCCGTATGGGGCCTATTTTTGGTGGCATGCTGCTGTCTGGCAAAAAAGTAGCCAACCTTATCATAGCTAAGCTAAAAGCCTAAAATACAACAAAAAGTCCTCGAAATTTCGAGGACTTTTTTATTTGAGGTGATTCTAAATATTGACTTTTAGAAGAGTCAGTTCAAATGCGTACTCTTCTTTAAAATGATTTTTTATAGGAGTGTTTTCAAGGCGTGTGCTATCCGAGAGTCCGGAGTTTACTATAGTAAATGAGGAACTCGAGGATAAACACAACGCAGAAAACGCCCTATATAAAAATTATTTTATCCGCCGCATTTGGAGAATCCACAATTATTACATTTCATGCAACCTTCAGTAAAGGTAAGCACTTCGCCGCAATGTGGACATTTTTGGCCGGTCTCGCTACCGTCAGGGATGTATTTTTTAAGGGCACGTTCCACACCGTTTTTCCAGTTGTTAATAGACTCGTTGTTAAGTTGTAGCGCACCTACAAGACGAACTACTTGGTCAATAGGCATACCGTAACGTAACACACCCG
>JAFOWX010000015.1 GCA_017391905.1 Paludibacteraceae bacterium | reverse complement strand
TATACATCAAAAATTTTGTCCTTATAAAGGAGTTGAGCCTTGATTTTAGTCAAGGCTTTTCGGTAATTACGGGCGAAACCGGTGCCGGTAAATCCATCTTATTGGGCGCGCTTAACATGGTTTTAGGAGCCAGAGCCGATAGTAAGCAAATAAGCGAAGGGGCAGAAAAATGCATCATCGAGGCGGTTTTTAACATAGAATCGTACCAATTGGAAGGGTTCTTTGCCGAAAACGATTTGGACTATAGCACCGAATGTGTATTACGCAGGGAATTGCATAAATCGGGCAAAACGCGCCAATTTTTAAACGATTCGCCCGTAAGTGCCAGCGTACTAAAAACGCTTAGCGCACTGTTTATAGACATCCACTCGCAACACCAAAACTTGTTGCTAAAAGACAGCAAATTTCAGCTAAACGTGGTAGATACCTACGCACACAACGAGGCGTTGTTGGAGCAATACCAACAAGCCTACAAAACCTACCAACAAATAAGCAAGGAGTTAGAAGAAACCATTCAACGTACCAACGAGGCCAAAGCCGAAATGGACTATTTGCAATACCAATTTGACCAATTGGAGCAAGCCAAATTACAAGATGGCGAATTGGAAGCCTTGGAAGCAGAAAACGAAGTTTTGGAACACGCCGGCGACATAAAAATGGCCTTGCACCACATTGCTACTTTATTGCAAGACGAAACGGGCGTGCTTACGTTGCTAAAACAAGCCGAAAACAAGGCTAACCAGATAAGCAGTTTTGCCACTTGCTACCAACAATGGGCAGAGCGTTTGCAAAGTGCGTTTATCGAACTAAAAGACATTGCTACAGACGTGGCTAACGAGGCCGAAAACACCGAAGCCAATCCTGCACAATTAGAAGCCAACCAAGAACGCCTAAATACCTTATACACGTTGCTACAAAAGCACAAAACCGCTACCGTTGGCGAGTTGATAGCTTTACGCAACGAGCTGGAACAACGTATATTACAAACCACACAAGCCGACGAAAACATAGCCGAATTGCAAACGGCTCAAGCAGAGGCTTTACAAAAAGCGCAAAACTTAGCTGCACAGTTGCATCAAAAACGCCAAGAGGCCGCCACGCAAATTGCTCCTTATTTGATGGCACAATTGGCGCAATTGGGCATGCTACATACCGAAGTAGTGGTAAGCATCGACGCCAACAATGCGTTAAGCCAAACAGGATGCGACAGCGTGGAATTTTTGTACGCACCCTCCAAAGGCATCACGCCACAGCCTGCCGGCAAAATTGCCTCGGGCGGTGAAATTTCGCGCTTTATGTTGTGCATCAAGTATTTGCTTGCCAATTCGACCAACTTACCTACCCTTATTTTTGACGAAATTGACACAGGTATTTCGGGCGAGACAGCCTCGCTTATGGGCAATATGTTGCAAGACATGAGCCAACATGCCCAAATTATCTGCATAACACACCTACCCCAAATTGCAGCATTGGGACAAACACACTACTTTGTACACAAAGATCACGAGGAATCGTTGCTTACACACGTAAAACAATTGAATGAGGAAGAACGTGTAACCGCTATTGCCAAAATGCTAAGCGGCACTACTATTACAGAAGCAGCTATAGAAAATGCTCAATCTTTGTTGAGAAACCGCAATTGAGAAAATTTGCGTTTGCGTAACACGTGGTAATCAAACAACAAAAATCCATGATACACCATGGGAATACGTGGGCAAATGGTGTGCTCCATGTTCTTTTTGCGCAATGGACGGATTTTTGATTTATACCGTAAAAAATCAATGCGGGCTTTTACTACTGCTTTGGCATCGCTTAGCTTGCCTCGTACTAAAAAAGTAAACGCGGCTACATAATCCAAAAAGAAACGAACAAAAGCCAAGAACATCCACCTGCCTAACGACAAGTTTTTATACAGCAGGTAATGGTTATTTCTAAAGTTTAAATAGGTTTTATAGGGACTCTGTGCCGAAAGTGTGCCACCTCCAAGGTGATAAACCACGGATTTTGGCACTACTGCCACTTCGCGTCCGCGAGCGTTGATGCGCCAACACAAGTCTATTTCTTCTTGATGGGCAAAAAAGTTTTCGTCAAAGCCACCGTAATCCACAAAATCTACCCTACGCACCATTAAACAAGCACCGGTAGCCCAAAACACCTTGCAGGGTTTGTTGTATTGGCCATTGTCTTGTTCTACGGCATCAAAAATGCGTCCACGGCAAAATGGATAACCAAATATATCCATGTAACCACCGGCCGCTCCGGCATACTCAAAGTGGGTTTTTGTGGTATATTGCAACACTTTGGGTTGTACGGCAACCACTTTGGAGTGTTGTTCAAAATAATCCAACATGGGAAGCAACCAGCCTTTGGTTACTTCCACGTCGGTATTGAGTAGTACCACATACGGTGTTTTAACCCTACCTATGGCAATGTTATAACCGTCTGCAAAACCATGGTTTTTATCAAACTGCATAACTTGTACTTGCGGATAGTGTTCTTGTACCCATGCCACAGATTGGTCTGTAGAGGCATTATCGGCTACAACAATATCTGCCAAATACTCGGGGGTATATTGCGCCACGGTGGGCAAAAACGTCTGTAGGTGTTTTTGTCCGTTATAGTTAAGGAGTATAACGCTTATTTGCTTCATTTAGTAAACACCCAACGACTTGGAATACTCATACTCGTAGTTAAGCATAAGTTGTACGTTATCGGCAGTAAACACATTGGCATCCATGCCGTCTTTTTTAACCGATTTAAGAATGTATTGTAGCAATTCTTCTTCGGCAATTTCTACGGTTTCGTCGGTTTCTTCGTCCAATAGGTTGTTGGATTCGTAAAAAT
>JAFOWX010000141.1 GCA_017391905.1 Paludibacteraceae bacterium | reverse complement strand
GAGTATATTATTGGGGCCTTTTTGGCGGGTATTAACTTAAACCGTCTTATTCCTAAACGTTCGCCACTAATGAACCGCATTGATTTTGTGGGTAACGCCTTGTTTATACCTTTCTTTTTGATTAGCGTGGGGATGATTGTGGATTTTAGCGTTATTTTTCAAGGTTATACCACTATTTTGGCTGCTGTTGTGATGACTGCCGTGGCTACTATTTCTAAATACTACGCGGCCGTTACTACGCGTTTAACGTTTAGGATGAGCAAGTTAGAGGGTAAAATGATTTTTGGGTTGAGCAATGCGCAGGCAGCTGCTACCTTGGCTGCGGTGATGATTGCTTACAATGTAATAATAGGTTGCACTCCAGATGGGCAAGATATTAGGTTGCTTTCGGCCGAAATTTTAAACGGTACCATTATTATGATTTTGGTTACGTGCACCATCAGTTCTATTGTTACCGAAAGGGCTGCACGCATGATGGCTACCCAGAACGAAACCCACACCGAAGACAAGGATACATACAAACCCGAACAACGTATTTTAATTCCTATTGCTAATCCCGATACCATTGGCAGTTTGGTTGATTTAGCCGTGCTGTTTAAAGAAAAAATGGGCGGTCACCCCATTTACGCGCTTAACGTGGTGGTAAACGACTCTACCGAATCGATGCAAGCTGGTAGAAAACTATTGGAAAAGGCGGCTACGTTAGGAGCGGCAAGCGACTCAAAGGTAAAAATGATTTCGCGCTACGATTTGAACATTGCCAGTGGTATTATCAACGTGGTGAGGGAGAAAAATATTTCGGACGTAATTATTGGCCTACATCACAAAGCAAGCATGGGCGATACGTTTTTAGGCAACATGACAGACTCGTTGCTAAACAACATTAACCGCATGATTTGCATCTTTAAATCGGTGCAACCCATTGGTACCATTAAACGTTTGGTGGTGGCCATTCCAAACCAAGCAGAGCACGAAAGCGGTTTTAATAATTGGTGCGACCGCGTGTTTACATTGGCACAACAAACAGGAGCTTCTATTATGCTTTGCAGTACCGAACATACCATGAGCGCGGTTAAGGCATACGCTAAACAACATAAGTGCAGTACGCAGATAGAAAGTAAGCTACTGGCCGATTGGGAAGACTTTTTGATATTGAGTAGCGTAGTGGAACTGAATGACTTGCTTATTGTGATAACGGCGCGAAAATCCAGTGTTTCGTACAATACACATTTGGACAAACTGCCTAAACAATTGGCTACGTATTTTACGCAAAACAGCTATATTGTATTGTATCCTGAACAGTTTAAGGATGGCGAAGACGATAAAAACATTGACACACACAAGATTATCTAATTTATCTAACTTTTTAACGGTATGAAAAAAATTGTAACCCTTTTGGTTTCTGGTATTATTACCTTTAGTTTGTGCTCTTTTAACTTGAGCGAATGGACTTCTAAAGCATTGGAAGTGGCGTCGGCAACCATTAGTGCTGGTGCATCTGAAGCTACCTCGGTAGGTCAAAAATGTGGCAATGCTGTTAAAAATTTGTATAACCAATACAAAGTGGACGGCAAATTGAATCTTAAAAACATCAACAACATTACCTCGTTGGCTACCCTTGCAACCAATGCTACCCAAATTAAAGACAACATTAAGAATGCTGATTTCTACAAAGATTTGACCAATGGTTTGATTACTGGTTCGCAAAACTTGATTAACAAAGAAAACGTAGAACAAGTGGTTACCAGCTTAACCAACACCGATTTGTCGGCACTTACCAACATTGCTACCTCTGCTAAGAGCGAAGTAAAAGAAGCTTCGAGCAACATTACCGATTTGTTGGGCTTGTTGAAACAAGTAAAACAATAATACAAGGCGCAGGCTTATTGGAAAGCCGCCAGCTCCGATTAACACGGAGCTGGCGGTTATTTTTTTATGTATTCCTTTACGCCACCGAAGGTTAGGCGGTGATGAGGGGTAATGCCGTATTGGGCTATGGCGTTGCGATGGGCTACCGTGGGGTAGCCTTTGTTGTCTAACCAACCGTATTGAGGGTATTGAGTGGCTAAGCGGTTCATGTAATCGTCGCGGTAGGTTTTGGCTAAGATGGAGGCCGCAGCTATGCTTTGCATTTTACCGTCGCCTTTTACAATGCAAGTAAAGGGTATATCTAAGGTGGTTTTAAAACGGTTGCCATCTACCAATAAATGCTGAGGTTTTACCTGCAGCTGTTCTATGGCGCGGTGCATGGCCAGATAAGATGCGTTGAGGATATTGATTTTGTCTATTTCGTCCGGCATAACCATGCCTACTCCCCAAGCAAGGGCCTGCCATTCAATAATGGGACGCAACTGGTAGCGTTTGGCTTCGGAGAGTTGCTTGGAGTCGTTGAGTAGCTCGTTGTTAAAATCGGGAGGCAGGATTACGGCAGCGGCAAACACAGGGCCTGCCAAGCATCCGCGACCTGCTTCGTCCAAGCCACATTCTATGGTATTGGGATGTAAATAGGGTTGCAACATTATTTGGTGATTTTATTACTTTAATTCGTAAAGTACGTGGGTTACTACAGTGCCTACTGCGTGTAGGGTATTTTTGTCGATGTTTTCCAACACGTCTTGGGTGGTGTGCCATGTTTCGGGAAATCCACTGCCGTTTTGGTAATGAATAATATCAATGCAAGGAATACCGGTAAGCAGGTTTACGTAATAATGATCGTCTATAACGCCTCCACCCTGATTGGCAACAAAGAGATTGCCATAACCTAACTGAGCGGCTTTATCCCATACCATATTGGCAACATCGGCCGCAAAATACATGGAAACTTGGTCTTTGGCAAAAACAGGATTCTTACCACCCACCATATCGAGCAAAATACCAAAGCGCGCTTGATAAGGACGCACGTGTGGATTTCTGCCCCAATATTGCGACCCTAAACAAAAGGAGTGTTCTACATCGCTATTGCCGTAATCTTCGCTATCAAACAAAATAATATCCAACCCTATGGCAGGCTGTTTTTGTGCCACCAAACGTGCTATTTCCAACAAAACGGCTACGCCACTGGCACCATCGTTGGCTCCCATAACGGATTGGTTGTGATTGGCCGGATTGGGGTCTTCGTCGCAGGTAGGGCGCGAGTCCCAATGGGCACACAAGAAAATGCGGTTGGGGGTATTTACGTTCCACGAGGCGATGATGTTGCGGCTTTGCAACACCGTACCGTTGTAGGCGGTAAGGTTGGCTTTTTGTTCAATAACATGCGCACCGTAACGTTGTAGGGTTTGCACCAAATAGTTGCCACACGCCACGTGGGCTGTGGTATTGGGTACGCGTGCGCCAAATTGGGTTTGGGCTTGCACAAAGGCGTAGCAAGTGTCTGCGTTAAAGGTAAGGGCGGGCACGTTGCCTGGCGCTGTTTCCGAGGCATGAGAATCTGCTTCTGAGGTAGAAGCATCTGCTTGAGGGGTACAGGCTGCAAACAAGCCACACAAAAGGGTTAAAAAGAGGATACGTTTCGATTTTTCCATGATACAGGGAATAAACTCATTATACAAACGCCAAGGGCGTAAAAGGGATACAACAGGGTGAGCAAGGGCATATACCACACGTAGCGCACCTTTTTATGGTATGTTAGCACCGAGGCTACCAAACAGGTATCGATGACAAATTTACACAAAAGCGTGCACAATAAAAAGGGGTAAAGAACAGATAGTGCCAACGACACCACTACTGCCACTTGCATAAGTCCCACCACGGTAGCGCTACACAGAATAGAGGGAGCGGTATAATGGGTGGCTTTGCCTGCCCAACGGGCTCGTTGGGTAAAAAATTGTTTTAGGGTAGGTTCGCCACTAATGCCTACGGTGGCGGCTTTGGATTTTAGGGTACGCACCTTGCCGTTTAGGTGCAGGGTGGCTTGGAGCAGAAACATATCGTCGCCAGAGGGTACGTGGGGTTTTAGGTAGGGGGCACAGGCTTGGTACCATTGCGGGGTAAAGGCCAAATTAGCACCGCTACACAATACGGGCAGGCCTATGCCTGCACTGCCCAACGTGGTGCCCTCTAAACTGGCGTGTTCTATTTGTTGCCAGGTTACACCGTGTTGCATGGTTACCGGACCAATGAGCAAATGGGTTTTCCTATCAAAGAAGGCTTGCACCATGGTTTGAACCCAGTTAGGAGGGATAATGGCATCGGCATCGGTGGTTAGGATGAGTGTACCACCCGCGTGCTCAATACCGCACTTAAGGGCGGCCTTCTTGCTTGTTTCGGGCGAATTTAAAGGAATAAAACGGCTATCGTTTAGGCCGAAAATAAGGGATTGTGTGCTATCGGTGGAATGGTCGTTTAGCAAAAGAACCTCAACGTTTGGATAGGTTTGGTTTTGTAACGAGGCTATGAGGGTGGGCAGGTTGTGTGCCTCGTTTCGCAAGGGAATAACCACGCTAACGCGGTGAATGGTGTTTGAGGCTGCGAACGCGGTGGGAGAATATTCTTTTTGTCTATGCCAACCTACGGTGTAAGCCAACATAAAGCACACATACAAGGCAGTAACAAGCCATATTGCAGAAAGCACAAAGGTCATTAGATAGAGATGCCTAAAAAGCTGCCTATAAGGCCAAATAACGCCAACGCAGCAATGAGTATGCCGGTAATTTTATTGAGCAACCACAAACCGCGGAAATTGAAGCGTTTTTTAAAGGTACTGGCTATAAAGGTTAAGAATAGCCACCAAAGAGAAGCTCCTCCAAAAATGGAGACAATACCCATAATTACGTAAAAGGGCGAGGGTACCTCGCTCAAGAATGTAAAGCGAGCAAACAAACCGATAAACAAGAAAATCATGAGCGGATTGCTTAGGGTAAGCAAAAAGGCAGTTAGGTAGTCTTGCCAATAGTTTACGTTGCCTTCTTGTTGCTTGCGAATGGACGAGGCTGGGTTTTGGAAGAAGATGTAAATGCCAAACAACATCATAATAACGCTACCTACTATTTGAATAACCAGTTGGTGCGATTCTATAAAGGACATCACCACACTTAGCCCTAAAAGGGCAAGCAGGGCGTAAAGGGTGTCTGAGGTAGCTGCGCCTAACCCCGAACAAAAGCCGTGCCACCTACCCTTTTGCAAGGTGCGCTGTATGCACAAGATAGCTATTGGCCCTACCGGAATGGAGGTACAGATTCCAATGATAATTCCTTCAAATATGATGTCTAACATAATGCAAATATCTTACTTTTTTTTGGCTTTTACGCACATTTTACCCAATTTTCTATTATTTTTGCACAAGTATTTGATTATGAGAGACAAAATTTACTTCCTATCTGACGTTCATTTAGGCGCGCAAGCCTTTGACGACGACCGAAACCGCGAACAAAAATTGGTGCGTTGGCTAACCTCTATCCAAAACGAAGCTTCGGATATTTATTTAATGGGCGATGTGTTTGATTTTTGGTACGAATACAAATACGTGGTGCCCAAAGGGTATGTGCGTTTGTTAGGTAAGTTGGCCGAACTTTCGGACATGGGAGTAAAACTACACTTTTTTATTGGCAACCACGATATTTGGGTAGGCGACTATTTTGAAAAGGAGTTGGGCATGAACGTGTATTTGCACGATACTGTGCAAGAAATTAACGGCAAGCGCTTTTACTTGGCGCACGGGCACCGCACCGGCTACCGTCCTTGGATAGTAAAGCTGATGCACGCCGTTTTTCACTCGTCGTTTATTAGAAGAATCTACAACATAGTTCACCCCACCATTAACTACGCTTTTGGCTTGCGTTGGTCTAAAAACAACCGCTTGTACAAGCACAAGCAAGAGGATGCAGGGTATTTGGGCGAGGACAAAGAATTTTTGGTGCAATTTGCCAAGGAATACGTAAAAGAGCACCCCAACATTGACTACTTTATTTTTGGGCATAGACACGTAATGCTCGACCTTCAAATAACCACCCAAAGCCGTATTCTGTACTTGGGCGACTGGGTTTGGAACTTTTCTTATGCTGTGTTTGACAGCGAGGGATTACGGTTAGAGATTGCAGAGTGAGTGTAACAACCGCCCTTTAACAGGTTCAGGAACCGTAATAGAGGCGTTCAATGCCTTAAACAACAATAACGTGGTTAAGCGGCATGTCGTGTGGCTCTGTGGGAATGGTAAGATAAAGCTGTTCGGCATAGCCTACGCCAAGGGTATGGGCGGTGCATTGCGGCAGCAAACGGTCGTAAAAGCCTTTGCCGCGTCCCATGCGGTTGTTAGCGGTATCAAAGGCTACACCGGGCACTACCATTAGATCCAATTGCGCAGGCGAAACCGATTCTCCTTGGGGTTCTAAGATGCCAAATGCACCGGGTTGCATGGTGGCAGGGTTGTAGGGCTTTATAACCAAATCGTTGCCCACCACTACGGGCAAAAATACGTTTTTTCCTACTGCGTGAGCGTGTTCTACAAGGGGAATGGTGTTAATTTCATCGGGCAAGGGCCAAAAAAGCATCACGTTTTGTGCCTGTTTAAAAAGGGGATATTCCCATACAGCACGTAACAGGGCGGTGGCGCGTTTTTCTTTTTGAGCCAAAGAAATAGCCTTAACGCGTTTTTTTACCAAGGCACGTAACTTGCTTTTTTGCTCTTTCATGGTTTAAATATCAAATGATAGCATGCGGCTACCGTCTGCCTGCTCGGTGATGGTAACACGCAAGGTGTCTTGAGGCAATAATTCTTCTACCAATTCGGGCCACTCCATTAGGCAAAAACAGCCACTATCCAAATAGTTTTCAAAGCCTAAATCGAATAGTTCTGCGTGCTTTTTGATGCGGTAAAAGTCAAAGTGATACACGGCTTCGCCTTGTGCATCGGTGTATTCGTTGACAATGGCAAAAGTGGGACTGTTTACCACGTCTTCTACGCCCATGGCATCGCATAGGGCTTTTACAAAAGTGGTTTTACCTACGCCCATCTGGCCGTAAAATGCCAATAATTTGGCATTTCCAATGGCTTGTAGAAATTGGGCGGCGGCAGCCGGTAAGGCATCGGTATTGGGTATGTGAATTTGGTGTGTCATTGTTTGGTTAAAATAACGTGATTTCTTGTGGGTTGTTGCTGTCGGGTTCGTTGGTTGTTTCGGGCACATCTTCGGGTTCGTCTTGTGGGAAACGTGTGGGTTCCAACTCGGTAACACCGGCTAACTTAAAGGTGGTTACTCGTTTGCCTTTGGCTTTGTAGCTTTTTACGCCGATAAAGGATTCGGCATCAATAGTAAGCGATGGCTGATGCGCGTCGCTGCCACCCATGGTAAATTCGATGCGTGGGTATGCCGTATCGGTAAGCAAGTACAACGTAGACTTGGCGTTTTCGCCCAAATAAGACAAGGGTTTTGCCGTAGCCTCAAAGGTAAAGCGTTTTAGGTATGGGAATTTTTGGTCGGCATCGAACAAGGCAGCCGTCCAAACCTTGCTTGCGTTGAATTTTTCAATGCGCAAAATGCCGTCGGGATAGTGGTTGCCGGCATCGGAGTTAGTGGTAAACCACGTGCCGTTTTTAAGCACCACCAAAATAAGATCGGAGGCATTAAATTCTCCCAACAGTTCGCCCCTGCCGTCGTAGTTTAGACGCAATACGTCATAGTCAAACCATACTTTTCGGCCACCTAACGTAGATTCGCCTTTGTGTTTGAGCACAATGCGGTGTACGTCGTTTTTGGTTAGGATATTGCCCATGGCTCCCCTGCCCTTTATGGCTACCTCGCTAAAGTCTTGCTCAAACGATGTTTTTTTGATGCGTGGTTTGGGGCGCAACAGCACACGCAATACCTCTGCCTCGCCGTTGGGGTTGGCACTAAAGTACCACACCTTAGAGCCCGGTGTGCCCTGGGTAAGGTCGTATTCTTTGTCGCGGGTAAGGCCGGTGGCGGCAAAACGTTTCATAAAGAAAGCACCGTCTTTGCCGTTGCGGTAAACGGCGTTGTACACGGTACGTTTGTCGTTCTTTTTAAATACGCCTACGTACAAGATGTTTTTGCCCACGTATAGCTTATCTGCCACTTTAACCACTTTGAATTTACCGTCTTTGTAGAAGATGATAATGTCGTCTATATCGGAACAGTTGCACACAAATTCGTCTTTTTTAAGCGCCGTTCCAATAAAGCCTTCTTCGCGGTTGATGTATAGTTTTTCTGTAGCTTCCACCACTTTAACAGCATCGATGGTATCAAAAATACGTACCTCTGTTTTACGTGGATAGGCCGCACCGTAACGTTCTTTTAGGTGCGTAAACCAGTTTATGGTAAACTCCGTAATATGCGATAGGTTGTAGATGGTTTCTTTTAGGCGTGCATTGAGCGAGGCCATGGTTTCGTCTGCTTTGTTTGCCGAGAAACGCAAGATACGCGCCATTTTAATTTCCATTAGTTTTAAAATGTCGTCTTTTTCTACCTCGCGAATAAACGATGGCTTGTAAGGCTCTAAACGTTTGTCAATGTGAGCAACCGCCTCGTCCATGCTTTTGCTTTCTTCAAAGCCTTTGTCCTTGTAAATGCGTTCTTCGATAAAAATTCTTTCGAGCGAAAGGGCAAAAATGCTTTCTTGTAATTCGGCTTTTTGAATAAGCAACTCTTCTTTTAGCAAACGCAACGTATTGTCGGTAGAGAATTTGAGTACGTCCGAAACCGATAAAAAGTGTGGCTTATCTTGGTAAATAACGCAACAGTTTGGCGCAATGCTTAGCTCGCAACCGGTAAAGGCATACAAGGCATCGATGGTTTTGTCTGTGGAACGACCGGCAGGCAAATGCACCAAAATTTCTACTTGCGCCGCGGTGTTATCGTCCACTTTCTTTATTTGGATTTTGCCTTTGTCGTTGGCTTTGATGATGGACTCGATGAGCTTGTCGGTAGTCATGCCGTAAGGAATTTCGCTGATGCAAAGAGTACGGTTATCTACCTTGCTGATTTTGGCACGTAATTTTACGCGGCTGCCCATGGCTCCGTCGCGGTAACGGCTTACATCAATGTAACCACCAGTTGGGAAATCGGGGTATAGTTCAAATTCTTCGCCGTTAAGGTATGCAATGGCGGCATCAATTACCTCGTTAAAGTTGTGGGGTAAGATTTTGGTTTGCAAACCCACGGCAATGCCTTCAACCCCTTGTACCAACAAAAGCGGAAATTTAACGGGCAGCACAATGGGTTCTTTGTTTCGGCCATCATAAGACTGTTTCCACTCCGTTACCTTAGGACTAAATACCACCTCTAATGCAAACTTGCTGAGGCGAGCCTCTATGTAACGGGGAGCTGCCGCACTATCGCCGGTTAGGATATTACCCCAGTTTCCTTGGCAATCTATGAGCAAATCTTTTTGTCCCAACTGCACCAAAGCGTTGCCAATGGACGAGTCGCCGTGAGGGTGAAACTGCATGGTATGTCCCACAATGTTTGCCACTTTGTTGTAACGACCATCGTCCATGCGGCGCATGGAGTGCAAAATACGGCGTTGCACCGGTTTTAAACCGTCGTATAGGTTAGGCACAGCACGGTCTAAAATAACGTACGAGGCATAGTCCAAAAACCAATTTTGGAACATGCCCGACAAATGGTGCTTGATGTTTTCGTCGTTGATATCCGGAACAACATACGCCGCCTTTGATGCGGGTTTAGCAGGCTGTTGTTCAGGGTCTTGTTGTGTGTTTTCTAATTCTTGTTGATCTTTTTGATTTTCCATGCAGAAACGTTGGGTATTGATTTTAAGGTGCGTTTTAAGGCGTTTATGCGCCAAAAAACAAAGTTTCGCCGTAAAATTACAAAAAACTACGAAAAAAGGGCTATATTTGCACTCCAAATTTTAAACAATTTCACAAACAAAAAATACGCTATGGCTTCACAAGAAGATGTTTTTAAAAAATTAGTTGCCCACTGCAAAGAGTATGGTTTTGTATTTCCTTCGAGCGAAATATACGATGGCGTTGGGGCAGTATATGATTATGGTCAAAACGGTGTTGAACTAAAAAATAACATCAAAAAATATTGGTGGGACAGCATGATTTTATTGCACGAAAACATTGTTGGTATCGATGCTGCTATTTTTATGCACCCTACTACTTGGAAAGCCTCTGGCCACGTGGACGCGTTTAACGACCCATTGATTGACAACCGCGACAGCAAAAAACGCTACCGCGCAGACGTGCTTATTGAAGAACAATTGGCCAAGTTTGACGAAAAAATTGAAAAAGAATGCGAAAAAGCGGCTAAACGTTTTGGCGAAAGCTTTGACAAAGAAATGTTTATCCAAACCAACGGCCGTGTTCAAGAATACGTTACAAAACGTACCGAACTACACACCCGTTTTGCTAACGCATTAAACGACAATAACTTAGAAGAGCTTAAACAAATTATTTTGGATTACGAAATAGTTTGCCCCATTAGCGGTACCAAAAACTGGACAGACGTACGTCAATTTAACTTGATGTTCTCTACCGAAATGGGTTCTACTGCCGACGGTGCGATGAAAATTTACCTACGTCCCGAAACCGCTCAAGGTATTTTTGTAAACTACCTTAACGTGCAAAAAACCGGACGCATGAAAATTCCGTTTGGTATTGCCCAAATTGGTAAAGCATTCCGTAACGAGATTGTGGCTCGTCAATTTATTTTCCGTATGCGCGAATTTGAGCAAATGGAAATGCAATTCTTTGTACGCCCCGGCGACGAAATGAAATGGTTTGAGCACTGGAAATCGTTCCGTCTAAAATGGCACAAAGCGCTTGGTTTGGGCGATCACAAATACCGCTACCACGACCACGACAAATTAGCTCACTACGCCAACGCTGCAACCGACATTGAATTTGAAATGCCATTTGGCTTTAAAGAAGTAGAAGGTATTCACAGCCGTACCAACTTTGACTTGAGCCAACACGAACAATATTCGGGCAAAAACATCAAATATTTTGACCCAGAGTTGAACCAATCTTACACCCCATACGTGATTGAAACGTCTATTGGTGTGGACCGTATGTTCTTGTCGATTATGTCGGCTGCATACTGTGAAGAAAAATTAGAAGGTGGCGACAGCCGCGTGGTACTTAAATTACCCGCTGTTTTGGCTCCTGTTAAGGCTTGCATCATGCCTTTGGTTAAAAAAGATGGTCTTCCAGAAAAAGCACGCGAAATTATGAATCAACTTAAATTTGATTTCAAATGTGCTTACGACGAAAAAGACTCTATTGGCAAACGCTACCGTCGTCAAGATGCAGTGGGTACTCCATTCTGTATCACCGTTGACCACCAAACCTTGGAAGACGGCATGGTTACCATTCGTCACCGCGACACCATGAGCCAAGAACGCGTTTCTATCAACGACTTGCACGGCATTATTGATGCACAAGTAAACATGAAAAACTTGTTTAAAAAGATTGTAGAATAATTGGCTAACACGTTTTTACATAAAACACTATACTTTGCTGGGGCGGTTTTTACCGCCCTCGCATTGCTTACGGGCTGTGCTAACCGCGGACAAGGTCCGCAAGGTGGCCCAAAGGACACCACACCCCCGTTTGTGGTAAAATCCACACCTAAAAACGGAGCAACAGGCATTACCGACAAAATAATCACGTTGGAGTTTAACGAATACGTTTTATTGGAAAATCCACAACAAAACATTACGTTTTCGCCCCCACAAAAAAGCATGCCGGCTATCAAAACCATTAACAAATCCATTAGGGTAATGTACGAAGATAGCTTGCGTCCAAACACCACATACACCATAGAGTTTGGCAATGCCATTGTGGACAACAACGAAAAAAACGTATTGCAAGATTACACCTTTGCCTTTTCTACCGGCGATAAGGTGGACTCGCTCCAAATAAGCGGTGTTGTATTGGATAGCCGTACCTTGCAACCCCAAGAGGGATTGACGGTAGGGGTTTATCAAAACTACACAGACACCACCTTTACCACCACGCCTTTTGACAGAATAACCAGAACCAACAAAAACGGCGAATTTGTGGTTAAAAACATGGCTCCGGGCAGCTACCGTTTGTTTGCCTTAAAGGATGCCAGCAACCTGTACTATTACGGTTCTAAGGGCGTTCCGGTTGCATTTTACGAGGGCATTATTACGCCGGAGCTACACTTGCACGCAAGGGTAGATACCTTGTGGAAAGACGCCAGTAAACAAGCCTACGACAGTTTGGTAGTAAATACCTTTCCAGAACCCTACCCCAGAGATTTATTGCTAAAGACCTTTGAAGAACCTGTTATGCGCAGGCAGTTGCTAAAACAACCCAAACGCATTTCGGACAGACAAATACAGCTAACCTTTAGCGTAAAAACGGACTCGTTGCCCAACATTACGCTCTTGCACGATAGCTTGTCATTGACAGAGTGGTACCACATGGAACGCATACAACGCAAAGACTCCTTTGTGTATTGGGTAACAGACTCTACGCTCTTTAAGCAAGACACCATTCGCATTGCGGTAGATTACTACAAAAGCGACTCTCTTTTTCAGCTAACAGCCGCCCGAGATACTTTTGCGTTGACCTACAAAAAGCCAACCAAATCTAAAAAGGAAAAAAAGGCCGAAAAAGAAAACGAAAATTTGCTTACGTTTACCCACAACATGAACAAGAGTTTGGAGGTGTACGATACGTTAAGCCTTACCTTTGCCGAACCCATACAGCGTTTTTACCAAGATAGTATTCATTTGTACACGGTAGAAAATGACTCGATAGAAACGCCTGTGGATTTCCAAATGGCATTTGACGATAGTATTTGTGCGCTAAAAGCCTACCTATTGTTTTACAAAGACTTTGAGCAAAAATACCAATTACGCATAGACTCGGCTGCCTTTACCAGCATTTACGGCAAATGCACCACCAAGTTTAACAAACCCTTTACGTTTAAAACGTTGGACAAATACGCCAACCTATACGTTAAATTTGCACCCATTCCGCCCAACGCCATTGTGGAGTTGCTAAACTCCAAAGAGGTGGTGGTAGCCCAATCTGAAATAATTGACAGCGAGGCCTACTTTGAGGACATTACCCCCGGCGAATACGCTTTGCGTTTCTTTATGGACGAAAACCAAAACAAGGTATGGGACACCGGCAACGTAGCCGAAGGCAAACAAGCCGAAACGGTTTACTATTACCCCAAAATCTTGAACCTACGCGCCAACTGGGACGTAGAAGAAGAATGGAATTACTTGGTATTGCCGTTTACCATGCAACGACCTGCCGATTACAACGTACCCAAAAATAAAAAGAAATAAAAGAAAGCCTCGGTAACTTTGATACGTCAGTTACCGAGGCTTTTTGTTTATTGGCTTTTATAACGTTTCTGTTTACTACAACGAGAACGCTTGCTTAATAGCATCTACGTAATCTGTTTTTTCCCAAGTAAAGAGTTCTACCTCTTTGGTAATTAAGCTACCGTCTGCGTTTTTAAATTGCTTGGTAACGGTTTGTGGGGTTCTGCCCACGTGGCCGTAAGAGGCGGTTTCTTGGTACATGGGTTGGCGTAATTTAAGCCTTTCTTCGATGGCTTTGGGACGCATATCAAATACGTTTTGGATAATTTGCGCTATTTGGCCATCGCTCATGGCTACCTTAGCCGTGCCGTATGTGTTGACGTAAATATTGGTGGGTTTTGCCACGCCAATGGCGTATGCCACTTGCACCAACACCTCGTCTGCAAGGCCTGCTGCCACCATGTTTTTGGCAATGTGGCGGGCTGCGTATGCTGCAGAGCGGTCTACTTTAGAAGGGTCTTTGCCCGAAAAAGCACCACCACCGTGTGCCCCTTTACCACCGTAGGTATCCACAATGATTTTACGACCGGTAAGACCGGTATCGCCGTGAGGACCACCAATAACAAACTTGCCGGTGGGGTTTACGTACAAGGTAAAATCGCCTTTGTTTAAAGCGGCATAACGTGCATCTAACGCAAACACACGTGGCAACAAAATGCTTTCTACATCGCTTTTAATTTGTGCCAACATGGCTTCGTCATCGGCCAAAAACTCATCGTGTTGGGTAGATACCACAATGGTATCAATGCGTTTGGGTTTGTTGTCGTCGCCGTACTCTATGGTAACTTGGCTTTTGGCATCGGGACGCAAATAAGTCATTTCCTTGCCTGCTTCGCGAATGGCAGCCAACTCGCGCAACAAAGCATGCGACAAATCGAGCGAAATGGGCATTAGATTAGCTGTTTCGTTGCAAGCATAACCAAACATCATGCCTTGGTCGCCTGCGCCTTGATCGTAGGGGTTTTCGCGTTCTACACCGCGGTTAATATCGGGCGATTGCTCGTGAATGGCCGATAACACACCGCACGATTTGTATTCAAACATGTACTCGCTTTTGGTGTAACCAATGCCTTTAATCACTTTGCGTGCTACTGATTGTACATCAACGTAAGCCGTAGATTTTACCTCGCCCGCCAATACTACCTGACCGGTGGTTACAAGGGTTTCGCACGCTACTTTAGATTGAGGATCTTGTGCTAAAAAGTTATCTAACAAGGCGTCCGAAATTTGATCGGCTACTTTGTCGGGGTGTCCCGCAGAAACGGATTCGGAAGAAAATAAATATCCCATATCTGTAATTTTAGAGTTATTATACTAATTGGGATAAATAGGGTTGCCAAGCAGAAAGGCTGTAAGAAGTATCTTTTAGCATTTTTTTGGGTGGTTGCAAGCAATCAAATTTATCCACGGTTACTGGTTGCAAAGATAATACAAATATTTTGTATTTTTGCGATGCGTTTATTAGAAATTAGCTATCCATGGAAACCATACAAGTAGATGATAAAGTATTTAAACCATACTTATCGGCAAAAGAAATTACGCAACGCGTAAGTGAAATGGCGCAAGAACTACGCAATCAATTAACGGACACCAAAAACTTGCTGTTTGTGGGCATGCTTTCGGGCAGTTTTGTATTTGTAGCCGATTTTGTGCGGGCGTATGGCAAACCTGCCGAGGTGCAGTTTGTAAAATGCTCTTCGTACCAAGGCACACAAAGTACGGGTTGCCTAAAAGAAGAATTGGCTTTAGGCGTTGATGTAAAAGGAAGAACCGTGGTTATTTTAGAGGATATTATTGAAACGGGGCTTACTATGCAACAATTTGTAGCGGGCATAAAAAAAGGCCAACCTGCTTGTGTAAAAGTGGTTAGCCTGTTTTATAAACCTCAGCTTAACAAAAGTACTATTACGCCCGATATGGTGGGTTTTTCTATCCCCAACGATTTTATTGTGGGCTACGGCTTGGACTACAACCACCAAGGCCGCAACCTACCCGATATTTACTCGGTTATTGCAGAATAACATTAGTACAGTTTTCCTATTACCCACATTTTGAAAGAGGCGGGTACGCAGTCTATAATAAAAGACAAGGCTTTGTAGCTAAAGCCTGGAATGTTGCGCATGGGCATGCGTTTTTTCTTTATCAATTTTAGCATGGTTTGGGCAATGGCATCGGGGCTCATGCCGTTTTGTTCGTCTTTTTCCATGGTGCCAACGGCTTGTTTCATGGCTTTGGTGTACACGGAGTTTTCTGAGGTAGAAGCCTCGGTGTATTTTCGGGCATTGGTAAAATTGGTTTTAACATCGCCGGGCAACACGCAAGCGCAATCAATGCCAAAGGGTTTTATTTCTAAACTCAACGCTTCTGTAAACGCCAATATGGCCGATTTTACAGACGAATAGAAAGTTTGGAACGGAATGGGTGCTACCGCCGCCATAGACGACACAGTGATGATTTTACCCCATCCTTGCGCACGCAACTGAGGCAAACACGCCTGCACCGTATTTACCACACCGTAGTAGTTGGTGGCAAATTGGTATTCTAATTCGGTAAGCGAGGTATCTTCTACTGCACCTGCAATGCCGTTTCCTGCATTGCATATAACGCCATAAATTCCCCCTTGTTCGCTTACTATTTGCGCCACTGCCTGCTCTAACGTTTGGGGCTTGGTAACATCGGCACAGATAGAAATAAGCTTACCACCCGATGCTGCATCTTGTTGGTTTGGGCATCCACTACGCGATAGCGCGTAAACCGTATAGCCGTTTTTCATCAAACACAAAGCGGTTGCTTTGCCAATGCCCGCACTTCCTCCGGTAAGTAAAATGGTCTTATTCATGACGTATGGTTTAGTTAGTTTTGCACAAAGATAACACAAGCTTTGGAATTAGCTAAACATTACCCGGTATTTTTAACCCACACAGGGTAGTATTAAATGAGCTCTTCTGGTTTGGGAACGGTTAGTCTTTCGGCAAAAATACGCGCAGCGTATTGCTCGGGAATAAATATTTTTTGGATATTCATGGCTTGCATAATAGACTGATGCGTTTTGTCTATGGCTCTGGCATAAACTTTTGCCACGCCCAACTCTTTTAGTGTTGCTACGGCACGAAGCGAATTTCCCATACTTTGACCTATGGCAACAATGGCGCAGTCTATTTGGTCCAAAGGCAATTGGGTTAAAGCAGCTCTTTGCGTGGCATCCATGATGTAAGCCACAGAGATTTGGTCTTTGATTTCGTCGATGCGTTGTTCCAAATGGTCAACGCCAATTACTTCGTGTCCTTGTTGGGTTAATTCAATGGCTAATGTACTACCAAAAGTACCTAAACCAATTAGTAAACATTTCATGATATATAGGTTTTAAAAGTTATTAGTTGATAATGACGCTGTCTTTTGGCAAGCGATAATGTGGTGTTTTTTCGGCTTTGATAAAACACATGAGCAGGGTAATAAAGCCTACACGACCGGTAAACATAAGCAACGACACCAATAGCTTGCTGTAATCGCCCAATTGGGGACTTATGTTTAAGCTGGAGCCCACGGTGGCAAATGCCGAAATGGTTTCGAACAACAAACCACGTGCAGGCAAGTTTGGTTCTAACGCTACCAAAGCTACAAAAAATCCGGTTACGCACAACAACGAACCAAACACAACGGCGGCTGCACGGCGTATAGAATCTTCTGATAATTCGCGTTTAAACAACACCACGCGGTCTTTTCCTTTTATCACCGAAACAAGTCCTGCCCAAGCTACGGCAAGGGTATTTACCTTGATACCGCCGGCGGTAGATTGTGCTGCACCACCAACCCACATAAGCCCCATGTAAAGCATGATTGACAGCAGGGAGAATGTGGTTAAATCGATGGAAATAAACCCTGCCGTACGGGGTGCTATGGCGTTAAAAATACTTTGGGTTATTTTATCGGCTACCGGCAAACCGGCAAAAGCACCATTCCATTCCAACAATGCCAACCCCACACTACCAAGCACAATAAGGATAAGGGTGGTGGTAAGAACTATTTTGGTGTTTAGCTGGGTAAGGTGTATAAATGCAGGTTGTTTGGGTTTGCGCAAAAGGCTTCGTCCCCACGTTTTAAGGCGGTAAAACAAGATACTTTTAAAGTTCATTAAAATAGGGAAACCAAGACCACCCAGCACAATTAACGAAGAAATAATAAGGAAAAAGGCGTTGTGTCCGTACATAATGGCCTCGTTTCCTAAATTGCGGTAAAGGGTAGAAAAACCGGCATTACAGAAGGCCGAAACGGCGTGGAAAATGGAAAAGAACAGCTCTTCTTGCAAGTTCATTCCCAATGTACCGTGAATACTAAACCAAATACACAAAGCACCTATACCCTCTATAATAAAGGTAAATGCCAAAATAGACAACAAGGTAGAGAGCAACGAACTCATGGTTTCTGATCCTACCAAATCGCGCAAAGCAAACTGGTTGTATAAGCCAGATCCACCCATAAAGAACAGGGCAAAAAAGCTGGTAATGGTCATTACGCCCAAACCGCCAATCTGAATAAGCATGGCTATGATGATTTGCCCCTCTGTGGTAAATACCTCAGCAATCTCTACCGGTGTAAGCCCGGTAACACAAACAGCACTGGTAGAAACAAAAATGGCATCCACTACGGGCAAAACAATGCCATCTTGTGTAGAACGTGGCAATAGCAACATAAAAGCACCAAAGCCTATGACAAAGGCAAAACCGGCAGCCATGAGTATGGCAGGATTGGTGCGTTTATTGATAATGTTGGTGATACCACGCGACACTTCCAATACCGAGAACAAGAACATAACAATTACTTGCGGAATACGGTGCGTAAGCCAATAACTGCTACCGGGTATGGTTACAAAGTTGTTTATGCCTATGGCAGCCCACAAAAGCCCCCATATAACGGTAAAAATGATTTTCTTTCCTTTAATAACGCCCCACTGATAAATCAAATTCCACACGTAAGAGACACCAAACATCCACCAAGCAAATAGGTAAATATCTTCTATTAAGGCTTGTTCTTTGGGATACAAGACAAATCCGTAATCCACTACAATGGCACCCATGGTAACAACCGCTACCATAAACATAATAATCCTTACCCACCTATCTGCCTTTTTGGCAATGGGCAACGATGCAACGTCTGCTGTTGGTTTCAGGTTCATACTCTATTTTATTTTGTTTGTGCACCACAAATGTATATAGAAAAGAAAAAACAGCATTTTTTCCTTTTGTGCAAAATATGTTAAACTGCTCATAATGAAAAGATTTTGTATAAACTTTGTAGTAAGATTGTCACTTTTTTGCCACGCTATATAAAAAAATAGGCAAGCAGCCTGTTTTTAATCAGCTACTTGCCTATGGGTTACCTATCTTTAAAATACTGCTTGCTATGCGTTACAGATTTTTGATGTACGCTCTACGACGTTTGTAAAACTCGTGTTCCATGTATTGGAAGTTGGCTTGGTTTTTGGTGTTGGTTTCCAACACAGCCGTAACGCGCGCCTCTTTTATCTTATATTGGTGATAACGAGGTATCTGATCTATGAATAACAACGAGTTAAGCCCTTTGTTTTGATAATCGGGACGAACAGCAATAAGCAACAAATCCAATGCATCCATGGTTTTGCCTTTTAACGCTTTTAGTAGGTGATACCAGCCAAAGGGGAACAATTTGCCTTTTGCTTTGCGCAAAGCCGGCGTTAAGTTTGGCATACACACACCTACAGCTACCAACTCGTCTTGCTCGTTGGCAACCAACGTTACAAAGTCAAAGTTTAGCAATGGGAAATACATTTTGCTGTAGTATTCTTTTTGACGTTGTGTTAAGGGCGAATAGTTGTAAAGCGGTTTATACGCCTCGTCTATTACGTCAAAGAAACTATAACCGTAACGCTTTAATAGCTCTTTGCTGTTTTTAACAGGTACTATTTTTACGTTGTATCTGTTTAAAATCATGGAACCAACACGCGCCATTTTTTCGGGAGCGGTTTCGGGCACCATGCAACGAATTTCTATCCAATCGGCTTCTTTTTCCAAACCGTAGGCATCAAAGTGCTCAATGTAGTAAGGGTAATTGTACAAAGCTGCCATGGGCGATTCGTACTCAAAACCTTCTAACAACAAACCTTGGTGGTCCATATCGGTAAAACCTACCGGACCGTTTAAAGTTAGCATGCCTTTGCTTTTTCCCCAAGCTGCCACCGCATCTAACAATGCTTTAGAGACTTCTTTGTCATCGATAAAATCAAACCAGCCAAAACGGGTTTTCTTTACGTTCCAGGCACCGTTGGCACAATGGTTGATGATACCGGCAATACGACCTACCACCTTGCCGTCTTTGTACGCCAAATAGTAGATGGATTCACATACTTCAAAGGCCGGGTTTTTGGTTCGGTCTAAGGTATTAAGCTCGTCAAATACCAAGGGAGGACAAAAATAGTCGTTTCCCTCGTAAAGATCTATGCCGAATTGCACAAATTTTTTCATGTCTTTTCGGCTAACTGCTTCTCTGATTTCTATTGCCATAAAATTGTTGACTAATCGGCTAATCGGTAAATCGACTAATCGATGGGTTATTGATAACTTATTCTACAAATCCTGCGGATTGTTTTAGTTCGGATATAATGTCCGATTCTTCTAATTTAAGTTGGTTTTCTCGGTAAAATTCCAAATACTTGAGTACGGATTCTTTATCGAAAATAGCCCTAAAGTTTTCGGTTGAAATAACAAATGCTTTGTACGAAACACCTTGCAAGGCTTGCTTGAATTGAGCATCGGATAGCAGGTTGTTTTGGTACCAAACGGCCTCGTCCAAACTTACCAAACCGGATACAGCCACTGCGTGCAAACTGTCGCTTAGGGCGCGTACTTGCAAATCGAAATCTTTTAGCAAGAAACGCGTAAAGTTAAACACACCTATGTTGTATAGCACTTGGTTTTTGATGGAGTCGTTGCCCGAAACCAAACAGATAAACAAGTGTTGGCTTTCTGGATTGTAGGTAAAGCCTGCTTTTTGCAAGTTTTCGGCATACTCTGTTTCCGTTACCACTTTGGCACGTTCTTCTGCCAAACCGGATACGCTTGCTACAGACTGGATTTCTTTGCCTTGGCCTATCAATGCCACCATGTTTTTAGCCATGGATGCCACGTCGCTGTCGGGGTATTTTTGGATAATGGCCGAAAGGTTTTCCTTAAAGGCTTCCTTGCCGTCTTGTTTGCCGGTGCTTAGGGCTTCCAAGAACATAAATTTAGGCATCATGCTACACTCGGGGTACAAAGCCTTGGCTTGTGCTGTATTGGCTGTTACCGAGGAAAAATCACCCTTGCGGAACAATTCGTACGTGGTGCGGTATAGCTGTTCGGCTTGTTGCTCGGCACTTTGTTGTTCGGCCAATTTGTTTTCTAACAGCAAGGCGTATTTGCTGCCTGCGTGTTTGGTGAGTATTTCTTGTTTGATGCGTTGGGCCTCTGCCGGGTTGTTGGTGCGCTCGTAGGTTTTGTACAAGCGGTAGCGTACCTCGCCCATTTCGGCGTATTGGGGGAAACGACGTTGCAACTCGTTGTACACTTCCAATGCTTTGTCGTGCATGCCCATTTTTTCGTTATAGATAATGAACAAATCGCCCAACGCATTTTGAATAGCCATGTTGGATGCTTCTACTTTTTCTGGCGTGGTGGGTATTAAGCGCAAGTGATATGCCACATCGTATGGTGAGTTGCTTTGCGATGCTTGTGTTTCCTCTTGTACGTTTCCTTCGGCAATGGAGTCTTCTTCTGCCTCTACATCCTCGCCTACAAACATGGCCATTTTGTTACTGCGACGCCAATCGTCTTCCAAAATACGTTTGCCCCATACTTTTTGGAACTCTACCCTGCCTCGGGTTATCAAGGTGGGGTTGTAGAAATACCAAGACTTGTCGGCAATTTCGCCCAACGATAAACCAGCCTGGCTAAGAGCGCTGTTTTGGTCGCGCAAACTTTGTTGGCGAGCGGCTTCTTCTAAGCGTTTTTGTTCTTCTTGATCTGCTTTCTTTTTGGCCTCGATTACCTTTTCGATAATGGCAATTTGTTCTGCCTCGGGCAATTTAGCCAACGCTTGCAAACTGTCTTCCAACACCACTATCTGCTCGTTTCGGGCTATATCGTTGAGCAAGTAGGTACGTTTTTCTATGGTTTGGTAATCCGGATAGTTGGCAGGAATAATGGGCAACGCCTCGTTGTATAGGGGCTGTGCCTTAACGTACTGCTCTTTTTGGTAATAGATATCGGCCATAGCCAATAGGGCTTTGGCTTTGTCTATGCCATCGCGTGTGCTGGATTCAATGGCTAACAGGTAATATTCTTCTGCTTTTTCCATGTTGCCATTGCGGTGATACAAGAGCGCAATGGTGTAGTATATTTGGTCTAAATATTCTTGGTTGCTTTGTTTTTTAATCAGTTTATCCAACTTTTCCAAAATGGGGGCGGTATCTTTGCCCTGGTAGCAACGTGCTTGCGCAAGCAAGGCATTAAATTCCATTTGGTGCAAGGGACTGTGTTCCAACACCTGTTGGTAACAGGTATATGCATCGTTAATGTGGTTTAGTTTTTCGTGCACTTGTGCCAAAATGTAGTACAAGCGTGTTTTTTCTTGACCCTTGGCTTCTTTTATGGCGGTTTCCAAGAAAGGAACAGCCTCCACGTAGTTGCCTTGTTTTAGCAACAAATCGGCCATTACCAACACGTATTCCTGGCTTGTTTTGGGGGTAAACGCTTTTTCGTCCATGCGTTTAAGCACCTCTTCGGCCTCGTAAAACCAACCCATTTCGGCATAACTGCGGGCATTCCACAGTTGGGCACTGGTAGCTACATCGCGGTTATCGTCAAAATGCCTGCTTACGTACGAAAAGGTAGCGTTGGCTGCCACAAAATCCAATTGGTAAAACTGTGCCTTACCCATTAACAACCACGCCTCCTGTACCATGGGGTTGTACTCTTCTTTGGCCATAAATGCCTTGTAATTAGGGTCTTTTGCCTTAGATGGGTCGCGTTTTGGTTTTTTGACAATGGAGTGTAGTTTAATGGACTTTTGGCATTTTTCTACCGTACGCTGCATGTCGGACGTAGCCACCTTGGCGTTGTTGTGGTTGCTTATATAATAAATAGGTAGCAGCTGGGTAAAATCGTCTTGATGCTGTGCGGCTACGGCTTGTTGGCCTCTTTCAAATGCTTGTTTGGCGTTGAAATTGACATTATACCTTGCCGTAACGTAGTGGTATGCACGTGTTGCTCCTGTGTTTTTCTTGGTGGAACATTGAGCAAATAGTCCTAAAATGACTATCGAAAGAAATATATATGAAATAAAGTTACTTTTCATGGGAAAATCGCATGGCAAAGTTACACTTTTTTGAGAAAAAAGCGTATTTTTGCAATATCAATATTGATTAACTTAACTATTTAAAGAATATTTTTATGTCTAAAGTAACCGTAGTAGGCGCAGGAAACGTAGGCGCAACCTGTGCTAATGTATTGGCAGTAAACGAAGTAGCAAATGAAGTGGTGTTGATTGACATCAAAGAAGGCTTGGCAGAAGGCAAAGCCATGGACATTATGCAAACTGCTCAGTTAATGGGTTTTGACACTGTAGTAACAGGCGTTACTAACGATTACTCAAAAACTGCAAACTCTGACGTAGTGGTTATCACTTCTGGTCTTCCACGTAAACCCGGTATGACTCGCGAAGAACTTATCGGTGTAAATGCAGGTATCGTTAAATCGGTTGCCAAAAACATTTTGGAATACTCACCTAACACTATCTTAGTAGTGGTTTCTAACCCCATGGACCCCATGGCATACTTGGCACTTAAGAGCTTAGGCTTACCTAAAAACCGTGTAATTGGTATGGGTGGTGCTTTGGATAGCAGCCGCTTTAAATATTTCTTGAGCCAAGCTTTGGGTTGCAACGCTAACGAAGTGGATGGCATGGTAATTGGCGGTCACGGTGACACCACCATGATTCCTCTTACTCGTTTTGCTTCTTACAAAGGTGTACCTGTAAGCCAATTCTTGAGCGCAGAAAAATTGGACGAAGTAGCTAAAGCTACCATGGTAGGCGGTGCTACCCTTACTGGTTTATTGGGCACTTCTGCATGGATGGCTCCCGGTGCTGCTGCATCGTTCTTGGTAGAATCTATTATTAAAGACCAAAAGAAAATGATTCCTTGCGCTGCCAGCTTGGAAGGCGAATATGGCATGGACGACATTATGATTGGTGTTCCTGTAATCATTGGCAAAAACGGTATTGAAAAAGTGGTTGAGTTAGCGCTTAACGACGACGAAAAAGCACTTCTTGCTGCCAGCGAAGCTGCTGTTCGCAAAACCAATGCTATCCTTACCGAAATGAACTTGATCTAATCTTTGTTCACATACCCAAAAGTAAAAAGCGACCTCAAAAGGGTCGCTTTTATACTTGATAGGAATTATTTTTTTAACAAAGATAATATTTTGTTCATTATTTCATCACTGACGAACGAATATCCAGTATATGTATATTCTCTTGGTAAGTGTTGACAAACTGTTCATCTTTGTTTACTAAATACCAAAGTTTTTGTCTTTGAAAGGCATTCATAGCCTTAATGCGCCAAAACACCTTTCTCATGCTATATCCCATTTAGATTTTGTGTCTGTTTCACACTGAATGCGCCTAACTATACTGCTCCGCAAATCTTGCAAAGACGGAAGGGTTGTGTCATATACTACGGCTGGTTCTTCTACTTGTTTCATATTATTTCTTCGTATGGGTAATGGTACAAAGGTAGTATTTTTTCTAAAATTTTGGTATTTTTGAGATAGAATCATTTTTTTAACACGCAAAGTGAACATTGCAATAATCTTTTTCCTACCTTTACACTACTATAAACCAACTAAATTTTAAACGAATGAAACAGAAACTCATTTTATATATTGCTACGTGTTTGCTTTTGCTATCACCGCTTGCCGCTGTAGCACAAGAAGAAGCAATGGCAGACAGCATACAAGAAAACGCCAAACCAAGGGTGGGCGTTGCGCTTAGCGGTGGCGGTGCATTAGGGTATGCACACATTGGCGTACTACACGCCCTAGAAGATTATGGTATAGAACCAACTATTGTGGCCGGCACCAGCATGGGCGCTATTGTTGGCGTTTTGTACGCTGCAGGCTATGCGCCCGAAAAAATTCTATCCCTTATTACCGAGCAAAAAATGACCCACAAAAACAAAATTATGTCGCTCGATATTAAATCGTCCGAATTAGGCTTGTATTCAAAAAAATACATTTCCTCGTTCTTGGACAAAGTATTACCCACCGATAGCTTTGATAGTTTGCCCAAACCCTTTTATTGCGCCACTACCAACCTAATGACCGCCAAAGGCGAAATTAGAGGTACCGGCGACAAACTTAAAAAATTTACCTTGGCATCTATGTCTATTCCGGTGTTGTTTCAGTCTGTTGTGATAGACAGCATGGTGTACATAGACGGTGGCGTAACCAACAACTTGCCAGCCTGCGCCATTAAAGACAAGTGCGACATCCTTATTGGTGTGGACGTAAACCCATACACCGAAGTAGAACGCCTTAAAACCATTAGAGACGCGGTAATGCGTACCATGACTACCTTGGTAATGAACACCTCTGTAGAAGGCAGGGCATGTTGCGATTACGTGGTGGACGTATATGCCAGCAAACATTTCAACATTTTGGACTTTGCCAAGTTCAAAGAAATTTACAAAGTAGGCTACGAAACCGGGTTGCATTTCTTGCTAAACCACCCGGAACTGCTACGTACCAGCGGCGACTTTAAAGACAGAGCCTTGCACAAAAAAAGCAGTACCCCTACTAAAAAAAGAAAAAAATAACCATGGACAGAAAAGAACTTATCAATGTAGTGGCCCCAGCCATTTTGCAATTTGAACACCGCCCCTTTAACCACAAACAATTGGCGGCGGTAGCAGGTATTACCAAGGCTGGCGACAAGGCTAAATTGCCCCACATTTTAGCCTACTTTGTACAACAAGGCATTATACAAGAAGTAGAACGTGGCCGATACAAAGCCATTACCTTGAATAAGTATGTAGTAGGTACCATAGACCGCAACAACAACGGCAAAACCCACCTGATTCCAGACGACGGTGGCGAAAAAATATTTATTGCCGACCGAAACTTAGGACATGCCATGAAAAACGACCGCGTACGCGTTTTGGTGTACGCCAAACGCAGCGGTCGTCAAACTGAAGGCGAGGTGGTTGAAATTATTGAACGCAACCGCACCACCTTTGTAGGCGTTATGAACATTGTGGGTGGCGTTTCGTTTGTGGTGGTAGATAACAGGCTACTAAGCAACGACATTTACATTCCGCACAGCAAACTAAACGGTGCTAAAGACGGACAAAAAGTATTTGTTCGCATGACCGATTGGCCCGAAAAAGCCAAAAACCCCTTTGGCGAAGTAATTGATGTATTGGGCGAGGTAGGCGAAAACAACACCGAAATGCACGCCATTTTGGCTGAATACGGACTACCCTATTCGTACCCCGAAGAGCTAACCGCCCTTGCCGAGCAAATAGATACCCACATTAGCGACGAGGAAATAAAACGCCGCGAAGATTGCCGAGAAACCACTACCTTTACCATAGACCCCGTTGATGCCAAAGACTTTGACGATGCCTTATCGTACAAAAAACTACCCAACGGAAACGTGGAAATTGGGGTACACATTGCCGACGTAAGCCATTACGTTACCCCACACAGCCCAATTGACAAAGAAGCCTTTGACCGCGCAACCTCGGTGTATTTGGTGGATAGAACCATTCCCATGTTGCCCGAAAAATTGTGTAACATGGTGTGCTCGCTTCGTCCCAACGAAGACAAACTAACCTATTCGGTGCTTTTTGAAATGAACGAAAAAGCCGAAGTGCTAAACCACCGCATTACCAAAGCCATTATCTGCTCTAACCGCCGTTTTACGTACGAAGAAGCCCAACAGGTAATAGAAACCGGGCAAGGCGATTTTTGCGAAGAATTATTGGCCATGAATGCCTTGGCCGTGCAACTGCGCGACAACCGTTTTAAAGCAGGTGCTATATCGTTTGAACGCTCTGAAGTGCGTTTCCACATAGACGAGCAAGGCAAACCCCTTAGCGTGTACTTTAAAGAGGCCAAAGAAGCCAATAAATTGGTAGAGGAGTTTATGCTATTGGCCAACAGAACCGTTGCCGAACAAATTGGCAAGGTTAAAAAAGGCGATAAGGCCAAAACCTTTGTGTACCGTATTCACGACGAACCTAACCCCGAAAAGTTGAGCAATTTTTCGCAATTTATTAGCCGATTTGGCTACAAGCTAAAAACCTCGGGCAAGAAAAACGAAATTTCAAACGCCATTAACAAATTGTTGGACAATGTAGCGGGCAAACGCGAACAAAACTTAGTGGAAACCTTGGCGGTAAGATCCATGGCCAAAGCCATTTATACCACCAACAACATTGGACACTATGGTTTGGCCTTTGATTACTATACACACTTTACATCGCCCATTAGGCGTTATCCCGACGTATTGGTACACCGCTTGCTGTTTAGCTACCTACAAGGGGGCGGCAGCGTAAAAGAGGAAACCTACGAAAAAATGTGTGAACACTGTTCCGACCGCGAGCAAGTGGCGGCGTCGGCCGAGAGAGCCTCTATTAAATACAAGCAAGTGGAGTTTATGGCCGATAAAAAAGGACAAGTGTTTGATGGTGTTATCTCGGGCGTAACCGAATGGGGGCTTTACGTGGAAATTACGTCTAATAAGTGCGAAGGCATGGTGGCACTGCGCGATATGGACGACGATTTTTACACCTACGACGAAAAGAACTACTGCATTATAGGTCTCCAAAGCCGCCGCAAATACCAGTTAGGCGACGAGGTGCAAATTATGGTGCAACGCGCCAACTTAGAAAAGAAGCAGTTGGATTTTGTTTTAGTATAAAGGAGAGTTGAAAAAGGAGACGTGTTGATGACCGAAGGGAATAAAGGAGAAATAATAGGTGGTAATTAGCTCCCAAATTACCACCTATTTAATAGTTTTTATTCTGAGATTCTTAAATTCTTTTTGGGGTTGATGCCTAACTCCTTAAATTTTTCTACGCGACCCAACACATTGCCTTTGCCATCGGAAAGCTGACCCTTTGCCGTTTCAAAGGTAGCGGACAAACTTTGAATTTGACTGCCAATTTTTTCGAACGATTCTTGAAACAAGGCCACCTTATCGTACAATCCAGAAGCACTTTGCACAATTTTTTCTACATTCTTGGTTTGCTTGTCGTATTGCCATAGGTTGTAGGCCAATTGCAAGGTCATGAGCAAATTACTGGGCGATATAATGATGATTTTCTTTTTGTAAGCTTCTTGTGCCAACTGGGGACGTGCTTTAAGGGCTGCTCCGTAGGCTGCCTCGTTGGGGATAAACAGCAGTACATACCCTATGGCATTTTCTACCAATTCGTCGTATTTCTTAGCCGCCAGCTCGTCAATGTGTTTTACCACACTCTGCACGTGTGCTGCCATGCGCTGTGTACGAATGTCTTCGGAATCGGCAGTCATGGCATCGGCGTATGCGGTTAGCGATACCTTGGAGTCGATTACAACCGATCTTCCTTCGGGGAAACGCACCACAACATCGGGACGGAAGTTCTTGCCGTCTTCGTCCTTTACGTTATCTTGTACAAAGAAATGCTCGCCACAAACAAGTCCGCTATTTTCTAAGATGGTTTCCAATACCATTTCGCCCCAATCGCCTTGCATCTTGCTATCGCCTTTAAGGGCTTTGGTAAGGTTGGCAGCATCGTTGCCTATTTTATCGGTTTGCTCTTTTAGGCTGTTTACCGCTTGGTTTTGCTGTTGTTCAAAGAGCTTCATCATGCTCTCAAAACTCTTCTTTAGGTCTTCTTTTTGCACCGCATTTTGGGTCTTGCTCTCGTTTACCGACTTTTCAAACTCGGCAAACTTTTCGCGAATGGGTTGTAGCAGCTGGCCCATCTGACTACGGTTTTGATCTTGAAGCGCATCTTGCTTTTTGGCCAATTGCTCAAGGGTGATACGGCTTATCTCATTTTTGAGCGCTTCTAATTTTTTGTTCCATTGTTCGTCGGCTTCGCGGCGCAAGGTTTCAGCATGGGCACGTTCTTCTTGCAGGCGTTTGGTTGCCATATCGCGCTCGTCTTGCAAGCGCTTTTCGGCTTCGGATTGCAGTTGTTTTTTTTCGGCCGAAAATAATACCTGACTATCTTGCAACTGCTTTTGGGTATGCTCTACTTCTTTACCAAGCAACTCATTTTGTGTTTGCAGGGCAAATTGCTTGTTTCGCAACACCACATACACCACCAAGGCGCCCAACAAGACGCCACCTAATACCGCTAACAATACGTATAAAATCATAAAACTACTGCCTTAAAACTTTTGTGCTAAATTACAAAAAACCATTTACATAACCATCTTTACGGCATTACTTATTTACAACATTTCCAATATTTGTCTATTGGCTCTGTCTATGACCGATTTATCGAGCGAGGCCAAATAAATGCGGGTGGTTTTTTCGTTATCGTGCCCCATGCTCTCGCTAATAACAGACAACGGGATACGCCTGCTTTTGGCGATGCTTGCCCACGAGTGGCGCGCCACGTACAAGGTTAGTGGTACGTTGTAAATGCGTGCGTACACCGCCACATCGCGCAGGCATTTGTTGATGCGCGCCAAACAGTACTTATACTGGTTTCGGCTATGAGTTCGGGTTTTAAAAATAGGCAATAAATAGCCATTTAAACAAGAGTCTCTGTATTTTTCCACTATTTCTTGCATGCATCGTTCCCATTTTATGCAGAGTTCTTGCCCGGTTTTTCGGCGTCTGTAGGTAATGTACCCATTAGACAGGTTTGACGTGCGCAGGTGTGCCATATCGATAAAAGACATGCCTCGCATGTAAAAGCTAAACAGAAACATATCGCGGGCAAAGTCGCAGTTTTTGCAGTGTTTTAGGCTTACGTTTTTGATGCGTTTTATGGCGGCTAAATTAAGGGCTCGTTTGGTGGTTTTATCCACGCCGGTGTACACGTTTCTAAAGGGCGCACGCATTTCTACCAAGTCTTTGCTAATGGCACGGTTGTACACCGCTCGCAAAATGCGCATGTAAAAAGACGAACTGTTTTTGGTAAGCCCCCTGTAACGCAAGTACACCTCGTAGTGTTTTATCAGTTTATCGTTTACCTCGTCTAAATAGACATCCTTGTTTCGCAAAAACTTACTAAAACTGGCGTAAGCAGACTCGTAGGCTTCGGCTGTTCTTTCGCGCCCGTCGTGGTACAACTCAACAATAACCTCTTGCATAAAGGCTAAAAACGTTGTCTCTGTTTTGCGCCTGGTGGTGTTGGCCTCCATTTTGCTCAATATACTCTCTAACCTACTTATTTGACAAGACATGCGTTGCTCCAAACTAAGCAACACTTCTTCTTGTTTGGAGATTTCTTTGTAATCCCATTTAATGTTGGTCTTTTCCATAGTAGAAGCTGTTTTGATTAGCATGAAGCTAACAAGATACGGAAAAGCTGATAGAAAAAAACCTTTTGGGCAAAATTATTCTACCGATTTTTTGTACTGTGAGGGCGATTTACCGGTGGCTTGCTTAAAAAATCGGGTAAAATGATTGGAGTACGTAAATCCTAACTGAGAGGCTACCTCGTTGATAGGCAACTCGCTATCTACCAAAAGCGAGATGGCTTTTTTTACTATTTTATTGCGAATAAATTCTTTGGCGGTAATGCCTAACTCGTGTTTTACCACATCGCCAAAATAGTTTGCTGATAGGTGCAATTGGCTGCTACACCAAGCTACCTGAGGGGGGCCTAAACGGCGTGGCAACTCGCTGCCTTCGGCCAAATAGGCATCCAAAATAGACTCAAATTGCTTGATTAGTTCTGAGGAACGCACCTTTTTGGTATCAAATTGGCGGTCGTAAAAACGACGGCAGTAGCTAAGTAGCTGTCCTATGCCCAAGCGCACCATGTGGCCTGTAAACTCATCGTCGGGGGCACGCAGCTCCGACAAAATGGTATTAAAGCAGTTTAGCATGATGTGTCTTTCGCCCTCAAAAAGGGTTAAGGCATCGCACACCTCGTAATCGAAAAAGTTGAACATGTAAAAGTCGCGCCCCAAGCCTGTGTTGATAATCAATTCGGGACGAAACGCCAACATCCATCCTTTGGGTTTGGTATGGGCGTCTAACTGCATGCTAACCACGTGTCCGGGTTTCATGGTAAAAACCGTACCGGCCTGGTAACTCATATTGGCACCGCGCAGGGTAAGCTGGCCAAATTCGGCATCCATCAGCACCACACAGTACATGCCAAAATCCGTGGCATCAAACAGGGACAAATGGGCATCGGCCAAATTAACCACGCTTACCAAGGGGTGATGGGTTGGTTGGTTAAAGAATCGGTTAAATTGGTCTATGTTTTCTATTTTTCGAACCATAATTGTAGGTAAATTTGGTACAAAAATAGCCATTTTAGGCGTATTTTCTGTAATTTTGGTATGTAAAAATGGTATTTATAAGCAAAAAAGGTAAAATTGGTATTTTTTTCCGTAAAATGCGTATCTGCTCAATAAGAGTTTTGGCTTACTTTTGCCCATCATTTTGAACTAAATAACTAAAACATAAACCATTATGGCAGTAAAATTTTATAAATCGGAAAACCAAGTGCCATTGGAAATGCACAAGGTGCGCATTATCCAAAAACTTTCGTTGCTTCCTGTAGAAGAACGTTTAAAAAGAATTCAGGAGGCTGGTTGCAACACATTCTTGCTTGAAAACAAAGACATTTACATGGACATGCTAACGGACTCTGGTGTAAATGCTATGAGCGATATACAGCTTGCTGCATCCATGCAAGCAGACGACTCTTACGCGGGTTCGGCTACTTTTAACCGTGTAAAGACTGCTATTAAAGAAGTGTTTGGTACAGACAACGTGCTTCCTGCTCACCAAGGACGTGCGTGCGAAAATATTTTGGCTTCTGCCTTGGTAAAACCTGGCCAAACGGCCTTAATGAACTTCCACTTTACCACCACCAAAGCACACGTAACCCGCATGGGCGGTACTGTAGAAGAGTTGGTGGCAGAAAAAGGCCTAAAACCCCAAAGCAACGATCCATTTAAGGGCGACTTTGACCTTAAAAAGCTAAAAGCTACTATCAAAGAAAAAGGGGCAGAAAACATTGCATTTGTACGTGTAGAAGCTGGCACAAACTTAATTGGTGGTCAGCCTGTTTCGCTCGAAAATATGTTGGCTGTTACCGATATTTGCCACGATAATGGCATTGTAAGTGTGTTGGATGCTTCGCTTTTGCAAGACAACATTTACTTTATGAAAACGCGCGAGGCTCGCTGCAAACACATGGATATTAAAACCATTTATCACTTGCTTGCCGACCACTTTGACATTATCTATTTTTCGGCTCGTAAATTGAGTTTCTCTAAGGGGGGTATTATTACCAGCAAAGACCCTAAATACACCAAAATGATGATGGAATACATTCCGCTTTACGAAGGTTTCTTAACATACGGTGGTATTGATGTGCGCACCATGGAATCTATGGCGCAAGGCTTGTACGAAAGCTTGGATATGGAATACATTAACCAAGGCCCTGAGTTTATCAATTACTTGGCAAAAGAATTGGACGATTATGGTGTGCCTGTTGTATTGCCTGCTGGTGGCTTAGGTTGTCACTTAAATGCGGGTGCTTTTGTGCCTAACTTGCCTCACGACCAATATCCTGCTGCTGCGGTTGCTGCGGCGCTATACATTGCTGGTGGTATCCGTGGTATGGAACGCGGTACGCTTTCTGAACAACGTAACCCTGATGGTAGCGAACCTTTTGCCGAATTGGAGTTGATGCGTTTGGCTGTTCCTCGCCGTGTTTATACCTTGTCGCAACTTAAATACGTGGCAGACCGCGTAAAATGGGTATGGGACAACCGCGAACTAATTGGTGGCTTGGAGTGGGTAGAAGAACCTTCTGTGCTTCGTTTCTTCTTTGGCCGACTAAAAGAAAAAGGCTACTGGCAAGAACAATTGGCCGAAAAATTCCGCCAAGACTTTGGTGATAGCTTGTAATGATTTTACAGCCTATAAAACAGAGGCAGCACCTTTATTTGGGGAGCTGCCTCTGCTTCTTTTTAAGACATGCATTTACAAGGGTTCTACTATATTCCAACCGGGATCAAATAGTTCTACGTATTGGTAAATGGCATCTAATGGTGAGCCGCCTAAGGCATTTAGATTGGCTATTAAAAAACGCAAAGACAACCGTTAATGATGCGTAATGAATGTATGCGTTATATAACGTTATTTTATAGGCTCGGTATGTATGGTTAAATTTATACTTTCTCCGTATTTTTCTTTTAGTTTTTTTTCTACGTCCGAAGTTATTTGGTGCGCCTCATGCAGCGTCAAATTGCCATCCACCCTAATGTGCACCTCTATGGCGTACTGATTGCCTATGCGACGCGTACGCAAATGATGAGGTGCCGACACCCCCTCTACCGACAAAATAACTTGCATGATTTCTTCTTGTACGTGCTTGGGCAAAGCATGTTCTAACAAGTCTTGTAAACTATTGTGTAGAATGCCTACCGCCACTTTGGCTATAAAAATACTCACTATAACGGCGGCAATAGGGTCTAAAACGGCCCATTTTTGACCGCCTATAATAGCACCGCCAATTCCCAACAACGTTCCTATAGAAGATAACGCGTCGCTTCTATGATGCCACGCATTGGCCACAACGGCTTGCGAGTTGAGTTTCTTACCTTTTAATGTGGTGTACCAATACACAGCCTCTTTTGCCACAATAGAAAGCGCAGCTGCCGCTAAAGCTATGTAACCTGGCAAAGGCAATACCGCTCCTTTATATACGCTGTAAATAGCTGTAGCACCTTGATAAAAGATGCCTATACTCACCACAAATAATACCACTCCAATAATGGCGGTGGCAAGGGTTTCAAACTTTCCGTGCCCATAACGGTGCGAGGTATCAGCTGGTTTTGACGACACTTTTACAAAAACCAACACCAATATATCCGTTACAAAATCGGATAGTGAGTGTACGGCATCGGCTATCATAGCGGCACTATGCCCTACTACGCCACTTACAAATTTAAAAAGAAGCAATAGGAAGTTTACAAGGCTACCTACTATGGTTACTTTGTAGATTTCTTTTTCGCGCTCGTTGCTGGTCATGGTTTACTTTCTTTTAATAGATTTGACAAATGTAGTAATTTGTTTAAACAGCTGTTTTATAAAGGGGAAAAAAATACAGGGTATGGGATGTAACTTAGTTGCAAAGAAAGTTGCTTAACGACGTTGGTGCATTGGCGCGTTTAGGTGTTGATGCGTTTAGGTTCTTAGGCGTTTGAATAAAATTCATTACTTTTGTGCATCAATTTTAAAAAAGCACCATTTTGTGCATTCAATGCTTATATAGGAAGTAGTAGTATGGGACGTAAAAAATTTTCGGACAAAGAAATAAAGATTATTCGTAAACTGTTAGGCAGAAAAATGGCAGGCAACCGCTTTCAACAAAAAATGGTACGCCATACCCTGCGCACCGTATTTGAATTTAATATTTCTGACTTTAACGTACAAGGCAAGGCTTTTGGCCCTACCGACTTAGACGAGGCCGTGCAACGTGGGGCTATCCAAATTTTGGACCAAGCCACCATAGAGGCCATGAAACTGCGCCACGCCGAAAAGAAACAGTACGAAACCGTGCTTGAACAAGCCGACGCCATTGCCGATGGCCAAACCGAAAACTGGGAAGACGTACTCAAAGAGTGGAATGCCTATTACGGAGTGAAAGAGGGGGAGTAACGGATTGGCGCCACAGCAAAAGGCTCAGCTGAGCCTTTTGCTGTGGTTTCTGCTATCAAAAACTCCCTCAAACAAACTCTTTTCTCGTTTAGCAATACCTAATCTATTTGCTAATACTCTCCAATCCTTAACTGCCGTTACAACCTCGTTGATTATACCCTTGGCAACCTCAAGTGTGAGCATATACTCCTCGCAAGAAGCGAGCAGAATGGACAAATCGGCTTTATTAGTCTTGCTGTTAATAAGCAGACTTTGGTGGTCGTTCAGCGTTGGATTCATATCGTATGCAGGCGAGAGTGTCCACCCTTTTGCAGTAAGCAGAAAGCCGTGGTTACGGAAATGATCGTCGCTGTTACCTACGCAGATATTGAATGCAACTCGGCGGAATAGTTCTCGTAAGTTCGCATCGACATCGGTACAACCGCTAATGATAAAATCAACAACGTCAATATATCCGTGTCCTGTTGTAGCATTGTCGCCATCATTTAACCCGAGCAGTGTCATTGCAGATGCAAAATGTATTCGCTTGCCGTTATCCATTCTGTCAAAACGACGAGAAAGCAGTGTGTGGTATTTATCATTTGTCAATATCACCTTTGTTTCGGCTGCGTTTATGCCCGCATTGTTGGCTAATATATGACAGAAATGTTCCCACAATCCTGCATCGTAATCATCCTTCAATGATGGAAACTTAGCCACGTATATACTGCGGTCTGTATCTACAACATTTGCCTTCGGTCTTGCACCACCAAGCGAAGATCCGGGCTGGACGAGTTGAGCAATCCATCGTTTTTCGGGGAGTGCATTAACCTCCTCGCTTTTCTCAATTTCCTTGCTTGCTGCAATGAGTTCTCGCAAGTCGGTCAATGGCGGAATACGCAAAGAGTTGTCCGCATATATGAACTCGCCATCAAGCGTTTCCTTGAAACGGAATCCGCCCATACGGGAAAAGTCATCAATACCAGTTAAAAAGTCAAACGATGATAATCGGCGAACAGGTCGATTCTCTTCTTGCGCCAAAATCTGTTCACGACGGAGGAGAAGAGTGCGTCCCCATCTATCAGGCAGTGCATCGGCAAAGCAACCAAAAATATCTTTATTCGGCTGTGTATATTGTATCCCCTGATAGTTGTTAAGGTCTTCGCTTAAGGTGATGGCATTATATTTTTTTATCCAACTATCGGCAAACTTGAAACTATAGCTGTCCGAGCCACGAAGCGATTCGTAGCCAAGTTCACCAACTAACTCAACTTCCTTGAGCCAATCAAAATCGGCATATACATACAATTTCTTCATGGCCCGTTATTCCTTTTTAGATGCCCTTTCACGCTGAGGCAAGTTCATATCCTGCAACGCCCTGCCGAGTTCGTCATCTTTTGCCATAGAGAGAATATCATCATCAAGCTGCAGGGCATACAACACACGCAGATAGATGCCTATCGCCACTGTTGGAGCACCTTTCTCTATGCGTGATACCGTCAGTGGCGAACAAGTAGCACGCTCCGCCACCTGCGCAACACTCAAATTACGACGCAAACGGGCAAGCTTTATTTGCTCGCCAACAACCTGCATCTTCTGCTCTAATTTTCGGGGCAACTTAGTCCCCATTGTACTCTTTGCCATAACCTCAACATATCATATAATATGCAAAGATAGTACTTTTTCTTTATTTTATGATAGGTTAAGTAAAATTCTACTT
>JAFOWX010000140.1 GCA_017391905.1 Paludibacteraceae bacterium | reverse complement strand
TAAAAAATCTGTTATGACAAAGGCATAGTCTTTTTATTTTTATTAAAAACTATATTACAAAGTGTTAAAAATGCATGGTTGCTTTTACAGAAAACAAAATAAAATACAATTTTTGGATGCTATTTAGCGTATTTTATGGTGGTGTGTTACTCGTATTTTCGGCCTAAAGTAAAGAAATAATCGGATAAACGATTGATGTATGTGGCGGCAATGGCTTGGTTGGTAAGCAACGAAATTTTGTAGATATTTCTTTCTGCTCTGCGGCAAATGCAACGGCATATATTGCATAGGGCATTATTGGGGGTAGTGCCGGGTAGTAAAAAACAATGAATAGGTGGTAGGTTGGCATCTATGCTGTCTATGGCAGCTTCTAACCACGTAACGGCAGCTTGGTCAAAGGGGTGGGTGTTGTCCCATTGCTCGCTGTCGTTGGCAAATAGGCTGTTAATAAGTACCAGCGTTTCTTGGATGCGTTGTAGGTCTTGTTGGGTTGTTGGCTCAACTTGTTGTTTTAGTAAACCAATAAAGCTGCTTAGTTCATCCAATGTGCCATATATTTCAAGATGATTGTCTGTTTTATTGACGCGCTTTCCGCCTATCAACGAGGTGGTTCCTTTGTCTCCTGTTTTGGTATATACTTTCATGATAAATTAAAATTTTAATTTATAATGTGCTGGTTTTAAATGGGATGAAAAAAACAATATGCCCATGTGGTATAAGTCGAGGCTTACCGTAATGCGTGGGTTTTGGCGGATAATGTTCCAGGCTTCTTCCATGCCTTTGGACCAATGTATGTCGTCAAAAATAAAGATGCTTTGGTTGTGTGCTTTTTGCAAGCATTGCTCAAAATAAGCCAATGTGGGTTCTTTTTGGTGGTTGGCATCAAAGAAAACCAAATCCACTTTTTCTACTTGTTGCAGGGCGTTGGGTAGGGTTTCTTTTAAATCGCCTATGTGTTGCACAATGTTTTTGCATTGCAGGATAGTAAAGTTGCTTTGGGCAATTTTAGCTATTTCGGGGCAACCTTCAAAAGTATGTATGCGGGCGTTTTGGTTGGCTTTGGCCATGTACACTGTGGTAGTGCCCAAACAAGTGCCTAAGTCAAAAATGGTTTGTGGCTGGTAGGTGTTTACAATACGAAATAACAGCTGCGCTTGTTTGGCAGGTTTGCAACTTCTTTTGGCTATGTCACATACCTTTCTTTTGTTAGAACTACCTGTTCCATAGTCGGTTACGCTTATTGTAGAAGAATCGTTAAGTAAACTTTTTCTTACGTTTTCTATGGCTTTATAGGCGTAAAAAGGGTGCTTCTCGTTTTTTACATCGGTAATAAAGGAGAATATAAACGGCGAATGTACCCCATCGCCCCTGCGTGTTTTGGCAGTAAAGAAATGGCGTACATAGGCTTTTATGCTATGAAAGGGAAATGGCATCCTATAGGTGGCTGATTCTGTCAACTAATTCTTGGCACAATGCCGATTTCTTTTGTATGTGTTCTTGTACTTCTTGCACAAAGGGGTTGCTTTCAAACTTGCCACGCACGTTGATAAAGTCCAATTGTTTGATTTTTTCGTCGCCGTCTGCACCAAAGCCTGTTTTGGTTACCAAGGTAAATTCTTTTTTGGCGTCTTCGTATAGCAAGTTGTCTAAATCTACCACGCTTTTTTTCCACGTCTCGGCTAAATCAATGATTTCTGCAACGGTAAATTGGGTGTAAGGTTTGCCCAACCTTTCTTCAATTTTTTGAAGCGCCCATGTCCATTCGTAGTTGTAATAGTTGGCGTGAATGTCTTTAAAGCGTTCGTTGATGGCGTCGAGTGTGGTTAGAATGTTGTTGTCTATGTCGTTTAACAGACGTTCTATTTCGCTTTGTGGGGCTATCATGCCCGATATATCTACCCATGCGCCCAAACCAATTTCAGTGTCTGGTTTAAGTCTTTGGCGAATTTCTTCTACCGATTTAAATGGAACGATTTCCAATCGTTTAATAATAGAGTTGCCTAAAAACTTGTTGATGGCCATTTGGTAATATTTGATACCGTTAAACAGCGATGAGTGTTTGATTACGGTATTTTGGTAGCGGTATGTTTGTGAATCTTCGCCCGATAATTCTTTTAATGTTTCCAACGTTTGGATGCCGGCGTACATTTTTTGAATGGTATAGGGGCTTAGTAAGTTAAAGTTTATTTGGTCTAATTTGTTTGGGTCTTTGCGTTTGTCGCGTTTGGGCCATTTTTGAGCATCGCGAATGGTGCCTACGCTACGTAGGTTTATGCCGGGTACCACGTAGGTGTTATCTTCGTTTTCAATGAGGTACGAAAATGGCATGTTGGATGTGTCTGAATGGTGGTGGTGACGACCCATTACCAACGAGAATGGACCAATTTTGGCAGGCCATAGCACGTAAGAGTCGCTGGTGGTTTTAGAGCCTCTTTCTACTACGCCTTGGTGAATGGGGCCCAACTTGTACATGTGGTTGCTTTGGTTAGATCCGCTACCGGCATTTAAGAAAGAGAACATACCGGCTATTAACAAGCTGGATTTGTGGTGGGTAACGGTATAAGGGCCACCAAAGATGGCGCATGCCTCGCCGTGGAAGCCTTGGCAGTTGCAAAAGTAAACAGAGTCGTAAATGGAAAAGTGTTTGCCTAATTGTGTTCCTTGGCCTATAAAGCAATTTTCAATAAGCGTAGCTTCTGTTACGTGTGCTCCAGACGATAGGATAAAGTTTTTTGCCATAACGCCATTGCCTACGTAAACAGGGTCAAATGCGTTACTGTTGATACTGCCGTTTTCTAATTGGTTGGCGCTACATACTTGAGCGTTGTCGCCAATGTAAACATTTTTAATGGTGCCGCAACTGGTTATGGTTACGTTGTTACCTATATGTCCTTGCGAGGAGCGTATGCTTTCTGTGTAGGCAGTAATGATGTTGTTGATGTTGTTGATGGTTTCTTCGCGGTGGCGATACAATGCCATGATATAGGCTAATTGCGAAGATAGTTGGTTGCAAATGGCAATGGCTCTACCGCCTGTTTCGTTTAGCAAAGAAACCTTGGTGTTGTTGCCAAAGGTGCTTTCGCCGTCGGTTACAATACACTCGGTATTTTCAATGTAACAATTGTCTCCTATGTTGTAGTTGGCTATGTAGCGATGTATGCGCGATATGTACACGTCGTTTCCTATGGTGCAATTGTGTACACTCGAATGGTATATGCCACATTGGCGAGGAATACCGCCTTCCAAAATGTACTTCTTTTGCATAAGCCCCAATTTGATGTTGCCCGAAAAGTGCACGTGCTTGATGTTTTCGGCCAAAAATTGAGGAACAACCTGAATGTTATCCCAATTGTCACAGGTACAATGCTGTGCTTGTAGCTGGGCAATTTCTTGTTGGGTAAGTGCTCTGTATGACATAGGATTGATTTGTTTGGTTGGTTATGATTCTTCGTCTTCGTATGTATCGTATAAAAAGTCGTTGTAAGGGAAACGAGCCGTGTGAATCTCTTTTGCCTTGTTGTACAGCAACTCTTTTAGTTCTTCTATGTTTATTTTTTCTTTGGCCGAAATAAACAAGCAGTTGTCGTTTAGCTTAGACATCCACGTTTGTTTTAATTCTTCTATCGAAACGTTTTGGGCAGTGCTTGGGGTTAAATCCAATTCGTCCTTGGGTTGATAGGTAAAGGTATCAATCTTGTTGAATACCACAATAATGGGTTTGTCTTGCGTGTCTATTTCGTGCAATGTGCGTTCTACCACTTGCATTTGTTCTTCAAATTGTGGGTGCGATATATCCACTACGTGTACCCAAATATCTGCTTCGCGCACCTCGTCTAAGGTAGATTTAAACGATTCAATTAGTCCGTGGGGCAATTTGCGGATAAATCCTACGGTGTCGGTTAGCAAGAAGGGTAGGTTTTGTACCACTACCTTGCGTACGGTGGTATCTAACGTGGCAAATAGCTTGTTTTCGGCAAATACATCCGATTTGCTTATCAAGTTCATAAGGGTGGATTTGCCTACGTTGGTATAGCCTACCAATGCCACGCGCACCAATTTACCGCGGTTTTTGCGTTGCACGGTTTTTTGTTTGTCTATGCTTACTAATTCTTCTTTTAGCAACGATATTCTGCGCAAGATAATACGGCGGTCTGTTTCAATTTGTGTTTCACCGGGACCACGCATACCAATACCCCCACGTTGGCGCTCCAAGTGTGTCCACATACGGGTTAGGCGAGGTAGTAAATATTGTAGTTGTGCTAATTCTACCTGCGTTTTTGCGTGTGCGGTTTGGGCACGTTTGGCAAAAATGTCCAAAATAAGGCTGGTACGGTCTAAAACCTTTACTTGCAACTCATTTTCAATGTTTCTAAGTTGCGAGGGTGATAGTTCGTCGTCAAAGATAGCCAAATTTACATCGTGGTTGGCAACGTATTCTTTTATTTCTTCCAATTTTCCGGTACCCACAAAGGTTTTGGAATTGGCATAATCCAAGCGTTGGAAAAACTTTTTAACAACCACAGCCCCGGCTGTGTCTGCCAAAAATTCCAACTCATTGATGTATTCAATGGCTTTGCGCTCATTTTGTTGCTGGGTTATAAGCCCTACCAAAATGGCGTTCTCGGTGTGAATGATGTTGTTTGTTTGCTCCATAGAATAAAAAAGCCTTCCAATAAGATAGAAGGCTTTTTATGTATTGTTATACAAATAAATTACAGTTTGAAACGGATAGGCAATGTGTACTTAACGCGTACGTTTTTACCACCTTGGCGTCCGGGAGTCCATGCAGGCATGGATTCGATAACGCGTTTTGCTTCAGCATCCAAGCTGGCTTCTACGCCACGTACCACTTGTACGTCAACAATTTTACCGTCGCTATTAACCACAAATTGGCAAATTACACGGCCTTGAATACCGTTTTCTTGTGCAATAAGTGGGTATTTGATGTTACGAACCAAGAAACGGTTCATGGCATCTGTACCACCGGGGAACTCTGGCATTTTTTCTACGATAACGTGAATGCGTTGTTCTTCAGGGTCTTCTTCTGGTGGAGCTACGGGAGCTTGAATTTCTACACGTTTGTCAGCTTCGTCTTCTGAGTTGAATTCCACGTCTTCCACTTCTGTTTCGTTGTCTTGAATGTCAATGATGTCACTCAATACGGTTTCTTGTGGTGCAGGAGGAGGTGGGGGTGGAGGAGTTTCGTCCCTAAAGGTTACTTCTATCAATTCTTCGTCCTCTGCGATGGCCTCAACTAAAGCCTCTTCGTACACGGTAATGTCTTGTTCTGCCCATTCGAATGCTACGAATGTTAATCCTAAAGCCACTACCAGACCAATAAGAATGGAGGTTGATTTTTTGTTCTCCAAATCGGCCTTTGGTGATTTCTTTACTTCCATGTTATATAGTTTGATTTTATTGTCCGTTTGCAAATGTACTATATTTTTTTAGATAAAATATCAAACCAAGCACTTTTTTTTCTAAAAAATGCAGGAGTGTATCTTTGCTGCATGAAACATTGGTGTAATTTTAAATACGATATTGGCTATTATTGCACAACAAAAGGAAAATATACCTCTTTTATATGGTGGCAGTTTGGCTAAAAATGATTACATTTGACCGATTTTTTAAGGAATATGACAAAATTGAAGCCTATTTGGTTGCTGTTGTGCGCTTTATTTGTGTCGTTGGGGATTTTTGCTCAACAGGCAGGCACTACGGGAACAAACTTTTTGGAATTTCCGGCATCGGCGCACGTGGCTGCGTTGGGCGGGCATGAGGTGTCGTACATGGGCAGTGATCCCATGTTTTCGTACAGTAACCCAGCCTCTTTGTCGGTAAATGCGCACAATAGATTGCATATTAACTATGCGGTTTATATGGTGGGAACCGGCTATGGCTCTGTTTTGTATGCTACCAAATTGAGCGAAAAGGATTTGTTTGCAGGCTCTGTTCAGTTTGCGCAGTATGGTTCTATGAATGGGTACGACGAGAGCGGTAACCCAACAGGCAATTTCTCCGTATTTGATATGGCATTAAATGCCACTTATGCCAGGGTTTTAAACAAGTATTTTACCGTTGGTGTTACGTTTAAGCCGGTTTTGAGTACTTACGAAAACTATACCTTCTTTTCTATGGGGGCAGATTTGGGTATTCAATTTACCGATACTACGCACTTGGTATCTGCCGGTTTGTCGTTGCGCAACTTTGGTGGCAGGGTAGCCGGTCCTAAAGATATACACATGGTTAGTCCGTGGATGCCCATGAATTTAAGCATAGGTATTTCTAAACGCTTTTCTAAAGCACCGTTTTGTTTAAACCTAACCTTCCAAAATTTACAGAAATGGAATTACAACGTGGCAACAAACACCGGTGAGGTAAAAACCATCAGTGCCGGCGAAGCCTTTGCGCGTAAAATTATTTTGGGGTTGGACGTAGTGCCAAAATCCGAAAAATACTGGATTTCGTTGGCCTATAATTTTGACCGAGGTTTTGCATTGGCTAACCCCTATGTATTTTCCTTGTCTGGTTTAACCGGCGGTTTTGGGGTAAAAATAAAAATGGTTGAATTAGGCGCGGCAGTGGCGTTTTATCATACAGCAGCGGTAACAGCGCATTTTTCCGTTGCGCTCGATATAAATCAATGTTTAAACAAATAAAAATGAAAAAGATAACCATTGCAATAGACGGCTTTTCGTCTTGTGGTAAAAGTACCATGGCTAAACGTTTGGCGGCTCAATTAGGCTACGTGTATGTGGATACAGGTGCTATGTATAGAGCGGTTACTTTGTATGCGTTGCAGCAAGGGTTTATCGATAATGATGCTTTTGATAAGCAGGCTTTGGTAGAAGCCTTGCCTCAAGTGTTGGTTTCTTTTACCTCAGATGGTGGGGTGCTGTTAAATAATACGCGAGTAGATGAGTTGATACGTGGTGTACAGGTTTCGGCGTGGGTAAGCGAAGTAAGCTCTATCAAAGAGGTTCGCCAACAAATGGTACAGCTACAACGTGGCATGGGACAAAACAAAGGCGTGGTAATGGATGGCAGGGATATTGGAACGGTGGTTTTTCCGGATGCCGAATTAAAGGTGTTTGTTACCGCGGATGCCAAAGTAAGGGCACAACGTCGTTACGACGAATGGCAAGCCAAGGGCGTGGAAGTAAACTTTGAAGAAGTGTTGAAAAACGTGCAAGAGCGTGATTATTTAGACCAACATAGAGCAGAAAGTCCATTGGTACAAGCTGCCGATGCGGTGGTGCTTGACAATAGTTTTATGAGCAGAGAAGAACAACAAGATTGGCTAATGCAACAAGTAAACAACGTATGCAAGGAGTAACCATAGAAATAGATGTAGATTCCGGTTTTTGTTTTGGCGTGGTAAATGCCATAGAAAAGGCCGAACAAGAGCTAAAACAATCCAATCATTTGTACTGCTTGGGCGATATTGTGCACAACAGCGATGAAGTGGAAAGGTTGTCAAAAGCCGGTTTGGATGTGATTGAGCATAAAGATTTGCCCACGCTACATCATACAAAATTACTGTTTAGGGCGCATGGCGAGCCACCTGAGGTGTATCAACAAGCCAAAGCCAATGGTGTGGAAATAATTGATGCCACTTGTCCAGTGGTGTTGGCGTTGCAAAAACGCATTTACAAAGCCTACCAACAGCACCCCGAGGCACAAATTGTTATTTACGGAAAAAAAGGCCATGCCGAGGTAAATGGTTTGGTAGGACAAACCCAAGGTAGGGCCATTGTGGTGGAAAACGAGGCCGATTTGGCGGATGTGGATTTTGCTAAGCCTATTGTGTTGTTTTCGCAAACCACCAAATCCATTGATGGCTTTAATGCGTTGGTAGAAAAGATTAAAGAAAAAATCTTTGACCAAACACAGTTTACGTATTTTGATACCATTTGCAGGCAGGTTGCCAACCGAATGGGCAATATCAGAAAGTTTGCGCGCGAGCATCAGCTTATCTTTTTTGTGAGTGGTAAAAAGAGCTCAAATGGAAAGGTTTTGTTTGAAGAGTGTAAGAAACAAAACGAAAAAACATACTTTGTATCTTCGCCCGACGAAATAAAATCGGATATGTATCAAGGCGAAATATCCATTGGTATTTGTGGGGCAACATCCACTCCAAAATGGCAAATGGAGGCTGTAAAAGAAAAAATAAAAGAAATTATAAATAAAATTTAAACCGTTATGTATCAAATTAAAACAATTGGAATTCTTACCTCTGGTGGCGATGCTCCAGGTATGAACGCAGCTTTACGTGCAGTAACTCGTGCCGCTATTTTTAATGGCATTAAAGTAAAAGCCATTATGAGAGGTTATAAAGGCATGGTAACTAACGAGATTGTGGAGTTTAAGACACAAAACGTTAGTAACATTATCCAACACGGTGGTACTATTATCAAAACAGCTCGTTGCGACGAGTTTAAAACACCCGAAGGCAGACAATTGGCATACGATACATTGAGAAAGCATGAAATTGATGCGTTGGTTGTGTTGGGTGGTGATGGTACCTTTACCGGTGCACGTATTTTTGCCCAAGAATTTAACTTCCCTATTGTAGGTGTTCCTTGTACCATAGACAACGATTTGTACGGTACTGACTTTACCATTGGGTACGACACCGCGCTTAATACCGTAATTGATGCAGTGGATAAAATTAGAGATACCGCTTCTTCGCACGAACGTCTTTTCTTTGTGGAAGTAATGGGTCGTGACGCTGGTTTCTTGGCACTTAATGCTGCTATTGCATCGGGTGCAGAGGCTGCTGTTATCCCAGAAGTAAGCATCAAAGACGATATGCTTTCGGAAGTAATCAAAAACGGCTTTAGAAAAAGCAAAAACTCCAGCATTGTGTTGGTAGCAGAAAGCGATGCTACCGGTGGCGCACAAGGCGTAGCAGACAGGGTGAAAAAAGAACACCCCGAGTACGATGTACGTGTAGTGGTGCTTGGTCACATGCAACGCGGTGGTTCTCCTTCGGCTCAAGACCGTATTTTGGCAAGTAGAATGGGTGCTGCTGCTATCGAAGCATTGTTGGAAGAACAACGTAACCTAATGGTTGGTATTGTTAATGACGAAATAGTTTATGTGCCATTTACCAAGGCTATTCGTGACGACAAACCCATCAACATGAAACTTATTTCAACATTAAGAACCCTTTCGATATAAAAGAATCGGTTATACATATTAAGGGTGCCCGTGTTAACAACCTCAAAAACATTGAGGTTGTTATTCCACATGGTAAGTTTGTGGTAATAACGGGTGTGTCAGGCTCGGGAAAATCTTCATTGGCTTTTGATACGTTGTATGCAGAAGGTCAACGCAGGTACGTAGAGAGCCTGTCTTCTTATGCGCGTCAGTTTTTGGGGCGTATGGCTAAACCCGAAGTGGATTTTATAACCGGACTTCCCCCGGCTATTGCTGTGGAACAAAAGGTAAAAACACGTAATAGCCGTTCTACCGTAGGTACTTCTACCGAAATTTACGATTACCTGCGCAAATTGTATGCTCGCATAGGTAAAACCATCTCGCCCATATCCGGTTGCGAGGTAAAAAAGCACCAGGTGTCCGATGTGCTCTCTTATGTGGAGCAACAGCCCTTGGATACTACCTTTTTGTTGCTGGCTCCTTTGGTGCGCGACGATACGTACACGTGGAGTGAACAATTAAATGCGTTGTTGCAACAAGGTTTTAATCGCTTGTTGGTAAAGCAAGACATTGTGCGCATTTCCGATGTTTTGAACCAGCCTATAGCGCATCAAGAGGTGTATATTGTTGTTGACCGTTTTGTGGTAAGCAATGAGCGTAGCTTGTACAATAGGTTGGCCGATTCGGTAGAAACCGCCTTTTACGAAGGACATGGTATTGCCGTATTGGCGCAGCTAGACGACAAGCGCGAGGTGCTTGCTATGGTGGAGTTTTCGCGCGATTTTAAAGCCGACGGCATGGTGTTTGAACAACCAACTGAGCAGTTGTTTGGCTTTAATAACCCCATAGGTGCGTGTCCTACGTGCGAAGGTTTTGGATCTGTGATTGGCATTGACGAGAACTTGGTGGTGCCCAATCAGGCTCTGTCTGTGTATGAAGGTGCAGTGGCGTGTTGGCGTGGCGAAAAAATGGGGGTAGATTTGCAGTTGCTTATCAAGCATGCTGCTAAGTTTGATTTTCCTATTCATAGGCCGTATTTTCAATTAACCGAGCAGCAAAAACGCTTGCTGTGGACAGGGAACGAGTATTTTGAGGGTCTAAACGAGTTTTTTAACTTCTTAAAGCAAAATCAATATAAAGTACAATATCGTGTAATGCTTAGCCGTTATCGTGGCAAAACCATTTGTCCCGATTGTGGTGGTATGCGTTTAAGGAAAGAAGCCACCTATGTAAAAGTGGGAGGAAAAGCCATTACCGATTTGGTGCAAATGCCTATTGTGGATCTGTACCGTTTTTTTGAGCAACTGCAGCTTGACGAATACGAGATGGCGGCAGCACAACGTTTGTTGGTGGAAATAAAAAAACGGGTAAAATGTTTGATGGACGTAGGCTTGGATTACCTAACCCTAAACAGGGCTTCGGCTACCTTATCGGGTGGCGAAAGCCAACGTATCAATTTAGTGTCGTCGTTAGGTAGTATTTTGGTGGGCTCTTTGTATGTGTTGGACGAACCCAGCATTGGCTTGCACCCAAAAAATACCGATTTGCTGATAGGTGTGTTGCGTCAGTTGCAACAATTAGGCAATACGGTGGTGGTTGTGGAACATGATAAAACCATCATGCAGGCAGCCGATTACATCATTGATATTGGTCCTGCTGCAGGTAGATTGGGTGGTAACGTGGTGTTGCAAGGAAATCCGCAACAATTGTTGCAAGAAATAGACAAATACCCACAATCTGCTACGTTGCGCTATTTGGCAGGGAAAGAAGAGGTAGAAGTGAGTGCGCAACCCCGCAAATGGTCTAACTACATAGAAGTGGTAGGTGCAACGCACCACAACCTTAAAAACGTGACGGTTCGTTTCCCATTAGGGGTTATTACGGTGGTAACAGGCGTTTCCGGTTCTGGTAAATCTACGTTGGTGCGCGATGTGTTGTACGCTACCTTAAAAAGACATTATGGTGGAGTGGTAGAGCATATAGGCAGTTGCTTAAAGGTGCAAGGTAGCTTGCATTTGCTTACCGATGTGGAGTTGGTGGATCAAAATCCTATTGGAAAATCAACGCGTTCTAATCCAGCTACTTACCTAAAAGCCTTTGATGAGATTAGGCGATTGTTTGCCGAACAGCAATTGGCCAAACAAATGGGTTATACACCTGGTTACTTTTCGTTTAACTCGCAAGGAGGTAGGTGTGAGGTGTGTCAGGGCGAAGGCGTGATAACAGTGCCTATGCAGTTTATGGCCGATGTGGAGCTTACGTGCGAGGCTTGTCATGGCAAACGGTTTAAATCCGATATACTTGAGGTAAAATACCGTCAGAAAGACATTTACGATGTGTTGGAAATGACGGTAAATCAGGCTATAGAATTTTTTGGAGAGGATAGTGGCAATTTGCCTCAACTTATTGTACGCAAGCTAAAACCCCTTCAGGATGTAGGTTTGGGCTATGTAAAATTAGGTCAACCTTCATCTACTTTGTCTGGCGGCGAAAGTCAGCGTGTAAAACTGGCTTCGTTTTTGGCCACAGAAGGACAAGGACATAAGTTGTTCATTTTTGACGAACCCACTACAGGGTTGCATTTCTCGGATATCCAAACCTTGATGAAATCTTTTTCGCGCCTTATAGAGCGAGGAAACTCGGTTGTTATTATTGAACACAATACAGATGTAATCAAACAGGCCGATTACATTATCGATTTAGGACCTGAGGGTGGAGAAAAAGGTGGAATGGTGGTTTATCAAGGTACTCCTGCCGGATTAAGAGAAGTAAAAGAATCATATACAGCAAAATATATATAATGTGGTGGGTGTAAAACGCCGTATGTAAGTTGTTTTTTTGCAATGTCTCTGCTTCTTGGGCAGTTGGTATAAGAAAAGGGCGGTTCGTGTGAACCGCCCTTTGGTTTTGTATTCTGTGTTTAGACTTACAATTGAGGACCAGCAGCAACCAATGCTTTACCAGCTTCGTTACCTTCGTATTTAGCGAAGTTTTTGATGAAGCGAGCAGCCAAGTCTTTTGCTTTTTCTTCCCATTCGCAAGCGCAAGCGTAAGTGTCGCGAGGATCCAAGATAGCTGGATTTACGTTAGGAAGAGCGGTAGGTACTTCGAAGTCGAACATAGGGATTTTTTTGGTTTCAGCTTTCAAGATAGAGCCGTCCAAAATAGCGTCGATAATACCACGGGTATCAGGAATTGAGATACGTTTGCCAGTTCCGTTCCAGCCGGTGTTAACCAAGTATGCTTTAGCACCAGATTGTTCCATTTTCTTAACCAATTCTTCAGCATATTTGGTTGGGTGCAATTCCAAGAATGCTTGACCAAAGCATGCAGAGAAAGTAGGAGTAGGTTCGGTAATACCACGTTCGGTACCTGCCAATTTAGCGGTGAAACCACTCAAGAAGTAATATTTGGTTTGTTCAGGAGTCAAGATAGACACTGGAGGCAATACACCAAATGCGTCAGCTGACAAGAAGATTACGTTCTTAGCAGCAGGAGCGGTAGAACCTGGTTGAATGTTGTTGATGTGTTCGATAGGATAAGAAACGCGGGTGTTTTCTGTAACGCTCTTGTCGTTGAAGTCGATAGTACCGTCAGCAGCAACAGTTACGTTTTCCAACAATGCGTTGCGTTTGATAGCACCAAAGATGTCTGGTTCGCTTACTTTGTCCAAACCAATAACTTTAGCGTAGCAACCACCTTCAAAGTTGAATACACCGTTGTCGTCCCAACCGTGTTCGTCGTCACCAATCAAGCGACGTTTTGGGTCGGTAGAAAGGGTGGTTTTACCTGTACCTGACAAACCGAAGAAGATAGCGGTGTTTTCGCCGTTCATGTCGCAGTTTGCAGAGCAGTGCATAGAAGCAATACCTTTCAAAGGCAAGTAGTAGTTCATCATAGAGAACATACCTTTTTTCATTTCACCACCGTACCAAGTGTTAAGGATGATTTGTTCGCGGCTGGTCAAGTTGAATACAACTGCAGTTTCGCTGTTCAAACCTAATTCTTTGAAGTTTTCAACTTTAGCTTTAGAAGCGTTGTAAACGATGAAGTCAGGTTCAAAGTTAGCCAAATCTTCTTCAGAAGGACGGATGAACATGTTTTTAACAAAGTGTGCTTGCCATGCTACTTCCATGATGAAGCGAACAGACATACGGGTGTCAGCGTTAGCACCGCAGAATGCGTCGATAACAAACAATCTTTTGTTAGAAAGGCAATCTTGAGCGATACCTTTAAGAGCGTTCCAAGATTCGGTAGAAAGAGGTTTGTTGTCGTTTTTATATTCGTCAGATGTCCACCAAACGGTTTCTTTAGAAGTTTCGTCCATTACAATGAATTTGTCTTTGGGCGAACGACCGGTGTAGATACCTGTCATTACGTTTACTGCGCCAAGTTCAGTTTCTTGACCAACTTCAAAGCCTTCTAAGCCGGCTTTGGTTTCTTCAGCAAACAATACTTCGTACGAAGGGTTGTGTACAATCTCAGTAGTTCCGGTAATACCGTACTTGCTTAAATCTAAATTTGCCATCTTTTAAAGTTGTTAATGAGTATATAAAATTAAATTATCGCTAATGGGAGGTGATTTAGAAACTTCTCACCTTGTAATCCACCTTGCAAATATAGGTAGAAATATCCAAATTAACAACTCTAAACCCATACATTCTTGTATAAAATACGATAATAATGGGGAATCATTATTTTTTTGTACTTTTGTGTCTCCAAAACAAATAAAATGAAACAACTTTGTATTAAGTATAATGCGTTAGCATCCATTCGGGGATTGGTTAACTTGCCTGCCTCCAAGAGCATTGCCAATAGGGCGCTTATAGTGGCTTCGTTGGGCGGTTTTGTGGATAAACTCATCAATTATTCCAGCTGTGATGATACGCATGTGGTGATAGAGGCGTTGTTGTCTGCAACGCATACGCCTAATGTGGGAGCTGCCGGAACAGCCATGCGTTTTTTTACCGCTTACTACGCCTTGCAAGAGGGTGTTTGGGAGTTGTCGGGTAGTGAACGCATGCACCAACGTCCCATCGCTGTTTTGGTGGATGCATTGCGTAGCGTAGGGGCAGAGATAGAATATATGCAACAAGAAGGATATCCTCCTTTGCGTATTACGGGAAAGAAATTGCGCGGAGGTAGTATTTCGTTGAGTGGTGCTATAAGTAGCCAATACATTTCGGCCTTGCTTATGATAGCTCCTTGTATGCAAGAAGGATTAACCTTGCACCTAACAGGTAACGTGGTTTCTGTTCCTTACATAGAAATGACGCTGTCGTTGATGCGCTATTTTGGGGTGGAATCTTCGTTTAAAGGTAATACCATCGTGGTAGCTCCTCAGAAGTATGTTCCGGCTTCGTTTACCGTAGAAAACGATTGGTCGGCAGCTTCGTATTGGTATGCCGTAACGGCTTTGCATGCTTCGGCTACCATAGAATTGCCTCATTTGTTGCAGCAAAGTTGGCAAGGTGACGCTCAATTGGTGCGTTTGTTTCAACCTTTGGGCGTAAAAACCGTGTTTACGCAACAAGGCATTGTATTGAGCAAAGAACCTGTTGCTTTGCCTAAGGAGTATGTATGCAATTTGGCTTCGCAACCCGATTTGGCGCAAACCTTGGTAGTAGTGTGCTTGCTGTTAAACGTTCCGTTTTGTTTTTCGGGGTTAGGCAACCTGCGCATCAAAGAAACTGACCGCATAGCGGCGTTGATAACCGAATGTAAGAAAATGGGGTATGTTATAACCGAAGTGTCCGAGGGGGTGTTGCAATGGGATGGAAACTACCAGCAACCTACCAAGGAAATAGTTATAGATACATACGACGATCACAGAATGGCCATGGCGTTTGCCCCTGCGGTAGTAAAGTTAGGTACGTTGCGTATCAACGAACCGCAAGTTGTTAGCAAATCGTACCCACAATTTTGGGAAGAATTTACGAAACTTTTGCAGCTAAACACCAAACTTATTTGATAATTCATTACCTTTGTACCACAATTACTTAATTAAAGCATAAGCATGAAAGATTTAAACACATTGCGCGTTGCCGTAGCTTGCGACCATGCAGGTTATGAGATGAAAGAAGAACTAAAACAATATTTTGCAGACAAATTGTTTGAGTTGAAAGATTTTGGAACGTATTCTACCGATAGCGTAGATTATCCAGATATGATTCACCCCATGGCCAAGGATGTGAACGATGGCAAATTTGATTTTGGTATTGCCATTTGTGGCAGTGGTAATGGCGTGAGCATGGTAGCTAATAAGTACAAAAACGTACGTGCTGCCTTGTGTTGGCAAGTAGAATTGGCCAAATTGGCACGTCAGCACAACGATGCTAACATTGTATCGATTCCTGCTCGTTTTATTAGCCAAGCAACTGCCGAATTGATTATTGAAACATTCTTACAAACAGATTTTGAAGGTGGCAGACACCTTGCTCGCGTAGGAAAAATTTCGTCGATTTTATAAATCGGTTTGAGGAAGTAGGTTAGAAACATCTTTGCCGTATTTTTTAAGTTCGCGAACCATGCTGGAAGATACCTCTTTAAGCTGGGGCGAAGCCAATAAAAAGATAGTTTCTACGTTAAAAAAAGTATAGTTGGCTTGGGCAATTTCTTGCTCGTATGCCAAATCTGATTCATTGCGAATGCCACGTATAATGCACGTGGCATTTTCTTTTTGTACCAAATCGGCTGTTAGGCATTGGTATGATAGCACCTTAATGCGCGCATTGTTGGCGTATAGTGCGGTTATGGCTTCTACGTTTTGTGCCATGTTGCCATTATCCTTTTCGCTGTTTTGACCAATGGCAATGATAACACGGTCAAACAGCGTTAATGCCCTGCTAACTATGTTGGCGTGGCCTTGGGTAAACGGATTAAATGAACCGGGAAAAATGGCGGTACGCATGGTGCTTACTTTATCTTAAAGTCTGCTTTTCTAATTCTGCCTTTCCAAATGCTCATGCGCGACGATTGCGACTCGCTTGGACCAATGATGTACAAGTTGTCTTGCAAAACAAGAGCGTCTGTTCCTGCTTGGTATTGGTAATTATCCGGCAAGTTTTGAGTCTCTTTTTGGATATTCCACGAATAGCCGTTGTTGGTAGAATAGTAGTGCTCTTGCACGGATGTTCCTTGCTCGGTTAAGCCACCAAAAATAAAGATGATGTTTTGGTAGTAGGCCACAGTTGCTTGGTAGCGTGGGCTATACGCATACTGACCGGTTTGGTTTAGGATATTGGTCCAATAAAAGCCGTTGTGCGAAGATATAACGCAATTTTGTGCCTTGTTTTGTTCTAATCCACCCAATAAATACAAACCATGTGGTGTGGTAAGCGGGGTTGCACCGGGTAGCGCAAACTGGTTGGGTAGTTGGGCGGTGTTGTCTATGCTTATGGCTATGTTGTTGTATGTGGCTAATTTTGCGTTATTTTCTACCACGCACGCTATATACAACGTTCCATTTAAGCTGCCTATTAGTTGTTGCAAGGTGCCTTCTGTAAATGAGGCCGTTTCTTCCCAAACGTTGTTTTCGTAAACACACAGGTTCTTGTTATCGGTAGAAATGGCATATAGCTTGCCGTTATGCGCCTGAATGGTGTTTAACTGAATGTTACAGGGCATTGTAGCTGCTTTTTGCAAAGAATTGGCATCTACGCCGGTATATAAGTCAAGGTTTTCCGGATTGCTGTCTTGTTGAACAAATACATAAAACAGGTTGTTGTAGGCACATGCTTTGCTGTTTAGCCATGTTCCATCTAAAACCATGTCGTTTTGTTTGTTCCAAACAATTTCTTCCGGATCTACGGTGTGCTTGTTAAGTGTTATGGTATAAGTGGCTTCTTGTTTTTTGTTATTGGAAACAAGGCGATATTGTACAGGATGGCTAAAGTCTATGCTATCCACGCTATTCCAATCTGTTCCATTAAATTGCTTTTTACTGGGCGAACCTTTGTACACAATGTATGGAAGCATTCTAGTTAAATTGGCTTCGTAAATGATAGAGTCTGTATTGTATATGGTGCAATCAAATGTGTCCACCGTAAAGGTTATTTGTTCTATGCCGGGTACATTTTTATGGTAACCAAAATAGAACTTGAGTATATGTGGACTCGATTTGTGTTGTACTTGTGTGTTTTTGCACGAAATAGCTACTAAAAGAATAGCAATAAAAAATAAAATCTTTCTCATTGGAAATAATAAACTTACAGCGTGGAGCAAAGATAATATAAATAGAGGGTATAAAAAAACAAGCTGACTAAAAAATAGTCAGCTTGTTTAAAATAGCTTGTATATTTACTTATTGAATAGCAGCTTTAAATTCGTCTAACAACCAGAATTTAGCAAATTCAAGGTCGGTAGCAGCGTCAGCAGCTTTTTTCTTGCAAATACCAGCTACAGATTTCAATGCAGCGCAAGCATCTTCTAAGTTGTTTTGACGAGCAGCGCAGATAGCGGTTAGGTAGTAGGTATCAGCGTTTTTATCAGTAACGTTAGCCAAGATAGAAGCAGCTTTGTCTAAGTTGCCGCTCAATAGTTGAGCCAAAGCAGCGTTGTTAGAAACGGTGTTACCAAATTGTTCAATAGCTTTAGCGTATTCGCCGTTTTGGATGCTCAACAAAGCTTGTGCTTCTGCCAATTGTTCAACACCTGCAGCTTTACCTAAGAATGCTTCAGCGTCAGCGGTGTTGTTTTCCAACATAGCCAATAGAGCGTAGTTGAAGTTGGTTTCAGCTTGTTCTGCACCACCATTGTTAGCAGCAGCGTCCAACGAAGTTTTGGTGTCAGCAAAGTTGCCAGCTTCAAATTTAACAGCAGCCAAGTTGTTGTTGGTTCTCCAATCGCTTGGGTTTTGAGCAGCGTTAGCTTCGGTGAAGCTTGCAGCGTCTTCTGCAGTTTCAGCGATGGTAGCAGCGTACATCAATTCTTCTACGTTCAAAGTATCAGGGTTAGCTTTTGCCATTTCCAAAATTTGAGCGTCGGTTTTACCAGCTTTGATAACGGTAAGTGCTAAGTGAGAACGACGCAATTTAGGAAGAATGTCTTTTGCCAATTCGGTGTAAGCAGCAGAAAGGTTTTTGATTTGAGCTTCGCGTTCTGCAGCGTCTTGGTATTGGCTCAATACGCTCAAAATCAATTCTTTGTCTTGGATGCTTGATTCGTTAACCAATTTTTGGAAACCTTCCCAGTCTTGTGCGATGTATTTAGCATCGATAGCAGCTTGGTTGTTTTTTTGTTTTTTCAAGAATTTAACGGTGTTGGTTTGACGTTGGTTAGCCAATTTTTCGTTCAATTCTACACCACCATCAGGAGAAGCAGCAGAGATAACTTCCAAACCTTGGATAGTACGCATGGTGTCTTTTGCAGTAGCAGCGGCAGCAGCGTTCAATGCTTTTACGTCTTTGTTGTTTTTAACGGTAGCTTGTTGGATTTGGAACATGATGTCAGCTTCGGTTACTTCTGCGGTGTCACGCATAAAGTTTGCTTTTGCCACAGCAGGAGCAATTTCTGCAGCGTCTGCCAAAGTAGCGGTAGCAATACAACCAACAGCAATTTGAATTTCAGGGATTTGAACTTCTTTGTCGTTTACGGTAGCTTTGAAACGCAAAACCAAGTTTGATTGTTTCATAGCAGGAACGTAGTTGAACGAGAAGTTTTGGCTAACAGTACCACCGGCTTTGTATTGGATGGTTTCGTTGTTGCCTTCAACTTTGGTACCTTGGTAGGTAGCAGATTCTGAAGTAGCTTCACCACCTTCGTAAACCAATACTGGGGTAACTTCTACTACACCTTTTTCAGCGAAGTATTTTTCGGGGAAAGTAGCGGTAATGGTACCTTCTACTTTACCAGCTTTTACTTCAAGCGGATTAGGGTTTACGGTGAAATATTCGGGTTTCAATTCACCTAAATTTTGGCAAGATGCAAATGCAACCAAAAGAGCAAAGCCCATGCCTAAACGGATTAAACTTTTTTTCATGTTATTGTTTTTAAATTGATAAATTACTATTTTGCTTTTTTACCGACACAAAGATACATAAAAATCATAAATATTAAATATTCATTTTTTGCTTTTTTTTCTAAAACGTTTGCTTCTTTTGTATATTTACAAACTTTAACAAAAAAAGCTTTTCTATGCTTTACTAAATACTGAAATTTGTACTATCAATGATACGTTATCCACTTACTTGGTTATCGGTTAAGCGTATTGGCAACGTGTTTGCTTTGTTGTATCAGTATGCAAAGTTTGTTCGAGGTAAACGCTTCGAGCAAATAGCCTATCCTTATGCGGCTTCTTTTGAGCCCGCTAATTTTTGTAACTTGAAATGTCCGCAATGTCCTACTGGTAAGTGGCTTATCGATAAAACACCCCAAAAACTTTTAGTAGAAAATTTTAAAGCATACATTGATGCCATGTCTCCCTATTTGATGTATGCCAATTTGTATTTTCAGGGCGAGCCTTTCTTAAACAAGCATTTGTCCGAAATGGTGGCGTATGCAAACCGCAAAAAGATTTTTACGTGTGTATCTACCAATGGCCATTTTTTGACGGACGATGTAGTAAATGGACTAAAGCAGGCCGGCATTAAACGCCTCATTGTATGTGTGGACGGCGCAACCCAAGAATCGTATCAGCAATATAGGGTAGGAGGAAACTTGCAAGTGGTTTTAGCGGGTATAAAACGTTGTGTTAAAGCAAAACTGCCTATAGAAGTGCAGTGCTTGTTGTTACAATCTACCCAAAACGAACAAGAAACGTTAAAGCACATGATGCGTAACATGGGTGTAAAGAAGGTTGTCTTTAAAAAAGCCCAATTTTACGACGATTATTTGGTGCCAGATAACATGGATAATACCCGTTACGTTCGTTTACAAGACGGTACGTTGTCTGTAAAACGCCCCTTAAAGAACCGTTGCTTTAGGATGTGGAGTTCTGTGGTGGTGGATGTAAATGGCAATGTGTTGCCCTGCTGTTACGATAAGTTTGGCAAACATGCGTATGGCAATTTAAACGAGCAGGCATTTGGTACTATTTGGCAGGGTAGGAAGGCTGCTGTTTTTAGGGATAAGGTGTTTACCAAACGGAAGGAAATTGGTATGTGTTTAAATTGTACAGAATAGCTAAAATAATACCCCCAACGTTAGCGTTGGGGGTATTTTGTATTTGATTAGTAAATCAATTCTGAATCTTTGGGAGCTTCCAATAGCAAGCGAATACCTATGTTGTAGGTTTTAACGGTTTGGTTAGCAGCAACACGTGCTTTTACACGGATGTTGTCTGCATTGCTGTCGCAACCGCCACCACGTACGGCGTAACCAGAGCCTGTTTTACCTACAGGGTTGGTTTTGGCAGAAGAGGTATAATTGGCTGCTTTGTCGTTGCACCATTCTGCTACGTTACCACTCATGTCGTAAATACCTAATTGGTTAGGTTGTTTAAGTCCTCCGCGGTGTAGCTCGTCATCTGAGTTTTGGCTAAACCATGCAACTTCTTCGGCATTTTCGCTACCACTATAGGTATAGGTATCTGCGGTATAAGCACCTAATTTGCCACCCATGGCCGCAAATTCCCATTCGGCTTCGTTAGGTAAGCGGAATGGTCTGCCTGTTAGTTCGCTTAGTTTTTTGGCAAAATTAACTGCTTCTGTTTGGCTAATGTTGTTAATTGGAAGCGAGTCTCCTTTGTCAATACCTTGTACGGGGTTACTTCCCATAATGGCTTCCCATTGTGCTTGTGTTACTTCAAGCTGACCTATGTAGAACGATTTGGTTAATGTTACTTTGTGCATAGGTTGCTCGTTGGCATCTCCGTTGTTAGAACCCATCCAAAAGGCTTGGGTAGAATCTACTTGTACGTTGATAAATGTACCCACTTCTGTGGTGGTAATGGTATCTGGCCAATTTTTAGGTTGCGCTTTTTCGCAAGATAGCATACCCATAAGGATTGCTGCGCAAGCTGTGGTATATAATAAGATCTTTTTCATGGTGCTTATTGCTTAATGATTTTGTGAACAGAAACTTTGTCTTCTACTTGTACTTGTACCAAGTATGTGCCTTTGGTTAGGTTAGCCAACGATATAACGTCTGTGTCTTGAGCAGTAGCTACGGTGTTGCCGCTTAAACTATATACATTGATATAAGCAGGAGTGGTAGCCGATACTACAGTAATCAAGTCGTTGGTAATGGTTGGGTAAATGATGCAACCATTTTCGTTGTTGGTAACTTCTTCAATAGCCACTTTGTTTTCTACAGGACGTGAGGTTAAGATAATCAACTCGCCTGGTTGTAACGTAATGGTTTTGTTGGTACGTTTTACTTGAATTTGTTCGCCAGTCATGTAATTGTACCAAATGCCCGTTTGGGTAAAGTCACCGCTTGCCATAATCTCCATTTCTGCGCTAAAGTTGGCCATTACAATAATGTCAATGGCTTCTTCTGCATTTTCGTCGTTAGCATCGGGTCTGTATTTGATGTTCAAACGGCGTGGTTTGTCTATAGATGCAGTGCTGTTAATTATGGTAACGGTTTTGTCCGTAAAGACCGCAGGGTGTTGGCTGCGCAAGTTAATAACCTTAGACGATTCGTAGTATGCTTTCATACGCAATTCGTCGCTATCCCATTTTAGTTTCCATGGGTTTGGTTTTTCGCCTACTCTACAATCTTCTTTGATGGTTCCGTCTGCGCCGTTTTTGCCGTCGCCACAGTCGTTGATAGAGTAATCGTAGCCCAGCTCGCCAAATTGCCACATCATTTTAGGACCAGGAATTAGTTGCGAGAATGCAATTAAAGCAGGTACACGAGCCAAACGAGCGGCTTTGTCTGTTTTAAGGTTTCCTTTGCCTTCTTTTTTAGCTACGTACATGTTACGTTCTTCGTCGTGGCTTTCGGCGTAGCTAACCCATCTGTTTTCTTTCATGCCCGAAATATCGGAGGTAGTACCTTTAGCCAAGCTGTTGTGTCCGTGATTCATGTTACGCCATGGAAGCATACCATAGTTTGCCAATTCTTCTTCTTCTTTGTATTCGGACAAGTGTTCCAAAATGAAGTAGGCATCTGGTTTGGTGGCTTTAACCACGTCGTAATAGTCTTTTAGGATAGCGATACGGCTGGCGTCGTATTGTCCCCATTTGTTTACGTCGTTGCCAGAGTTGGTTTGGGTTAACCCTTTGGTAAGGTCCATACGGTAACCATCTACCTTGTATTCTTCTAACCAATATTGCAATACGCGTTTAAAGTATTTGCGTGTGCCAATATATTCGTGGTTAAAGTCGCTAAATACGTTATAGGGGTGACGTGCTATACGGTTAAACCAAGGATTTTCGTCAGTAGGTTCGTAGCCACTTGCGTATAATTTCAAGAATGGACAATTGCCGGTGGCGTGGTTGAATACCATGTCAATGATAACGGCAATGCCTCTTTGGTGGCATTTGTCAATAAATTCTTTATAGGTACTTTCGGCACCGTATGCTTTGTCGTAAGCAAAATAGTGGTTAGGGTCGTAACCCCAGCTGTTGTTACCGTCAAATTCGGTAATAGGCATTAACTCAATGGCATTGATGCCCAAATCTTTTAGGTAGTCTAATTTGCTAATAACTTCGCGTATTTTTTTTGTTTGCGCAAAGTCGCGAATATGCAACTCATAAATAAGTAGGTCTTCTTTTTTAGGACCTTGGAAATCGGTAACTTTCCAGTCGTATTGGCGTTTGTTTGCTTGTAGGATAGATACCATACCATCACCTTTTTCGGGATATTTGGGAAGGGTGTTATCCAATACAATAGAGCCGTCGTTCCATGGGTCTAATACCACTTCGCTATAGGGATCGCTAACTTGCAATTCGCCATCTATCAAATATTGGAAGGCGTACTTTTTAGTAGCAGAAGGTACTTCAAATTCTTGCCAGAATAACGTGGTATATACGCTGTCTTTAGGGAAAACTGTAATGGTGGTGTCTATTACAATGTTGTTTTCGTCTCTGGTAAATTGCAACAAGGTATCTTTGCCTACAATTTTAAAGTCTTTGTTAAGTGTGCCCACGTAAATGGTATCAATGGTACCAATGGCCAAAGAGTCTTTCTTTTTACCAATGCGGGTAAGTTCTTTGTAAGCAGTACCGTCAAAGTATGCGGTGTCCACGTTCATTTGGTAGTCCAAGCTAACTTCCCAGTTGTTGAAATCGCCCAAAATGTGTGCCGATTTGCTGAGTGGTGCTCTGAATACCAAGGCTACCTTATTGCCACCTGTGTAGTTGATACCTTCTTGTAAATCTTCTGGAAGAGGAAGGTATTGATTGGCAATAGAGAAAATGTTAATGGTATCGTTGTAGGTTTCGTCGTCTAATTTGCCAATCATGTAGAAATTTTGCATGCCGGCACTTACTATTTGTACTTCTGCCTCAATTTTATCGGTGTTGGTAACCGCTTTAATTTCTACATCACCGTGTAGCAATTGGATGCTTTCCATTTGGGTTGAGAATAGACCATTGATGGTTACGGTTTGATTAATATCGCAGATGCCTTTGGGGGTAATGCTTAAGGTATTGTTAACCGTGCCGGCTTCGTAGATGTCTAAGTAGATGTTTTCTGTTTGGGTTTTGCTGTCCGAGGTACGGAATACAAATGCCAATTTTGTAACAACATCCGTGTCCTTTAAGCCATAATAAGCTTTTAGGCCACCGGTTATGGTTAGCTCCCATAGGTTGTTACCAATGGATTTTAGTTTGTACTTGTCTGCGTTGTCGCCCCATTTAGATGCGTTTTTCCAGTCTGTTTCATTTTTACTTTTGGTAGTGATAACACCGGTGTGTGCAAAGCATGTTTTAGCACCTGCCATGCCGCCTTCGCCTTGGGTTGCGTCAAAAATAACGGTAAAATCTTCCGCGTAATCGGAAGTAATAAAAGGTGGGTTTGAGGTTACTTGTGCATAAGTAAATGCTGCTAAGCACAACGTAACGCATACGAGTAGTATTTTTTTCATAGACTTTGATGTTAGTTAGCTAACAAAGATAATAAAGATTTTTTTGTTAC
>JAFOWX010000139.1 GCA_017391905.1 Paludibacteraceae bacterium | reverse complement strand
GTGCGTTGCAACGTTTGGTATTGAACAAATTATCCGAACAAATTATTGCACGCACTGTTCAAAAAGAAAAACCCATTGTAGTGGATGTGGTAAATGGTTCCCTGGTGTTTAATAATGGGTGATGCCGTGAGTAGCTGAATTTATTTTATGCAACCTATACAAAAAAGTCGGAGACTGAGCTTGTCAAAGTCTCCGACTTTTTATAATTGATAGTCAATATTACATTGTGCAATCACGTCCGCTGTCAATGCCCAATTGCTTAATACGAGCATTCAGCTCATCCATTTCAAGCAATTGCTCTACGCTTTTGTGCATGCGGTAGCACCAGAAGTGGTGAGGATCAGAAGGAATGTTAATGCGTTCTTCTGCAAAATTAGCTCTACGTTGTTCGCCATCAATAGACATCCAGTCTTGGAAAGGCAAGATAACCAACATGGCAGGCGAGTACAAGTGACGTTTTAGGATAATTTCGCAAATCCATGGTTCGCAATCTTGTTTAGCTTCGCCCCATTGACCCAACATGTGGTTGTAGTAACGTTGAATTAGCTCTTTATCTTCTTGCCACCAGCCACGAATAGGAGCCATGTCGTGGGTAGATGTGGTGCAAACCGACAAATAAGGTACGTGGTACATGTTCACAAATTCTTGGGTTGGATCTTTGGGCATACGGTCAATTTCCAAGCTCAACATGTAAAGATCGTTCATTACTTGAGGCACGCAATCTGGAATCATACCCAAGTCTTCGGCGCAAACCAACATGTTGGTAGCACGCAACAAAGCAGGCAGTTTCTTCATGGCTTGCTCTCTCCAGAACTCGTTGTGACGATGATAGTAGAAATGGTTGTACAAGTTGTTCATGGCGTCTTTTACGTGCCAATCCAAATCGCGGTACGAGCAAGTTTCTTGCATGGTAATACGTGGGTGGAAGTGACCAGGTTTCTTTTTGTCTTCAATAAACAATACTTCGCCGTGCAATTCCAATAGTGCATTGTACATCCAACCGTTAACATCCAATAGTTCTGGGTGTTCGTACGCAAACGCTTCTATTTTGCGTTGAGTATTAAAGTCTTCTTTAAAGGTATAGCATCCGGGCGATACCAAATCCAAGAAGTTGTTTTTAATTTTGCCCGAGAATTCGCCAAATTTTTCGTTTACAACGTGTTCACGAATGTATGGACGAACCATGCGGTCGTAGTCAAACCATACGCCAAAGCTGTCGCGCATTTCGTCTGGGTGCATAGGAAGTGCAGGGTCAAAGTAGCCCAACAAACCTTGTACATCGCCAGAAGACATACGCCAAATACGGAAGAAACCTAATACGTGGTCTATGCGATATACTTGGAAGTAGGTTGCCATTTTTTGGAAACGTTTTTTCCACCAAGCATAACCGTCGCGTTCCATGGCTTCCCAGTTATAGGTTGGGAATCCCCAGTTTTGACCGGTTTTAGAGAATGGATCGGGTGGAGCACCGGCTTGGCTATCCAAGTTGAACAATTCTGGTTCCATCCATGCTTCCACACTTTCGGGGCTGATACCAATTGGAATATCGCCTTTAAGTACTACGCCGTTTGCTTTAGCGTATTTAACAGAAGCAAGCAACTGAATGTGTGCGTTGTATTGTAGGTAAATGTGCAAGTTGGCTTCAAATTTAGAATCTTCGTTGGTAAACAATTCCATAATTTGTTGCTCGTTGTACATTGCGTATTTGCCCCATGTGCGGAAATTGCAGTTGTTGTTGGCATCGCGCAAGTAGCAGAAAGCAGCGTAAGGATACAACCATTCTGCGTTTTCTTTCACAAATTTTTTGTAAGCTGCCGAAGCCATTACTTTAGCACCTTCTTGGACAAAAATCAAACGGAAATATTCCCATTTAGCCGCACCCACTTCTTGGTACATAACGGTGGGCGATTGGTTAAATTGTTTTTGTAAATCGTAGAAATATTCCATTTTTTGAGCATCTTTTAAAATGCCCATTTCATAAATATTTAGGTAAATAGGATGCAATCCCATTACGGTAATGCTGCTGTAAGGATACGAGTCTGCATTGGTACGGAAACGAGTAGTGTCGGTAATAGGCAAGGTTTGGATAATTTTTTGACCGGTAACTTTTGCCCAATCTGACATTAAACGCAAATCTGCGTATTCGCCAATACCAAAGCTATTGTTGGTACGCAACGAGAAAACAGGAATGGCAACCCCGGTACATTTCCAAGCGGCCATGTCGTAACGGAAAACTTCGTCGTTGCGGTTGTAGGTCATGCCACCTTTAATTTGGGCTGCATCCAACACGCGGTTGTTGCCGTATTCCCAACTAACAACACGTTGGGTATTATTATCGTAAATAACGTATTTGTATTCAATTGTTCCGGTAAGTTCTGTGGCATCAATAGCGGCTTGCCAAAGTGGGAATTGCTCGTCGCTCATAACCAACGCATTTTTTTCGTCCCAGTTACCCAAAGCATCAATGTTACCAATAACAGCTATGCTGTAACCGTTAGCAACACGAGGTGCCGAAAGGCTAAATAGCAATGTGGTAGGAGAGGTTAATGGTGCCAATGCGGTAGGTTTGTTGGTGCGAGAAATCAATCCTTCGGTAAAGGCTGCCGAATAGAAGGTTTTGTCAACGCCGTTGCTACGCCAAGCATCGTCTAAATAGCAAGTATTAGATTCTGGAGCCAATACAGCTTTTCTTTCTGTAATATACTCTTCGGTATAAGTTTTAGAACCTTCGTTAAAGACAAGGTACTTGTAGGTGAACGATGTAGCTTTTTTAACGTTCAATACTAATTTCCATTCGCCATTAGATACGTACTCCATAGGTACGGCTTTGGCTGCTACATTTTTACCAAGCTCAGGAAGCGAGCCACTCACCAAAAGACGTTGTCCCCAATTGGTGTGGTAATTGATACTAAATACAATAATCATGGTAGTTATTTTTAGATTTGCGTGATTTTTCTGCTAACAAAAATAAGAAAATTATAATAGTACGCAATTGATTTAAAGGAGAAAATAACATTTTTTAGCCGCAAACGATGCAAAAAATTGCGCCATAAAAGCGCAATGTCAAAAGTCGTATAAAAGTGCTTATAAAATTATGAATAACTTTTTCTACTAATTACTCTCCGTTCTTAATATTCAAATCTTCTTGCAACGTCCACTTTTGTTTGCGGTAAAACAGCCCATCGTAGCTAAAGTCGGGGCCATAGTAGGCTTTTATGTCTTCCATAGAGGGTTCTTCGGGCGAAAGATGATCAAATACAAAGCCTTTTTGCATTTCGTCGTAGTGCAACAGCATTTGCACCATGCTGCCGTATTCAAAAACCACGCGGCGTTTTATCTTGCCGTTCCAATCAAACAGTTTTTCGCCAAAATAAGGTTTGTCCTTTTCGTATTCCAACACATCAATCAATTTAACACGCGTAGCCGGCTGATACATGGTATAGCCCAATAGCAAATACTTGTCTTTTTGTTTAATGATTCGGTAGTACAACGCACCGTACCAATTTTTGGCTGTGTAGCGTTTCTGTTCGGTAGGCAAGGTTACGTTGGTAGTGCTAAGCACATGTATCAAGGGTTCTTTTTTACGCTTGTTTTTAACCAATACAGCATTGCATCCGTAGTTGCCGTTTTCCATACTATAGTTCCACGAAATAATGCGCAAGGTGCTATCGGCATCGTACACACTGCCTATAAACGGCATGGAATCAATGCGTGCAGTAAACGCATGGTTGGCTTGCAAATAGGCAAGCAAGGCGGTTTTAACCTGTTCGTTTACCGCTATTTTTACACTGTCTGGCGCAGGTTGTTGTAGTTGTTGCAAAGCACTTGCCGTTTCTTTTTGCGTGGCAAAAGCACTAACTAAACACGTATATAAACAGATTAAACAAGCAATTTTTTTCATCGAGGATAGATTTTAGCAATTAAATGGGCACAGCCTATTTGTTTTAAGTAACGAACAATGGCTTGTTTGTTTTCGGGTTTATACCAAAAAAAGAAATTGCGTTGTTCGTTTTTTTGCGCCAATGTTTTGGCCGATTTTACCACTTGCAAGGTATATGGGTGCAAGCCGGTATAATACATTTCTGTAGAAAGCGTCATGGGTGTAGGAGTAAAATCCTGCACTTGCTCCAACTGAAAACGCATTTGTTTGGTGGTAATGGCCAAATCTGCCATGTGAACCGCCGTACAGCCGGGGTGACTCGAAATAAAATAGGGAATAAGTTGCTGGTTTAGTCCGCATGCCTTGTTTAGCTCCCTAAATTGTTTCTCAAAGGCAATAAAATGATTAAACGATGGTTTGCGCATCAGGTTAAGCACTTCGCTGTTGGTGTGTTCGGGCGCTACTTTTAATCGGCCCGAAACATGGTGAGCTACCACTTCTTTTAGGTATTGCGGGGTAGCCAAATCGTAGCGAATACCACTGCCAATGGTGGCTTTTTTAATATAGGGTAGTGCGCGTACTTTGCGGTACAAATCAATGAGGGGTGCGTGGTTGGTATCCAGATTTTTGCAGATAACCGGGTGCAAACAGGCCGGCTTTTTGCATTTCCTGCATAGTTCGGTATTTTTGCCTTGCAGTTTGTACATATTGGCCGAAGGCCCTCCCAAGTCGCTTATGTAGCCTTTAAACTGAGCATCCTGGCTTATTTTTTCTACTTCGCGCAAAATAGAAGCCTCCGAACGCGAAGCTATAAATTTTCCTTGGTGTGCCGAAATGGTGCAAAACGAGCATCCGCCAAAACAACCACGGTGCATGGTAATGGAGTATTTAATCATCTCGTACGCAGGAATGGTTTTTCCTTTGTAACGAGGGTGTGGTTGGCGTGTGTAAGGCAAATTGTACAAAGCATCCAACTCCTCGGTACTAATAAGTGGGTAGGGGGGATTGATGATTACTTTCTGGTTGCCTACTTGTTGTCCCATAACCTTGGTAGAAGCATAAGCGTTGGCTTCTTCTTCAAACAGCCTAAAATTTTGGGCTTGCGCTTTTTTGGAGGCAAGGCAGGTTTCGTGGCTTGCCAACTCAATGTCCACAGGGGTTTGGACGTTGTTATCCAAATAAGCTATTTGTTTAATGCCACGTAGTTGCTGGGTAGAAAGTCCTTGTTGCATGCCTTTGGCTAAATCCACCATGGCACGTTCTGCCATGCCGTACACCAAAAAATCGGCTTGGGTATCTACCAAAATGCTGGGCAATAGCTTGTCTTCCCAATAATCGTAGTGGGTTAATCGGCGTTGCGAGGCTTCGATGCCCCCAATTACCACCGGCACATCCGGAAACAGTTGTTTGAGTATTTTGCTATACACCACGGTAGCCCTGTCTGGTCTAAAACCGGCTTTGCCTTCGGGCGTATAAGCGTCGTTTGAGCGTAGGCGTTTGCCGGCAGTATAGTGGTTTACCATGGAGTCCATGGCACCGGCTGTAACGGCAAAAAACAAATTGGGTTTGCCCAACTTTTTAAAATCGCGCAAATCGTCGCGCCAATTGGGTTGGGGTACTACAGCCACCTTAAAACCGTTTGCTTGCAATACACGCGCTATCATGGCCGTTCCAAACGATGGGTGGTCCACGTAGGCATCGCCCGAAAACAGGATAACATCAATGCTATCCCATCCCCATGTGGCTACTTCTTTGGCAGAAGTGGGCAAAAAGGCATTATTTTTGTGGTTGGGCAAGGATACTTTCATAACGTTTTTTATCGGCAAACAAAGTAAGCGCTTCTTTTACTACCTTGTCGGTTTTTAAAATGTGGTACATTTCGCCCCATTGGTAGTAGTAATGTTTGGCAATTTCGGCCGTTAGGTATTGTGTAATTTGTGTTTGTATGCTGTCCAATGCAGGTGCATTTTGTTGTTTTAAATTGGCTTGTAGTGAATCTATCAAGGCTTTGTTGGCATCGTAACATTCTTCTAACTTTGTCATCTCCACCAATTTTACAATAATGTCTTGCGAATACGAATTAAACTTAAAGTTGCTTTGCAACACCATGTTTTTAAAGGCAACAAAATCGTTGTTGGTAAGCTCAAATTGTTCCATGGCAGGTGCCGTGGGATTTTCCTTTACATAATTTAGTGCAAAGTCGCTTATTTTGTACTGTTCCAACAAATGGAATAATAGGCCTTTTATGGAGTCGTTTTGGCTGGCAATATCGGGGGTGATGCCTCTACCGTCGCGCACAATGCGTCCGTTTCGGGTCTTAAACTGGGTGGTTAAGCTGTCTGGAATGTAACTGGGCGATTGTTTGGGGTCTGGGCTGTATTTAATGGCCTGAATACACCTGCCACTGGGAATGTAGTATTTGGCAATGGTTACTTTCAGCTGACCGTCAAAGGCTACCGGAAAGGTTGATTGTACCAACCCTTTGCCGTAAGTGCGTTCGCCCATAATAACGGAACGGTCTGTGTCTTGCAATGCACCCGAAACAATTTCTGATGCCGATGCGCTGTGTTCGTTTACCAACACCACCATGGGTAGGTTAAGGGCTATGGGTTCTTTGTCTGTTTTGTACACGCTTAACACCTCGCCGTTTTTGCCTTTGGTGGTAACCACCACCTCGTCTTTTTTCATAAAGAAGTTGCAAATATCCACCGCGTCTGTTAAGTAACCACCGGGGTTGTTTCGCAAGTCAAAAATAAGATTTTGCATGCCTTTACTACGTAAATCGAGCAAGGCTTTTTTTACCTCGTCTGCGCAGTTTTGGGTAAAGTTGCTTAGAAAAATATAGCCAACGCTGTCGTTTAACATGCCGTAGTAGCGAATGGGGTTGATGTAAATATGCTCGCGCACAATATCAACGGTTTGTTCGTTGGCTAAGGTGTCTGTTTTGTAGGTTAGGGTTAATTTGGTACCTGCTGTTCCGCGCAATAGTTCGCTGGCTTTTTGTGTGGTAACGTCTATGAGCGATGTGTCATCTACTTTGATAAATACGTAGCCGTTTTTTATGCCGGCTTTGTCGGCTGGCATGTCTTTGTACACCTCGTTGGCCATGATGTATTTGCCACGTTTGCTGATAACGGTGCCAATACCGGCGTATTCGCCTTTGGTCATTAGGTTAAAGTTTTCTTCTTCGTTGGTAGGAATGTACACCGTATAGGGGTCTATGGCGTTTAGCATGCCGTTTATGCCCTTTTGCATCACGTCTGTTACGGGTATAGAATCTACGTAGTGTATGTTTAGTTGTTTAAACAACGAATTAAAGATGGATAAGTTTTCTGCTACCGAAAAATAATGGTTGTCTATTGCTTCGCTGTTTTTAGCGTGTATAGCGGTTGTTGCTACTACTAATAGACACAACGCAATAATGATCTTTTTCATATAATGTATTTCTGTTTTTTATTTCTGTCGATGCAAGTATGAGACTCCACTCGCCAAATCACCATTCTACAAAAATACGAAAAATAAAGGGAAGTGGGCGTGGGTGGTGGTATTTATTTGATTTTTTTAGGGAAATAGGGGATGTTCTGCGAGGAAATGCCTGGAAATGGATGGCATTAGAAAAATGCACAAAAAAAGAGAACAACCTAAGTTGTTCTCTTTTGCTCTCCCTCTTGGACTTGAACCAAGGACCCTCTGATTAACAGTCAGATGCTCTAACCGACTGAGCTAAGGAAGAGTGTTTCTCTGTTAAAGCGATGCAAAGATAAGGCAACTTTTTGAATTCTGCAAATTTTTTAGCAAAAAATTATGCATTTTCTTCAACTTTTTTTTCGCCCTCATTTTCGCCTTCTGCCGAGAAATCGGTTAAGTTATTCTTTAACAAAAGATTATACCATTGAATCAATTTTTTGATATCACTGTTGTGTACACGCTCTCTGTCGTAGGTTGGCAACACTTGTGCCATGTAGTTGCGCAATTCTTCGGCCGAAGCGGTTTTAACATCAATAGCAATAGGGTTAGTACCTTCTTTAGCTTGAATAGCAGCAAATACTTCGCGCAAGGCTACTTCTTCGTCTTCGGTGTACATGGCAATATCAGAAAGTGCGTTTACTTGTGCATTTCCGTAAACAGGGCCACGTTTGCCGTCTAATAACGACTCTACAATAATCATGCGTTTGCTACCTGAAATCAATTTGAATAATCCGGGTTTTCCGGCAATAGCTAAAATAGTTGATAACATATTCTTTATTTTTTACTAATATACAATGCTTTTAAGTTTAGGTTTACAATGTCTTCGCCTTTGCGTGCAAAGATGCTGCGAATAGCGTCTTCAATGTATTGTTCGGGCAAACCCAAGTAAGGAAGGGCAGCCCCTAATAGTACAATGTTGGCAGTACGCAACGAACCTGCTTCTTTTGCCAAGGCTTCTACGTCAATCAACACGTGGTTTTTCACCTTTTTAATTTCATTGATAACGTCTGCTTCTTCGGGATAGTTTGGAATGTTTTTAAAGCTGATGCTGCTGGTTACAATCCAACCGTTATCTGACAAATAGGGCAAATAACGTAGTGCTTCCATGGGTTCGAGCGACAAAATCAAATCGGCGCTTTTTAATGGAATTAAATCCGAGTTAATGGGTTGGTCTGAGATACGCAAGTTAGATTGCACATCGCCACCACGTTGGCTCATGCCGTGTACTTCGGCTTGTTTCATGTATAGGTTGTTGTTTAGCGCTGCTTCGCCAATAACAGCAGCAATAGACAAAATGCCTTGTCCGCCTACACCCGATAATATAATGTCTGTTTTCATATTATTTCTTTTTACGTTTAAGGGTTTGTAAACATTCACGACGTGGAATAATAACCGAAACGCCTTTGTATTCAATTTCTTCGCGAATAATGCGAGTCATTTCTTCAAAGTTCTTTTTAAGTGGTACAAACACACGTACGTGTTCTTTGGCAACGCCTAAGCCCAAGCAAATGGCTTCAATTTTACCTGTACCGGCCGAATCTTGACCACCTGTCATGGCTGTGGTTTCGTTGTCAGAAATAACCACGGTAATGTTGCTGTTTTCGTTTACTGCATCCAACAAACCGGTCATGCCCGAGTGGGTAAAGGTACTGTCGCCAATAACAGCTACAGCAGGGAACAAACCACCATCGGCAGCGCCTTTTGCCATGGTAATGGAAGCACCCATGTCCAAGCAAGAGTCGATAGCACCAAATGGAGGCAACGCACCCAAAGTATAGCAACCAATGTCACCAAACACGCGTTTGGTAGGATATTCGGCCAACACAGCATTAAGCGCTTCGTACATATCGCGGTGACCGCAACCTTGGCACAATGCAGGTGGACGCATTTTTACAACTTCGGGAATGGGGGTTTCTACCACTTCTTTTACGCCCAAAGCAATGCCAACCAAGTCTGGTGTCAATTCGCCTTGACGAGGAAGAGTTCCGTCCAAACGGCCACTAATGTGTAAGCATTTTGAAGTGTAACCTTTCAACAATTCTTCAATAAGTGGATAGCCTTCTTCCAATACCAATACTTTGTCGCAGGTGTTAAGCAAGGTTTCGGTTGCTTTGCGAGGTAGGGGATATTGACCAATTTTTAGTACAGGGTATGGGCAACCATTGGGGAAGTTTTCCATTAAGTAGTTGTAACCAATACCGCATGCCAAGATGCCTATGCTGTGGTCTGTACCTTCTTCGTAACGGTTGTATTCAGATTCTGAAGAACTTTGTTCATACACAGCTTGCGAAGTTAGTAAGTCTGCATAACGTTTTTTAGCGTTCGCAGGTAATAAGATAAATTGTCTGTCAATTTTAGGAGCGCTCATTTCGTTTTGCGCTTTGGGTGCTCTGCGTACTACACCGGCACGAGAGTGAGCCAAACGAGTGGTGATGCGCAACATAACAGGACGACCCAATTTTTCGGACAATTCCAAACCGTTGTAAGCCATATCGTAGGCTTCTTGTTGATTAGAAGGTTCCAATACAGGAATCAACGCAAATTTACCATAGTAACGAGAGTCTTGCTCATTTTGCGATGAATGCATGGATGGGTCGTCGGCCGAAAGCACCAACACACCACCGTTTACACCGGTAATGGCAGCATTCATAAAGGGGTCTGCAGCCACGTTAAGACCTACGTGTTTCATACAAACCAATGCACGTTTGCCTACAAAAGACATACCCATGGCGCTTTCCATGGCTGTTTTTTCGTTGCTCGACCAACGGCAGTGAATACCTTTTTCTTTGGCTTCGGGCGAACCTTGTATGTATTCAGTTATCTCGGTAGAAGGAGTTCCGGGATAGGCGTACACTCCGGATAGACCGCCATCTAACGCTCCTTGCGCAATGGCTTCGTCTGCTAATAATAGTAATTTTTGCATATTATTTTGGTATATGATTTATTTGACTAATTAGAATGGATCCTCGCTGCTTGCTTGGATAGGCATATCGTTTGTTTTGCTGCCAAATTCTTGGAAATTGGTAGCTGACGATGAATAGTTGCGGTAAGGCGTTTCGTTGGCGTTGGAGAATTTAATCAATTCTTTGGTGAATCGTAAACGCACATCGCCCACGCTACCACTACGGTGTTTTGCAATAATGATTTCGGCAATGCCTTCGTTAGAATTGCCCTCGGCATCCGTCATAATCTTATAGTATTCGGGACGGTGAATAAATACCACCATGTCCGCGTCTTGTTCAATAGCACCGGATTCGCGCAAGTCTGATAGTTGAGGGCGTTTTTCTTCGCGGCTTTCCACACCACGGTTTAACTGCGACAAGGCAATAACCGGAATGTCTAATTCTTTGGCTAACCCCTTGAGCGAACGCGAAATAATACTTACCTCTTGTTCACGGCTACCGTAGTTCATACCGCTGGCGTTCATTAGCTGCAAGTAGTCAATGATGATGCATTGAATATCGTGTTCCGATTTTAGGCGGCGTGCTTTGGTGGTTAATTCCGAAACGGAAATATTGGCGGTGTCGTCAATAAAAATAGGTGCTTCGTTGATGCACTTGGTTTTGGTATAAAGCTGTTCCCATTCCTGGGTGCTTAATCGGCCCGATTTGATTTTCTCGCCCTCAATTTCGGACGCATTGATAACCAAACGGTTAACCAACTCCAAGTTAGACATTTCGAGCGAAAAAATAGCAACGGGGTATTTGTGATCTACTGCCATGTTTTTGGCCATGGAAAGCACAAACGCCGTTTTACCCATGGCAGGACGAGCTGCAATGATGTTTAGGGTAGAAGGTTGCCAACCATTGGTCATTTTGTCTAATTTGGTAAAGCTGGTACGCAAACCGGTAAAACCACCTTCTTGTTGCGCTGCTTTTTTAATGCGGTCAATTACCTCTGTCACCACGTCGCCCACCTTGGTTACTTCTTTTTTTACGCGACGTTGGTTCATTTCAAATATCTGACCTTCTGCGTATTCTAATAAACTTTTAATGTCTGTTTCTTCGCCAAAGGCTTGTTCTTCTATTTTAGACGAAATGCGTATCAAATCGCGTGCTAAGAATTTGTTGTAGATAATTTCGGCGTATTCTTCAATATTTACGGCCGAAGTGCCAAATTCCGATAGCTCCATAAGGGTGGGAAAACCGCCAATGGCATCCAAACGCTTGCCTTTTTTTAATTCTTCCGAAACAGTTAGCGTGTCGATAGGTTGGCTGTTTTGCGAAAGATTTCGCATAGCCTCGTAAATATATTGGTGGTTTTTGTGGTAAAAACTTTCGGGAGCAAGTAGTTCGCATACAACGCTAAACGCATCTTTGTATGTTAAAAGTGCGCCTAACAAGGCTTTTTCTACCTCTAATGCTTGTGGTGGAAGTTTACCTAAATCTTTCCCTGCACGTTCTACGGCTGCCGCCGCGTCTTTCTTGTATGTTTTACCCTCTGTTGCCATAATTTTTTATGAACCCCAAAGATACAAAAATTAGTTGAGAGTAGAGAACGGAAGTTGGAGATTTTTTTGTTGAATCAAGTTGATAAACTGACGTTAGTTGTTTGTTGCTCGTATTAAATCAACATGCAACAAGCAACAATGGACAAGTGACAATCTTACATTCATTAAAGCTCCATGACAAACTGTGCTTCGCAGTTGGCAAAGGGTGGTAGGTCTGGTTTTTCTTGGAAGATGCCAAACACAGAAGAGCCGGAACCCGACATGCTGGCATAAATAGCACCCGCTTGGTAAAGTTGTTGCTTTACTTGGGCAATTAAGGGGAATTGCGCAAATACACTTTCCTCAAACTGGTTTATAAGCACGTTTTTCCATGCCGAGATAGGGGTGTTTGTCAAATTTTGCAAGGAAAACGTAGGTTTACAAGGGGTAACTCTACGATAAGCATCTGCTGTAGAGACAAATACATTGGGTTTTACAAGCACTAAATAGTATCCTTTTAGCGATACATCTACGGGCGCAAAGTCAGTTCCTATGCCCGTGGCCATCATGGGGGTGTTGTAAATAAAGAAAGCACAGTCTGCACCTAATTTAGCGGCATATACTGCCAACTGTTCTTGGCTCAAACCCAATTTAAAAAGTTGGTTAAGTTGTAGCAAGGTATGCGAAGCGTCCGATGAGCCTCCACCTAATCCCGCTCCAAAGGGAACGTGTTTGGCTAAGGTAATGCTAACTGGGGGTAGGTTAAAATCTTTTTGTAACAAACGATAGGCTTTGACTACTAAGTTTTTCTCCATGTCTTCGCCTACCAAAATGCCTTCTTCGTGTAGTTGCAACGTATTGGCAGGCTCAATGATTACTTCATCTGCCAAAGGAATGGGGTAGAATATGGTTTCAATGTTGTGATAACCATCTGCACGTTTGCTTACAATGTGCAATCCCAAGTTTATTTTACAATTTGCTAACATATAAGATGCTACATAACACAATAAAACCTATTCCATATCCCCAAATTGCTATGTACCAGCAATTTTCATGCACAAAGAGTGCGCCAAAAAATCCCAATAAACAAAGCAAACCACAAATCAAAGAAGTGATTTTTACGCGTTTATGCAGGCTATTTTTTATACCCAAAGCAACACATAAAAAGGCCAATCCACAAAAAAATCCCCAGGCTACGTAATCAATAGCCATTTCTACCGAAGGCCAATACCCTATCTGAAAGTAGGTTGGTACAGCAACTCCTTGGCTAATAAGGGGTCTTGTAACGGCTATATTGACAAAATGAGCAACAGCAGTTAAAGCACACGTACTGGCTAAAAATGCTGTAGCCATGTGCTTATAAACAGAACTTGAGCCTACTGCTTGCTGCAATTTTAGCAAAACCATCATAACAACGGGAGCACTTGCCACCGTAAGCAATTCCCAGCATGTTAAAGCAGTTTCTGCCTTGGTTATTAAGAAAATAGCTACCGCTATAAAATACAGCAGTCCTGTAATAATTCCAGCAAGCGAAACCT
>JAFOWX010000014.1 GCA_017391905.1 Paludibacteraceae bacterium | reverse complement strand
GTGCTGTCCGGTGCCATAGAATGGGTAAACAACCAAATGTTTTGGTAGGGATATAGGGTAGAATGTCTAATGTGCAAAAGTACATTGTAATGATTTACAGTGTCTTGCATGGTTACCTCAAAAGGCAACTTCTTGTTCATGTCCCAGGTGGGGGAGTCTAAGGTGATGTAATGTTCGTAACATGTGTTGGTAGAGCACGCTCCAAACAATACAACAACGCTTAGTATCATAGCATTAACCCATTTGTTTACCTTGGTTGCCATTTTTCTTGTCGTTATTATTAGGTTTGTGTTTTTTCTTCTTTTTCTTTTTGTTTTTGTTGTCAAAGCGAGTCAAGCTGCCTTCGCCCACTGCGGTGGTAAAATCAATAACAGGTGCTTGTCCTTTTGTGCCATCGGCAAGGTTCTCCGGCTTCATGCCGTTTTTATTCATTTCAATAACCTCTTTGGCTCTGTCCAAACTAATTTCAACCAAATTTTGTGGCGCATTTGGTGCGGTAGAGTAGGTCATTTTTCGGGCAAAAGCATCCAATTTAAAGAAATAATAGGTGCCCAATTCGGTTTCCAACTGAATGGATTTATCCGGAAATTCCTTAATGGCTTCAATGTAATTGTCTAACTCAAAGTTCAGGCAGCATTTAAGTTTAGCGCACTGACCGGCCAATTTTTGCGGGTTAATAGACAAGTCTTGGATACGGGCAGCGTTGGTTCCCACAGACGAAAACTTGCTTAAAAACGTAGAACAGCACAATTCGCGTCCGCAAGGACCGGTACCACCAATGCGGCCTGCCTCTTGTCTGGCGCCAATTTGTTTCATTTCTATGCGCACCTGAAAAACCTCGGCCAACACTTTAATTAGTTGTCTAAAGTCCACGCGCTCATCGGCAATGTAGTAAAAAATAGCCTTGTTGCCGTCGCCTTGGTACTCAACGTCGCCAATTTTCATGTCCAAATTAAGGTCTTTGGCTATTTTTCTGGTACGAAGCATAGCATCGTGTTCTTTGGCCTTAGATTCTTCCCATTTTTCCAAATCGGCAGGTCTTGCCTTTCTGTAAACACGTTTTACCTCGTTCTTTTGTGGGTCGTAACCGTTTTTGCGCATTTGCAACGCTACCAAATACCCTTGCATGGTAACTGTGCCAATGTCGTGTCCGGGGTTAGATTCTACAGCTACAATGTCTCCTTTTTCAAGGGCAATGTTGTTTGAGTTTAAGTAGTACCCTTTTCGTGTATTCTTAAATTGTACCTCTACGTACTGGCAACTTTTGCAGTTAATGTCTATATCGGCCAACCAATCGTGGATGCTCAGCATTTGCTCCGAACTTTTTTTGCAACCGGCTGCAGTAAGTCGGGCATTTCCTCTATCTAATGTGTAATCCATACTATAATTTCATTTTGGTCATCAATTGCAACCCCATATCAAAGAGTACAATTTTACCGTTCCCATTTTGTTCTATGTCTTCATACGCTTTGGCAAACGTATGGGTGATAAATTCTATGTTGTTTGCGTTTAAATAGTTTATAAATTTGGCGGCAAAAGCCTGTTCGTGCGGTTCTAAATAGTTAATGGCTGGCAGGCCAAAATGCATCATAAAACATTCGCGCGTAATGTGCTGTGCATACTGCAAAAACAGTTTTATCTCCTCTCTGCCACTTTCGTGCAATTGTTCTGCCCATGCCTTTAGTTGGGGTAGCTGAATCATCACCACTGCCAACATCAGTTTCCTGTACAACTCAAAATGCGGTTTACTACTACCGGTTTGTTGTTGCATGGTTAGTGCCTTAACGTAATTGCCATTAGCCACACGTGCAAGTTCTGTACCCACTACCGCCTCCATATCATCAAACGCTATGCAAGGCACATGCACCATCTGTGTGCGCGAAACAATGGTAGGTAAAAGTTGCTCGGGCTGCTCGCTCACCAAAATAAAATACGTTTTTTCGGGTGGTTCTTCTAATAACTTCAGCAATTTATTGGCACAAACCACATTCATTTTTTCGGGCAACCAAATAATCATTACCTTGCAATCGCCCTGAAAACTCTTGTAGCTTAGTTTGCGTATAATCTCATCACTTTCAGCTGCATAGATTTGGCCTTGTTTTCCCTCGCCAATCTTGTCAATCCATTGCTCGTAATTAAAATACGCATGCTCCAACAACATTTCTCGCCATTCTTCCAAAAAATCATCGCACTTGGGTTCGGTGCTGTTCTTTACAATGGGAAAAACAAAATGCAAGTCGGGATGTATCAGCTTGGCCATTTGTTTACAAGACAAGCAGGCTCCGCACGCATCGTTATCTTGTTTATCAGAACACAGCAAATAGCGTGCCATGGCAATAGCCAAAGGCAGCTTGCCAACACCCTCGTTGCCCCATAACATAAGGGCATGTGGCAACCTATTCTCCTGTATCAAGCGGAGAATATGCTCCTTTACGGTTTGTTGTCCTATAATATCCCTAATAAACATAATAACCTACAAAGTTAAAATAAAATTATTAATTTCTATGTGTTAAATGCGCAAAGCCTCCCATTTTGTTAGCAAAACATGCCGTTTTTGCCCAAATTTAAACCAAAAGAGTGCGTTTTTGGCAAAAAAAATAGTAAAAAAATACGGGCGGGTGTATCCATTTTTTTTCAAAAATAGTATATTTGCTACCGAAAAAATTAAAATACTAAACTCAATGAGACTTGTTATTCAGCCCACATACGATAAAATGTCAGCATGGGCAGCAAACTACGTGGCAGCAAAAATCAATGCAGCCAATCCAACCCCTCAAAAACCTTTTGTGTTAGGACTTCCCACAGGTTCTTCTCCATTAGGTATGTACAAGGCATTGGTTCAATTAAATAAAGAAAACAAAGTATCCTTTGCCAATGTGATAACCTTTAACATGGACGAATACGTTAATTTGCCCAAAGAACACCCCGAAAGTTACCACTCTTTTATGTGGAACAACTTTTTCAGCCACATAGACATCAATCCACAAAACGTGCATATCCTTAACGGTAACGCAACCGATTTGGAAGCAGAATGTGCTCAATACGAACAAGCTATCCAACAAGCCGGAGGAATCGATTTGTTTTTAGGTGGCATTGGTCCAGACGGACACATTGCCTTTAACGAACCTGGTTCATCTTTATCTTCACGCACCCGCGTAAAAACCCTTACCACAGATACCATTATTGCAAACTCTCGTTTCTTTGAAAACGACATCAACAAAGTGCCTAAAACAGCTCTTACCGTAGGTGTAGGCACCGTTATGGATGCAAAAGAAGTGCTAATTTTGGTAAACGGTCACAACAAAGCACGCGCCTTGGCAGCTGCCGTAGAAGGTAGTGTAAACCATATGTGGACAATCAGTGCGCTACAAATGCACCCAAAAGGCATCATTGTTTGCGACGAAGCAGCTACCATAGAACTTAAAGTAGGAACCTACAAATACTTCTTGGATATTGAAAAAGATAACTTGTAAGAAATAAATAAACAACAAAGTAAAAGGGCTGGTTTCCAAGAAACCAGCCCTTTTTATTATTTGTAAACGACCCTTTAATCAATTAAAAGGGCAATTCGTCGCTGCTATCGTTGCTTGATGCAAAAGGTTCGGCAGCAGGAGCTGCTGCAGGAGCTGCAGGTGCGTAAGAACCGCCAGCATTGTCAGATTTTCTACCCAACAACTGCATATCATTGGCAATAATTTCGGTAGTATAGTGTCTAACACCGTCTTTTTCCCAATTTCTGGTTTGCAATTCTCCCTCAATGTATAATTGAGTACCTTTTTTAACGTATTGTTCGGCTACTTTAGCCAAACCACGCCATACTACAATATTGTGCCATTCGGTTTTTTCAGGCACTTCTTTACCATCTTGGGTTTTATATCCTCTTTTGGTAGTAGCCAAGGTAAAACTTGCTACAGGTACATTGTCTGTTACGTAACGAACTTCAGGATCGCGTCCTACGTTTCCAATTAAAATTACTTTGTTTAGTGACATACTGTTCAGTGTTTAAAGTTGAAAAAAATTAAGATAAAAAGTATGGGTCGCCTACAAATAAGCAGTTATTCATAAGCCATGCAAAAGTACAAAAATAAATCAAAAAGCCAATTAATTTCCCTCTTTTTTTATTAACGATGCAATACGGCTATCTGTAATGCATAATTATCGTGCAAAAACCCCCATGATGTGCAAAATTTTTCCTACATTTACCCTGCATCTATATCCCAACCAATGTATATGAAAAACCTAACCGTTTGCCTTCTATCAGTGTTGCTGTGTTTTTTTACTGCTTCGTGCGGTAATCAATCAGGTAACAACACTATCCAAACGCGCGATTTACCCCAAATTTTGCAGCAAGATACCCTACGTGTTATCACCATGTACGGGCCAATATCCTATTTCCTGTACCGTGATAACCAAATGGGCTACGAGTACGAGTTGGCCAAAAAACTCTGTGCCGAAATGCAAGTCTCCATGCAATTGGTGGTAGCACCCGATATACCCACCATGCTCCAATGGCTGCAGCAGGGCAAAGGCGATTTGGTGGCATACAGAATTCCCTATACACATCAATACAAAACGTTGGTTACTTACACCAAACAAGAATACATCAGTAATCAGGTACTTGTCCAAGCCGTGTCCGATACCATGCGTCATACCGTTTTGGATTTGGCAGGAGCCACCATTACCGTACCCGATAACAGCATCTATTACCACCGATTGGTAAACCTTAACGACGAGATAGGAGGAGGTATTCACATTGTAGCCTGCGGAGATACCATAACCTCCGACGATTTGGTTGCTCAGGTAGCCATGCACAAAATAAATTATACCATTACAGACGATATAAACGCCAGGCTAAATAAAACCTACTTTGGCAACATAGACTATAACGTTGACATTAGTTTTCCCCAACGTTCCGCGTGGGTAGTTTCCTCACACTCGCCTCAATTATTGGAATTTGTAAACAATTGGACCACCTCCGATACCCAAAAACGCTACCTGTCATCCCTTTATCACAAGTATTTCCAAAAAAGCAAATACTTTGAAGCAAGCGGTTTTACACGTATTCCCCAGCCAGGAAGCATTTCGCCCTTTGACCAACTCTTTAAAGAATACGCCCCCACCATACAGTGGGATTGGCGTCTATTAGCCGCGATGGCGTACAAAGAATCCAAATTTAACCCAGATGCCATGTCGTGGGCAGGAGCATGTGGACTCATGCAACTCATGCCCAATACAGCCCTTTCCTTAGGTTTAGATAGTACGCAAGTGTTCTTTCCCGAAAAAAACGTAGCCGCCGCCACGGCCTATCTGCAATCCTTATCCAAACTATTCCCCGGCATAGCCAATCCACAAGAAAAAACAAAATTTGTTTTAGCCGCTTACAATGCCGGCCCCGGACACGTATTTGATGCCCGTGCATTGGCCACCAAATACGGCAAAAATCCCGATGTTTGGGTAGATGTGCGCGAGTACATGCTCAAGAAATCAGATCCTGTTTTTTATGCCGATCCTGTATGCCGTTTTGGCTATTGCAGGGGCGAAGAACCCGTTACCTACGTAGATGTCATTATGCAAAAGTATGCACAATATAAACTGTGGGCAAAATAACCAATAAACTTCCTATATAACACCATAAAAAAGATAGGCTGCTAACAGGTGTTAGCAGCCTATTCTATAGAAAAGGTTTTACCCTTATTCGCTAATTTTTTCGCTTTCTTTGCTTGCTACGTTTACGTCAATTACGTTGCGTTTTGCTTCCATAATTTTTTCGTATTCTTCGCGCGAAGCAACTACAATCTTCTCAAATTCTGCTTGACCGGTACCGGCAGGAATCAAGTGACCGCAAATAACGTTCTCTTTCATACCTTCCAATCTATCCACCTTACCGTTAATAGCAGCATCGTTCAATACTTTGGTTGTTTCTTGGAACGAAGCAGCCGACATAAAGCTGGTAGTTTGCAATGCAGCACGGGTAATACCTTGCAAAATTTGGCTCGAAGTAGCAGGAACCGCATCACGTGTTTCAACAGGACGCAAGTCTTTACGTTTTAGCGCACTATTTTCGTCACGCAATTTACGAGCTGTAATAATCATACCACGTTGGAAAATTTGTGAGTCACCAGCATCAGTAACCACTTTTTTGCCCCAAATTTGGTCATTTTCGGCCATAAAGGCTTGTTTGTCCACAATTTGTTTTTCCAAGAAACGTGTATCACCTGGGTCGTCAATTTCCACTTTACGCATCATTTGACGTACAATAACCTCAAAGTGTTTGTCGTTGATTTTTACACCTTGCGAACGATATACATCTTGTACTTCGTTTACAATGTATTCTTGTACAGCGGTAGGACCTTTAATAGCCAAGATGTCCGAAGGAGTAATAGCTCCGTCCGAAAGAGCACCACCAGCACGTACAAAGTCGTTTTCTTGAACCAAAATTTGTTTTGACAATGGTACCAAGTAGCGTCTTTCTTCGCCAGTTTTAGAGGTAATGATAATTTCACGTTGACCACGTTTAATTTTACCAAAGCTTACCTCACCATCAATTTCAGACACAATAGCAGGGTTAGATGGGTTACGAGCCTCAAACAACTCAGTTACACGAGGCAAACCACCGGTAATGTCACCCGCTTTGCTTACAGCACGAGGTATCTTGAACAAAATTTGACCTACTTCAATAGCAGCACCTTCGTCAAGCGAAACGTGCGCTCCCACAGGAAGAGCATAGTTACGAACTACTTCGCCATTAGCATCCACAACGTGAGCAGCAGGAACTTTGTTTTTGTCTTTTGATTCAATAATAATTTTTTCTTTCAAACCGGTTTGTTCGTCCGATTCAGTTTTGTAAGTAGTATTTTCAATCATACTTTCAAACTGAATAGTACCGGTTACTTCAGAAATAACAACCGCGTTAAATGGATCCCATTCGCAAATCACATCACCTTTTTTCAAGGTGCTACCAGGTTTCATAAACAAGGTAGAAGCATAAGGAATGTTTTGTTGAGTAAGCACCACTTTGGTGTTAGGTTCAACAATACGCATCTCAGTTAAACGGCTCACTACAATTTCTTTGCCTTCGGTAGTGGTAACAGTACGAAGTTCGTCAATTTCCAACACACCTTCATAGCGCGAAATCATTTTATTTTCGGTAGCCACGTTAGAAGCAACACCACCCACGTGGAAAGTACGAAGTGTAAGCTGAGTACCGGGCTCACCAATAGATTGAGCAGCAATAACACCTACAGCTTCACCTTTTTGTACCATACGTCCGGTAGCCAAGTTGCGACCATAACATTTAGCACAAACACCTTTTTTAGACTCACAAGTCAATACCGATCTAATTTCAACTTGTTCAATAGGCGACTCTTGGATAATCTTAGCCGCTTCTTCTGTAATTTCTTCGCCAGCGCCCACAATCACTTTGTTGGTAATTGGGTGAACAATATCGTGTACCGAAACACGGCCCAAGATACGTTCTTCCAAGGTAGAAATTACATCCTCGTTGTTTTTAAGCTCGGTAGCAATCAAACCACGTAAAGTACCGCAGTCTTCTTCTTGGATAATCACGTCGTGCGAAACGTCCACCAAACGACGAGTCAAGTAACCCGCGTCGGCAGTTTTCAAAGCGGTATCCGCCAAACCTTTACGAGCACCGTGGGTAGAAATAAAGTATTCCAACACCGACAAGCCCTCTTTAAAGTTAGACAAAATGGGGTTTTCAATAATTTGAGCACCTTCAGAACCCGCTTTTTGAGGTTTAGCCATCAAACCACGCATACCGCATAGCTGGCTAATCTGTGTTTCAGAACCACGAGCACCAGAATCAAGCATCATGTAAACAGAGTTAAAGCCTTGTTCGTCTTCTCTTAGCTGTTTAATCAAGATACGAGATAGGTTGTTATTAACGTGTGTCCAAGTATCAATAATTTGGTTGTAACGTTCGTTGTAAGTAATAAGACCCATGTTGTAATTCATCAAGATGCCTTCTACTTTTTCGTAACCTTCCGCTACCAATTTTTCTTTTTCGGCAGGGATAATTACGTTTTCCAAGTTAAACGACAAACAACCTTTAAATGCCATGTAATAGCCCAAGTTCTTAATATCGTCCAAGAAGTCGGCAGTACGAGCCACACCACAAACGCTAATTACTTTGCTAATAATGTTACGCAACGATTTTTTGGTAATCAATTCGTTGATATAACCAACTTCGTTAGGTACACATTCGTTTACCAATACACGACCAACAGTAGTTTCAATCAATTTGGTAACAACCAAGCTGTTTTCCACGTCTTTGGTTCTAACGGTAATCTTAGCATTCAACGAAACTTTGCGTTCGTTGTAAGCGATGGTAACCTCTTCTGGCGAATAGAATTTCAAGCCTTCACCCAATGCTCCGGGACGTTCTTTGGTCATGTAGTACAAGCCCAAAATCATGTCTTGCGAAGGAACGGTAATAGGCGCACCGTTGGCAGGGTTCAAAATATTGTGCGAAGCCAACATCAAAATTTGAGCTTCCAAGATAGCTTCGTTACCCAAAGGCAAGTGAACAGCCATTTGGTCACCGTCAAAGTCGGCGTTGAACGCGGTACAAGCAAGTGGGTGCAACTGAATAGCTTTGCCCTCAATCATTTTAGGTTGGAATGCTTGAATACCCAAACGGTGTAGGGTAGGAGCACGGTTCAACAATACAGGGTGACCTTTCATTACGTGTTCCAAAATTTCCCATACAATAGGATCTTTGCGGAAATCCACCATTTTTTTGGCAGCCTTCACTGTTTTCACAGTGCCACGTTCAATCAATTTACGGATAACAAAAGGTTTGTAAAGCTCAATAGCCATATCCTTGGGCAAACCACATTCGTGCATGCGCAATTCAGGACCAACCACAATAACCGAACGAGCTGAGTAGTCAACACGTTTACCCAACAAGTTTTGACGGAAACGACCTTGTTTACCTTTCAAGCTGTCAGACAACGATTTTAAAGGACGGTTAGCGTCAGCTTTAACCGCAGTAGATTTGCGGGTGTTGTCAAACAATGAGTCCACAGCTTCTTGCAACATACGTTTTTCATTACGTAAAATTACATCAGGAGCTTTGATCTCAATCAATTTTTTCAAACGGTTATTACGGATAATAACGCGACGATACAAATCGTTTAAGTCCGATGTTGCAAAACGGCCACCATCCAATGGAACCAAAGGACGCAATTCGGGTGGAATTACAGGCACAACGTTTACAATCATCCATTCGGGTTTGTTTCTATTTTTAGAAGCACGGAACGATTCAATTACTTGCAAGCGTTTCAATGCTTCTGTTTTACGTTGTTGAGCCGAGTCGCTGTTGGCTTTGTCACGCAATTCGTAAGAAAGGCTGTCCAAATCTAAGCGCATCAACATATCTTGTACGGCTTCAGCACCCATCTTAGCGATAAACTTGTTAGGATCAGAATCTTCCAACAAGTAGTTTTCGCGAGGAAGCGAATCCATAATATCCAAGTATTCTTCTTCGGTTAACAAGTCACCGGCAGCCAAGTCGGTGCGAATACCTGGTTGGATAATGATATAACGTTCGTAGTAAATAATAGAATCCAATTTTTTGGTAGGCAAGCCCAACAAATAACCAATTTTATTAGGTAACGAACGGAAATACCAGATGTGTGCAACAGGAACTACCAATTTAATGTGTCCCATGCGTTCGCGACGTACTTTCTTTTCAGTTACTTCCACACCGCAACGGTCGCAAGTAATACCTTTATAACGAATGCTACGGTATTTGCCGCAATGACATTCGTAATCTTTGGTAGGACCAAAAATACGTTCGCAGAACAAACCATCACGTTCAGGTTTATAAGTACGGTAGTTGATGGTTTCCGGTTTTAGCACTTCACCACTCGATTGCTCCAAAATTTCTTCGGGCGAAGCCAAGCTAATGGTAATTTTGCTAAAATTATTTTTTTGTTTATTATCAGTTCTAAATGCCATAATTCCTGTCTTTTACTCTAATTTGATGCTAAGAACTAAACCACGTAATTCGTGTAATAATACATTCAGTGATTCAGGGATACCTGCTTGAGGCATAGGATCGCCCTTAACAAGCGCTTCGTAAGCCTTGGCACGGCCCATTACGTCGTCCGACTTGATGGTCAAGATTTCTTGCAAAATGTGCGAAGCACCAAATGCTTCCAATGCCCAAACCTCCATCTCACCAAAACGTTGACCACCAAAGTTAGCTTTACCACCCAAAGGTTGTTGTGTAATAAGTGAGTAAGGTCCAATAGAACGAGCGTGCATTTTGTCTTCAACCATGTGGCCTAACTTCAACATATAGATAACACCTACGGTAGCAGGTTGGTCAAAACGTTCGCCGGTACCACCATCGTATAGGTAAGTTTTACCATAGCGAGGAATACCTGCTTTGTCGGTCCATTCATTCAAATCGTCAAGTGTAGCACCGTCAAAAATAGGAGTAGCAAATTTAACGCCCAATTCTTTACCGGCCCAACCCAAAACGGTTTCAAAAATTTGTCCCAAGTTCATACGCGAAGGCACACCAAGAGGGTTCAATACAATATCAACAGGAGTACCGTCAGCCAAGAAAGGCATGTCTTCTTGACGTACAATACGTGATACAATACCCTTGTTACCGTGGCGACCTGCCATCTTATCACCTACGCGGATTTTACGTTTTTTCGCAACATATACTTTAGCAAGTTGTACAATGCCCGATGGTAGTTCATCACCAATAGACAAGTTGTAGCGTTTACGTTGCAACAAAGCAAACATTTCTTTGTACTTGCGCAAGTAGTTTAGAATAACGTCGCGAATCAAATCATTTTTATGGTTGTCAGAGGTCCATTTGCTTGCTTGAATGGTGGTGTAATCAATTTCGGCCAATTGTTTTTGGGTAAACTTGTTACCTTTAGCAATCACTTCGGCACCTAAGAAATCTTTCACACCTTGCGATGTTTTACCATTGGTAAGATCCATCAATTTGTTAACCAAAATAGCTTTTAGTTTAGCTGCTTCGTCTTCAAATTGAGCATCCAAAGCTTGCATTTGAACTTTTTCTTCGTTTTTCTCTTTTTTGGTTTTTTGAGCCTTAGAGAATAAACGTTTACCAATAACTACACCACGAAGCGAAGGATTAGCTTTCAACGAAGCATCTTTCACATCACCGGCTTTGTCACCAAAAATAGCACGCAACAATTTTTCTTCGGGAGTAGGATCAGATTCACCCTTAGGAGTAATTTTACCAATCAAAATATCACCGGGTTCAATCAAAGCACCTACGCGAACAATACCATTTTCGTCCAAGTCTTTGGTAGCCTCTTCGTTTACGTTTGGAATATCAGCGGTAAGTTCTTCCATACCACGTTTCGTTTCACGAACTTCCAATGTATATTCATCTACGTGAACAGAAGTAAGCAAGTCTTCGCGAACTACGCGTTCGTTAATAACAATAGCGTCCTCATAGTTGTAACCTTTCCAAGGCATGAACGCCACCTTCAAGTTTCTACCAATAGCCAATTCGCCATTTTGTGTAGAGTAACCTTCGGTTAAAATTTGGCCTTTGGTTACGCGATCACCCTTGCGTACAATAGGTCTAAGGTCAATGGTAGTACTTTGGTTGGTTTTTTGGAATTTAGGCAAATGATATTCTTTTACCGCATCGTCAAAACGAACAAACAATTCTTCTTCTGTATAGTCGTAGCGAACTTTAATAATGGTTGCATCCACATACTCAATAACACCATCACGTTCGGCGGTAATTTGTGTACGTGAGTTTTGCACCAACTGACGTTCAATACCAGTACCCACAATAGGTGCATCGGTACGCAACAAAGGCACGGCTTGACGCATCATGTTCGATCCCATCAACGCACGGTTAGCGTCGTCGTGTTCCAAGAAAGGAATCAACGCAGCTGCAATAGAAGCAATTTGTTGAGGAGCAACGTCCATCAATTCAACCTCTTCTGGAGCTACCACAGGGAAGTCGCTATCTTGACGCGATTTAACACGTGTTCTAATAAAGTTACCTTCGTCAGTTAAAGGAGCATTACCTTGAGCAATAATCTTGCCTTCTTCCTCTTCGGCAGTCAAATAAACCACTTCGTCACCATTTAGGTTAACTTTGCTGTTTTCAACTTTACGATAAGGAGTTTCAATAAAGCCTAAGTCGTTGATTTTGGCAAATACACACAACGAAGAAATCAAACCAATGTTTGGACCTTCAGGAGTCTCAATAGGACACAAACGTCCGTAGTGAGTATAGTGTACGTCACGCACCTCAAAACCAGCTCTATCACGAGACAAACCACCAGGACCAAGAGCAGACAAACGACGTTTGTGTGTAATTTCGGCCAATGGGTTGGTTTGGTCCATAAATTGCGATAGCGCATTGGTACCAAAGAACGAGTTAATAACAGACGAAATAGTTTTAGCGTTAATCAAGTCAATAGGAGTAAACACCTCGTTGTCGCGTACGTTCATGCGTTCACGAATGGTACGAGCCATACGAGCCAAACCTACACCAAATTGACCATATAATTGTTCGCCTACAGTTCTAACACGACGATTGCTCAAGTGGTCGATATCATCAACATCAGCTTTAGAGTTAATCAACTCAATCAAGTATTTGATAATTTCAATGATATCTTCGCGTGTTAATACTTTAATTTCGGGCGAAATATCCAAGTTTAACTTACGATTTATTCTGTAACGACCCACGTCGCCCAAATCGTAACGTTTTTCCGAGAAGAACAAGCTATTGATTACCTCGCGAGCGTTGGTGTCGTCAGAAGGATCGGCATTACGCAATTGACGATAAATGTGGTAGATAGCCTCTTTCTCAGAGTTACAGGTATCTTTTTGTAAAGTGTTGTATATAATAGAATAATCCGACATATTGGCATCCTCGCGGTGCAACAATATGGTAGGAGTATTGGTTTCAAGAATCAAATCAATGTGATCTGCTTCCAAAATGGTTTCACGTTCAAGAACAACCTCGTGGCGTTCAATAGAAACCAATTCGCCGGTATCTTCATCAGCAAAGTCCTCAATACGTGTTCTCAATACGCGGGCAGCAATTTTTCTACCAACAGCTTTTTTCAAGTTGGCTTTATTAACCTTAATTTCTTCGGCAAGGTTAAATATTTCCAAAATATCTTTGTCGCTTTCAAAACCAATAGCACGTAACAAGGTAGTTACGGGTAATTTCTTTTTACGGTCAATGTAAGCGTACATGATGTTACTGATATCCGTTGTAAATTCAATCCACGAACCGCGGAAAGGAATAATACGTGCAGAATACAGTTTTGTGCCGTTGGTGTGCATGCTTTGTCCGAAGAACACGCCTGGCGAACGGTGTAATTGCGATACCACTACACGTTCAGCACCGTTAATCACAAATGTACCCTTGTCGGTCATATAAGGAATAGGACCCAAGTATACATCTTGAATAACAGTAGCAAAATCTTCATGCTCATCATCGGTGCACGACAATTTTAATTTTGCCTTTAAAGGAACACTATAGGTTAATCCCCTGTCAATGCATTCTTCTATAGAATAACGAGGTGGATCTATGTAGTAATCTAGAAACTCAAGATTAAAATTGTTGCGAGTATCTGTGATAGGAAAGTTTTCGGCAAATACCTTGTACAATCCTTCGTTTTTACGTTTTTCCGGGGGAGTATCAAGTTGGAAAAAGTCCCTGAAAGATTTTAATTGAACCTCAAGGAAATCAGGATAATCCAACGGGTTTTTAATGGAAGAAAAATTTATTCTTTGGTTACTCATACGAGACGTCTATCAGCAAGGTTAAATAAACTCGTGATTGCCTTATTCGTTGTCGAATAGTACACCACTCTTTTTTAAGCATAAAAAGGTTTAGAACCTTATTAGGCTAAGGTTCTAAACCGAAGTACCTGATTAACAGGTGGTTTGTCTTATTTCAATTCAACTTCAGCGCCAGCTTCGGTCAATTGTTTTTTCAAAGCTTCAGCTTCGTCTTTGCTTACGCCTTCTTTAAGGATAGAAGGAGCTGCGTCAACCATGTCTTTTGCTTCTTTCAAGCCAAGACCAGTTAATTCTTTAACCAATTTTACGATAGCTAGTTTGTTAGCACCAGCGCTTTTCAATTCTACGTCAAAAGAAGTTTTTTCTTCTGCAGCAGGAGCAGCAGCTGCAGCAGGACCAGCAACAGCAACAGCTGCAGCGGCGGGTTCAATACCATATTCTTCTTTCAAAATTTGAGCTAGTTCATTAACGTCTTTTACAGTTAGGTTAACTAGTTCTTCTGCCAATTTTTTCAAATCTGCCATTTTAGTGAGTTTTAAAGATTGTTACTAATTTATTTTTTGTTTGTTTATTATCTCTCGCCAAGTGTTTTCAACACGCCATGGATAGTGTTGCCACCCGATTGTAAAGCACCAAGTACATTTTGCATGGGCGATTGCAACAAGCCAATGATTTCGGCAAGAAGTTCTTCTTTAGATTTAAGAGCGGTAAGTGCTTCCAATTGGGTTGCATCGTAGAAGCTTTCGTAAACGTAAGCTGCTTTCAATGCAGGTTTACCATTGTTTGCTTTGTCTTTTTGCAATTCTTTAATAAGACGAGCAGGCGCGTTACCGTTATCAGAGAACATGATAGAGGTAGAACCTTTTAGGCTGTCAAATAATTGGCTGTAATCGCCGTCCAAACCTTCAAGGGCCTTTTGGAACAAGGTGTTTTTTACAACAACTAATTTAACTCCTTTTTCAAAGCAAGCTTTACGCAACAAGTGTGTTTTTTCTGCGTCCAAACCAGATGTGTCTGCAACGTAGAAGTGTGCGTATTGGCTTACAGTATCTTGAAGTTGTTTAATCAATATAGCTTTATCTTCCTTTTTCATAATCACATTTTTAATGGTTATTCAGCCGATTTAGGATCTACTTTAACACCTTGGCTCATGGTACTTGAAAGATAAACACTCTTAATGTAAACACCTTTTGCTGCGGTAGGTTTCAATTTGTTCAAAGTGCTGATAAATTCTTTGGCATTTTCTGTAATCTTTTCAGCATCAAAAGATACTTTACCAATTGCAGCGTGTACAATACCGTTTTTATCTACTTTAAAGTCAATTTTACCTTGTTTTACTTCTTTTACAGCTTTGCCAACTTCATTGGTAACGGTACCACTTTTTGGGTTAGGCATTAAACCACGAGGACCTAATACGCGACCAAGAGCACCAATTTTACCCATGATAGAAGGCATGGTGATGATTACATCAATGTCAGTCCAACCACCTTTAATCTTTTCGATGTATTCGTCAAGACCTACATAGTCAGCACCAGCAGCTTTTGCTTCGGCTTCTTTGTCAGGTGTACAAAGGGCTAACACACGTACGGTTTTACCGGTTCCGTTAGGCAATGAAACAACGCCACGAACCATTTGGTTGCTTTTGCGAGGGTCAACACCTAAACGAACGTCAATATCAACAGATGCGTCAAATTTGGTAAAGGTAATATCTTTTACCAATTGAGCGGCTTCAGCAAGTGAATAGCTTTTACCTACTTCAACTTTACCAGCAGCCAACTTTTGATTTTTTGTTAGTTTACTCATTTCTTAAAATTGAAGGGTTATTAATTTTCACTAGGGAAATCACCTTTTACAGAGATACCCATACTTCTTGCGGTGCCAGCTACCATGCGCATTGCAGCTTCTACGGTAAAGCAGTTCAAATCGGGCATTTTGTCAGTTGCAATAGCTTTAACTTGTTCCCAAGTAACTTCTGCAATTTTTTTACGATTTGGTTGTGCAGAACCACTTTTTTGCTTGGTGATTTCAAGCAATTGAATGGCTACCGGAGGAGTTTTAATGATAAAGTCGAACGATTTGTCCGAGTAATAGGTAATGACTACAGGCAATATTTTTCCTGCTTTGTCTTGGGTTCTGGCATTAAATTGTTTGCAAAACTCCATGATATTGATACCCTTGGAACCCAAGGCAGGACCAATTGGAGGAGACGGATTTGCAGCACCGCCTTTTACTTGCAATTTGACTTGTCCAGCAACTTCTTTTGCCATGTTATCAAATACGTTTTAATTAGTAAATAAATGGTGAAATAGGCCAATAGAAGCGTAACCTTTATTGTGCCTTTTCAACTTGCATAAAGCTTAATTCGAGCGGAGTTTTCCGTCCAAATATCATGACCCTAACTTTTAGTTTTTTCTGTGACTCGTTCACTTCTTCAATGGTACCGGTAAAGTCATTAAACGGACCAGAGATAATCTTAACAGTTTCACCAACGCAGAATGGAACCAATAGCTCTTCTTCAGCCTCTTGCAATTGGTCAACCGTACCTAAAATACGATTTACTTCAGATTGACGTAGAGGAGTGATGTTAGCGCTGGTATTTCCACCTAAGAAACCAATTACATTAGGAACATTACGCAACTCGTGCATAATATCACCCGATAATACGGTTTCTACAAGTACGTATCCAGGAAGATAGCTTCTTTCCTTTACAACGCGCTTGTTGCCACGCATTTGGTAAACTTTTTCAGTGGGGATAAGTACTTGTGAAACTCTACCTTGATACAAAGGATTATTTTTAATCTCTGCATCAATGTATTCTTTCACTTTGTTTTCTTTCCCGCTGATAGC
>JAFOWX010000138.1 GCA_017391905.1 Paludibacteraceae bacterium | reverse complement strand
TCGTGTTTATGTTGCTATTCTTCTTTATGATTGCAACAACCATGAAAGAGGTAGACTTTAAAGTAGGTATTACAGCTCCAGAAGCAACCGAGCTTACCAAATTGGAAAAGAAAACCTTGGTTCGCTTTATTTACGTGGGTGTTCCTACCTTCCAATATCGCGCTCAATATGGTACAGAGCCTCGTATTCAGTTAGACGATGCTTTTGCCGAAGTTTCGCAAATTGAAAACTACGTTGTATCAGAACGTTCTTCAATGCCAGAACACGAGCAAGATTTAATGACCATTTCGTTAAAAGTAGATAAGGATTGTAAAATGGGTATTGTTACCGATATTAAACAAGCCTTACGTCGTGCTTACGCTTTGAAGTTAAATTATGCTGCTACGCAACGTGCTAATTCACAGTACTAATAAGCAGTTATAATGCAACAATAAATTAGAGGGTGACTAATAGTCACCCTCTAATTGTGTTAATACCTTAATTTAATATTTATGCGCTTATTTTTATTTTTTATTACATTTATCAGTGTGCCTCTTACTTTGTGGGCAAATTCTCCTTTGCAATATCCTTTGGATACTCCTATGGCATTAAGTGCCAGCTTTGGTGAATTGCGCCCCAATCATTTTCATGCAGGTATCGATTTAAAGACTGAACAGCGTTGTGGATTGCCGGTATTTGCGGTGGCAGATGGATACGTGTCACGCATTAAAATAGCGCAATTTGGCTACGGTAATTGTTTGTACTTAACGCACCCTTCGTTGGGTATTACTACGGTATATGCCCATTTGGATGCTTTTAATGACACTCTTACCGCTTGGCTTGAGGAATACCAATATGCCGAGAAAACGTTTCAGTTAGACGTACAGTTTCCCGACACCTTGTTCCCTGTAAAACAAGGTCAGTTGGTGGCTATTAGCGGAAACACGGGCTCGTCTGGCGGTCCGCACGTGCATTTTGAAGTTAGAAACGAGGAGGGCACGTTGGCTACAGAACCATTGGCTTATTTTCCTTTGCCCGATAGTGTAAAACCTAAATTTAGAAAAATTGGGATAAGGCCTTTGGACGATGCTTCTATGGTACATGGAAACTGCGGTTTCTTTTCGCAAAAAGTATGGAGCGAAGCCTCCGGTAAATACACCACCACGCCGGTAGAGGCATGGGGTAAGGTAGGACTCGAATTCATGGCGTTCGACTACATGAACGGCCAAAACAACTATTACGGCTTAAAACGCTTAGAAGTGTATGTGGATAGTGTGCCGTATTTTACCTATCAGATGGATCAGTTTTTGTTTGACCACGACAAGGCCATCAATGCCTTTATAGATTACGAACAATGGGTACTTTCGCGCGAGGTGTACATGTGTGCTTACATGCCACAGTTCCAACCCTTGTCTTTGTTCTGGTCCAATAAAAAAGGAGTGGTGGAGATAAACCAGGAGCGCGATTATAAGGTAACGGCATTGGCCTTTGATTATGCCGGCAATAAAACGGAAGTATCTTTTGTTATTAGGGGTAAAAAAGCAGAAGCCCCCTTGTTGTGTCAGGACGGCGGCACGCCTTTCTACCACAATACGCTAAACTATTTTCAAGAAGGCGATGTGCATTTGTTAGTGCCACGCAGCGCTATTTACAACGATTTTCTGTTTAAATATACGGCTGTTTATGACAGTACCTTGCAAACGGTGGTTCACTCGTTGCACAACAATACCGTGCCTTTGCATAAGTGTGGTGCGTTTCAAATACCCATAGCGCAAGATACCCTAACTAATAAGGATCAATACTACTTAGCGTACAAAAACACGTACGGTAAGTGGGGGTATGTAGATGCTGCCTATCAAGAGGGTGCTATGATTGGCAATATTAGCAAATTTGGCGATTATGCGGTACTTACAGATACCATTCCGCCTACTGTTACCATGTTGTCAAAAGGGCGTTATAAATTGGTATTGCGCATAGCCGATAGGCAAACGGATATTAGCTCTTACAATGGCTATATTGACAACCAATGGGTTTTGTTTAGCATTGATGCTAAAAACAGAATTACTTACCACTACGACCCCAAGCGCATCAAACGTGGTAAGCATACATTACGTGTAGAGGTGGTGGATAGGTGTGGAAATAATACGGAATATATAACGGATGTTATCTTGGGAAAATAAAATTAAGGCTGTCTTGTTAGACAGCCTTAATTTTATTATAACTCTACGCTAACTTGTTGCACCTGTCCGCCCAAAGGTGGGTTCAGTTTGCACAGCTTAACGTGAACGCTTTGCATGGCAGGATAAGCGGCAAATACGGCTTGTTTAATGCGGTAAGCAACGTGTTCAATCAGGTGCGAGGGTTGCTCCATTTCTTTTTTTACTACTTGATACACATCCAAATAGCTGATAGCATCTTGTATGTCGTCGCTTTCAATGGCGGCTTGCGCAGCGTATGTAAAGGTTAACGTAACGGTAAAGTGTGTGCCCACGCGTTGTTCTTGTTCAAAGCATCCGTGGTGGGCATAAAATTGCATGTTTTCAATGGTAATGGTAGCCATAATGTTACAACAAGTTGACAAAAATATGCACAAAGTTATTAAATTTGTGCATAAATTCCAATAAAACGGCGATATTTCGCTTTTTTGTTGTATTTTCGTGCCGTAAAACCATAAGATATGAAATTAGTAGAAGGAAAAGTAGTCTTAATTACAGGCGCATCGCGCGGTATTGGCAAAGCCATTGCTTTGGAATATGCCAAACAAGGTGCTACTGTAGCATTTACCTATTTGAATTCAACACAAAAGGCCTTGGAAGTGGAAGCAGAGTTGAAAGCCTTTGGTGTGGAAGCAAAAGCGTATCAATCGGATGCCTCTAAATTTGAACAAGCTAAAGACTTGATAGAGCAAGTGGTGGCAGATTTTGGTCGTATTGATGTGCTTATTAACAACGCAGGCATTACCCGCGATGGTTTACTGATGCGTATGACCGAAGACCAATGGGATGCCGTTATAGACAATAACCTAAAGTCGGCCTTTAATACCATTCGTGCCATTACGCCTATTATGTTGCGTCAGCGTCAAGGTAGTATTATCAATATGTCGTCTATTGTGGGCGAAAAAGGTAACCCTGGGCAAGCCAATTACGCGGCTTCTAAGGCAGGCTTAATTGGGCTAACCATGTCTGTAGCTAAAGAATGTGCTGCACGTGGTGTACGTTGCAATGCTATTGCGCCTGGTTTTATTGCTACCGAAATGACCAACGAACTTTCGGACGAAGCCAAGAAGTATTGGATGAACCTTATCCCTATGCGTCGTGTAGGCGAGGCAGATGAGGTGGCTCAAGTGGCTGTATTCTTAGGCTCATCCATGGCTTCTTATGTAACCGGGCAGGTTATTAACTGCTGCGGTGGCGTTTCGCTTTAATCGGTTATTGTAAATGCGTCTGCGTGTTTCCATACAGGAGCTTTTTCGCGCATGCTTTCTAACGGATATTTTTCTAATGTAACCGTTTTTATTTCTTCAGTATGGTCGGTAAGGCGTTGTAAAACCCTTCCTCTATAGTCTATCACCTGCGATCCTCCCTGGTATTGCAGGTGATTTCCGTCTTTGCCTATGCGGTTGCACGCACAAACGTAGGCCTGGTTTTCGATGGCACGAGCTATAAGCAAGTGATCAAAAATGTACTGCCTGTTGGTGGGCCATTCGGCTATAACGGCCAAAAGATCGTATTTTAGGTGGTAGTTGCGTAACCAAACCGGGAAGCGTAGGTCGTAACAAATGCACAAGGCTATGTTCCATCCCTTGTAATGTACAATAAGTGGCTCTTTGCCCGGGGTAAAATAGGTTTCTTCGCCCCCAATAAACAAGTGTCTTTTGTCGTAAAAATGGGTAGTGCCGTTGGGCTCTACCAAAAAACCACGGTTGTAGTATTTGCCTGCTTCTACGGCAATAAAACTGCCTATAAACGCACATTGGTATTTGTTTGCCCAACCCAATACGGTTTGCATGGTGGTGCCATTGGTGGGTTCTGCCAAGGCTTGGGCATTGCTGCTAAAGGCGGTAGAAAACATTTCGGGCAGCAATACCACGTCGGTAGGGGGTAGGGCAGTAAGCATTTGGTCAAAGCGCGCCAAATTTGCTTGGGTGTCTTCCCAAGCAATATCGGCTTGCACAATGCTTATGCGCAATTGTTCTGTATTTTCCATTAAGCTGTTTCTAATCCGGTAGTAAATTGATGTGGCTTTTTGCCTATGCTACCTGCAAATATGGCTTTAAAGCATTTTATGTCTTCTTCTTCGTTACCGGTGGGTACAAAGAAGTCTTTGATAATCACTTCTTTTTTGCCGTAGTCCATTACCAAGGGTAAAATGGGTACGTTGGCTTTAAGCGCTATGTAGTAAAAACCTTTTTTCCAATCGGCAACGGCTTGGCGCGAGCCTTCGGGCGAAAGTACCAAGTTTAACTTGTCGTATTGTTTAAAGGTGTCTGCCATACGGTCTGTAAGCGAGGTGTTTTTTTGGCGGCTTACGGGTACTGCACCCTGTTTTTTTAGCCACCAGCCAATGCCCCAGCGGTTTACCCATTCTTCTTTAATAAGGAATGACATTTTAAAGTCTATGGCCCAGGCTACTAATTTTCCCCAAACAAAGTCCCAGTTTGATGTGTGGGGGGCAAAACATACCACCATTTTAGGCGCAGTTGGTACTTCGCCTACCACTTTCCATCCTTTAAGTTTTAGGATGAATTTGCTAAATTTTTGCATGTTGGTTTATTTGCTTAGTTCCTCAATTTCTTTGCCAATAGCAAGAACGTCTTGCAATAAATCTTCGCCTAATTTTTTGTAGTAAGCTTTTACCAACTGACGGTTGTTTTTACCGTCGTAGTGTCCGGCACGTTGGGTAAATTCGTAGCTGTTGCGAACAATTTTTTCTATCAATGCGTCTGCTTTTTCTTGGTTGCAGTTGGGGCATAAGCAACTAATGGTAAAACATTCGGTAAGTAACTCCGAATACAAATAAGTAATGTCTTTCTTTAAATCTCTTCTACTTGCCATGTGTGTACATTTTAAATGGTTAAAT
>JAFOWX010000137.1 GCA_017391905.1 Paludibacteraceae bacterium | reverse complement strand
GTTACCTACAGTAATCGAAACGGATTTACCATATATCAAATCTTTTATATGGGTGGGTTCTAATTTTACCCCGTTGTACTCTTTGGGCAGTTTTACTTGATTCATACTACGATACATAATTTGATTGGTCTCTTTGTCTATAAAAGGCAATATTAGTTGTTTACTTTTTTCTATCACTACCCATATAGACTCATCCAATCTACCTTTGTTGCACAAGCAATCTTTTTCCGATTCACTCAATGTGTAATTAAAAAGGACATCGGGTATATAACGCTCAGCAGTGGCAGGAATGATTATATTGGTTAGTTTGCCGTGTTCATCTTTGTAAATACGCAACTTAGCCGTATACTTCTTTTTATCACCATACCAATTATTTACCTGCACCACACCAGTTAACCGCCCCGACAGCAAACAATCCATGGTTTCGGCATCTATTTGTTCCAAATCTACACCTTCCCACATAAAGTACGACCAATCTGCTTTATGAATATCAACAACATGTTTCTCTGGATTGTACATGGACTGATATTTTTCTAAAAGTTTATCTACCGCTGGATATAGGCTCATGTATTTTATCTTAAAGGGTTTATTACCTCAAATTACACTGCAAAGATATAGTAAATTTTTAATATTTCAATATACTATGCTGATAGTATTTACTAAATGGACACGTTACATTTTTCTGCAAAACGTTAAACCATTGATTTTACGAATATTAAACAATCTCAACTCGCATATATTTTAACTTCTTTTATTTTTCTATTTACGTTTATTAACTTTACAAATTAAAACAAAACAGGCAAAAAGAGCAGAAGAAAGGCATATTGTTATTGAGAACAACAATACATTGAAGTGTAAAAAGCACGTAAAATGGGGACAAGGGAAAGAAAACTCAATCCTTCAAACCAGCATCATTACGAAGCAAGTTATTTTTTTGAACTTTTTCCGAATCTGTAAAAGAAGAAAGCGCTTCTATTTCTTGAAGTATTTGTTTTTTTAGGGCATCATGCTCGGCTGTAAGCATTTCTATTGAATATTTTTTGGTAGATAGCAGGATGTTTAAATCAATAGAAAAACGCTTGCGTAATGTAGTTAGTAATTTATATAAGGAAACAAGGTCACCTTTTCCATGTTTTTCAAGCACCCTGTACGAGTGTGGCGGAATATCACAAAGCAAAGCAAACGCTTGTCGAGACAAACCAAAATATTCCCTAATGGTTGCCACTGCACCCATTAAGGTTTTTACTTCCTCAATGGTTTCTAATTTATCTATCCGTGTGGTTACGTTGAGCATGCTTTGAAAAGGTTTCGTTATGGTGCAGGCAAAAGTATAAAATTTCAGGCAATAGTCAAAGTCGTAGAGAAAAACTTATTTTGGAGAGTGGACGTCATTTCTCGTAAATTTTCCTTATCTTCGTGGGGGTTAAATAAAACAGCACACCGTTATGCTAAAAAAAATAAAGTTAGGATTACTTCCCAAAGTGCTTATTGCCATTGTATTGGGTATAGTATTAGGTAATTGGATGCCACATTGGGGTATTCGGATATTTGTTACTTTTAACGATATTTTTAGCCAACTGCTTGGCTTCTTGGTTCCGCTTATTATCTTGGGATTGGTGGCTCCTGCCATTGCCGACATGGGCAAGCGCGCCGGAAAAATGTTGCTTACTACCGTTGCCTTTGCCTACGTGGCTACCCTTATTTCAGGTTTTATGTCGTACGGCACCAGCGTGGGGTTGTTTCCTATGGTGATAAACACTAGCGAAGCTGCCAACAACTTGGTACAAGACAATGCCCTAACGGCTTACTTTAGCATAGGCATTCCACCACTTATGTCGGTAATGACCGCCTTGTTTTTGGCCTTTTTATTGGGATTGGGCATAACCAAAATTACAGGCAATAGCCTAAAAAACATGTTGGACGAATTTAAAAACATCATTTCGCTCTGCATCGAAAAAGTGATTATTCCCCTCCTACCCTTGCACATTTTTGGCATCTTTTTGAACATTACCCAATCGGGCCAAATAGCTACCATGCTTGCGGTCTTTATCAAAATTATAGGCATTATTTTTGCGCTACACGTGGTAGTTTTGCTGCTTCAATACACCATTGCAGGTATTGTTACCAAACGTAATCCGTTTACATTATTGTGGACGATGATGCCTGCCTACTTTACGGCGTTGGGTACCCAATCGTCTGCAGCCACCATTCCGGTTACGCTACAACAAACCTTAAAGAATAAGGTAAACGAGGATGTGGCCGATTTTGTTATTCCCCTTTGCGCCACCATTCACCTTTCGGGCAGTACGCTTAAAATTGTAGCCTGCGCCATTGCACTCATGATGATGCATGGCACACCCGTAGAAGCAAGCAACATGATTTATTTTATATGTATGTTGGGTGTAGTAATGGTAGCAGCGCCGGGCGTACCCGGTGGAGCCATTATGGCAGCGGTAAGTGTATTGCAAAGCATTTTAGGTTTCGACGAAAATCAAATTGCGTTGATGATTGCGCTATACATTACCATGGACAACTTTGGCACAGCTTGTAACGTAACGGGCGACGGAGCGATTGCGTTGATTATTGACAAACTTCTTTATAAGAAAGAGGAACACCAGAAGTAAATCCCATCCTCGTAACTTTCGCCGTCACCATCAAGACAAAGTTCACTAACGTGCATTCTTTTTTGTCGAGTGGCATATTTAGATGGGATCTGGTATCCTAAGTAAGCTATATAACGGGCTAAGATATCTACATCTTGCCCTTTATAGTCTTCTTTTAATTGGGCACAGCGCAAAATACCCTGATCACCTAACTCTTTTAGGTGATAATCAAATGCCGCCACAGTATATTCTTTATCCGGCTCAACTGGTACATACTTTTGCTGCTTTTTATCCCACATCTGCACATGCGCTATTCTGCAGTTGGGAGGCTGAGGGATACTGCTATGGGGAGCTTGTGTACCTATAAAAAGTCCTTGCTCATCATAATAGAATGTCCTAGGGTCGCAATTCACAAACAACGTGTAGCGCAAGCCACTTACGTGCATGAGTCCTCCACTTTCCTTTGGGAAAAATCGCGTAGAAAATTCCAGCACATCTATCAATTGGCAGCCTGTTAGGGTGGCAATGCATACCGTATTGTTAAAAGGGAATACGCGAAGTAAATCGTTGTACGTAATATCACCTGCCTCTATATTCTCTCTGATACCGCCAGCATTGATAAGGGCTATATCCGTATCCAACATAATGCGAAAGGCATCGGTACAAAAGTTGGCCAAATTGGTTTCTTCTTGACGCACAATGCGATTACCTTGGGCATCGTTGGCTATTAAAGGAAAAGGCGTTCTGCCTACCCGCTCTTGCCCAAACACCCACGTATGATTTTTAAGCGTATCGACCAATGCTTTTACGGAATCGTCCACTGCAGTTAGGGTATCTATGGGTAACAACTGAATGGATAAGGTATTATCGGGAGCAATGGTTAGCTGCCCAATGTTCTTAAAATTGCTACCAGTACTACTTAGGTGTACCATTTGATTCTGATTATTGGCAATCAGCGTATCGGCAATGATGTGATGCGCATGACCGTCTAACACCACATCAATACCGTGAGTTTGTTCAATTAACGCCACCGAAGTGGGCATGGATTTGTCTAACAACTCATCGCCCAAATGGGACAATACCACCACAAAATGCGCCCCATCGCTACGAGCGGCATCTACGTGTTTTTGCACTTGACTGTACAAACTATCGGCACAAAAATCGTACAAAAATGCTCCACCATGATTTACTGGTTCTATCAGTTTGCCTTTTTCATCAAATGCTAAAGATTCTACATCCATAAAAGTGTATGGCGAAGAGGTAAGCGATTCGGGTGTCATTACCCCAACGTATGCCACGTTGGTAGAACCATAGTTTATGATTTTGTAGGGTTCAAATACGGTTTTATTGTAATTTAGGTTCACTAAATTGCACGAAACAACGGTTGCTTTTAGCTGAGATGCCAATTCTTCCATCACAGGAAAACCATAATCAAACTCATGATTACCCATTACCACTACATCGTACCCCACTTGGTTCATGATTTTTTCAATGGAACCACCTTCCGATAGCGTTCCTATCACATCCCCTTGCGCAAAATCGCCACACGACACCACACTTACATAAGGAGTTTGCTTTTTTATCTCGTTTTTTACCCCTGCCATATTGGCATACCCATCTACGGAACAATGCACATCGTTATCGTACAAAATAACAATATTGTCTTTTCTTTTACAAGCAAATGCTACGATGAGCAAGCATGCAAGTACTACTTTGGTGAAAGTGGAAGTTTTCATATCGTACAAAATTAAGAAAATTATAGTACCTTTACGCTGCTTTTGTAGAATTTATATGGAACAAACGGTAAAAATAACAGAGCAATCGGGTTTGGTTTTAGAAGGTGGAGGCATGCGCGGGGTGTTTACCTGTGGCGTATTGGACAACTTTATGGATAGAGGCATACGCTTTCCGTACACCATAGGTGTAAGCGCAGGAGCTTGCAATGGCTTATCGTACATGTCAAACCAACGTGGCAGGGCCAAATACAGCAACATCGACCTGTTAGAAAAGTACCAATACATAGGTATAAAACACCTACTTACCAAACGCAATATCATGGATTTTGATTTGCTGTTTCATACTTTTCCAGAGCAGATTATTCCGTACGATTACGAAAAATACGCCGCTTGCCCCGAGCAATACGAAATGGTAACCACCTCGTGCAAAACGGGTCAGGCCTGCTATTATAACGAAAAGAAAGACCCTAAACGCATTATTGACATTGTAAAAGCATCCAGCAGTTTGCCTTTTGTTTGCCCTATTACACATGTAGATAACGAGCCTATGTTGGATGGTGGATTGGCAGACTCCATTCCTATTTTACGCGCCCGCAGTTTGGGCTTTAACAATAACGTGGTGGTACTTACTCGCAATAAAGGGTATAGAAAGCCACCCTCTCGCATGGATAAATTACCGCCTTTTATTTATAAAGAATACCCCGAACTACGAGAAACCATTGAGAACAGAGGTAAACTGTACAACGAGCAGTTGGATTTAGTAGAAAATTTAGAAGACAAAGGTGAAATTGTGGTAATACGTCCCGAAAATCCCATTCAGGTAGATAGAATTGAACGAAACATACAGAAACTAAAAGATTTATACGAAGAAGGGTATGAATGTGCAAAAAAAGTGCGGTTTGAATAAACCGCACTTTTTGTTTGTTCTTATTTATTATTCATTATCGTCCCACGAATTTTGCTGAAAACCTGTTAGCGCATCTACGGTAAAACGTAAGCGTGCCAGTCTTTCTACCATCCAACTATCGCCGTACGTAATTTCAATTTCGCCTCCGCCTATTATTGCATACATCATACCGCGTTCGCTATCCATCGTGCTCCTTAGTTCGGGTTGATTATACAACACCTTACCGTCTAAATACATGGTAAAACCTACGTGTTTATTTTTTACCACCGTTTTTAAAAAAGGAATGTAACAAACCGTTTTTTTGTCGCCTTTGTGTTTACTATTATAGGTTCCTTCTACACAAAAATCCAATAATACCATGGGATGCCCTTTTGTGCCATACCTACATGTGTAAACGGGCGACTTAAAGTCTTTATTTTCGGTGTATTTTCGTGAATCTGTATCGTATTTGTTGTAATAACTCACGTACGTATTCAAATCGCACATACTGGCATCTCCCACCACCTGATCGGTGTACATAATGGTAAAGGGTTTATGTACACCATCTCGTTTTAATTCGATTGTAGTCATAATAGAATCCATAGGGTATGTGTAGTGTTTAGATTCTACTATAGGACAGTAAGGTATATCGGGTGAAAAGGGCCACTGGCCAGGAGTGCCTGGAATTCCATCTTCTGGATGCAAAGGATAGGTTGGAAAACTGGGCAAAACATCTTGTGGTCCTTTGTTTGGTATAATAGTTCCACATCCCAAGGTAGGCTCCAATAAAGAAGGCTCACGCATGGCAAAATGCACCAACTGAGCAACCTCTATATTATGCTCACGTGCATAATTGGCCAAGTGCTGATAGGCATTAACGGATTGATGTTCTGTTAAGGCAGTACCAGAAGGTAGGGATTGTACCTGCGCATACATAGCAATAAACGCATCTAACTCCTGACGCGTTACGGATGTAAACACACCCTTCATACCTACCTCATTTCTGGGAATCTCTATTCCATGAATAGTGTGTGATTGGTTTAAATAAAAAATGGCAGGGTTGTCTTTATCTCCCAAATTGACAATAGAGTCTATGCATTGCTCTATTACCTTACCATCTTTTAATAATTCGGAATAAACTACAGAGCCTTCAGAGGGGGCGGTGGCTGCTTGTGGCTCTGCGTTGAATGAACCTTGGTTGTCTTTACAACCTACCATGCCTACTATTGCTGTTAAAGTAAGTATGGAATAAAAAAATCTTTTCATATTATCTTTCATGTTTTTATTCTTGCTACAACAAAACTAAATGGGGTTTTCTATCCATGTAGCATTGGTGAAAACCGGAGCAAAAATAAAATGTGTCCAACACAGCCTGCGTTTAAAAAGATAAATAGAAATTAACGAAATAAAATTTTAAAAGATGTACTACAATTATTAAGACAACGGCCAAAGCAAAATAGCCTTTTGCGCGTTTTTAGCATTACAAAGCCATTACAATGGTTAAATTAGATAACAATTCCCATCATACCCCCAATCTGTTCCATACATACCCTAATAGCGCCATACCGCCAAAACCAAAAGCTTTTAAATACGAGATATGCTCAGGTTTTATTCCGCCTAAGGCTACTACTTTATTGTCTATAACACCTTGTTTATAAGCTTCTTGTAATGTTTGTTCCGAAAAAGTGCTACCATAACCCTCTTTGGAAATACTATCAAAAATAGGACTTAAAAACACATAATCACATTTGTCCTTGTAAAGCACCACTTCTTCTAAACTGTGGCAAGAACGACTTACCCCACCGTTGTACCCATCTGGTAGATTTGGGCATCTGCTATTTAGGTGAAAGCCTTGCAGTTGGTATTTTTCCACTAATTGCGGATGCTCGTGTAGTACCACTTGTGAGCGATACTTTTGCGGAATCTTCTCGATAAGTGTTTGCACATCTTGCTCATGGGAGTATGGTTTGCGTATGTGCAAACTAGTAACGCCCTGCTCAAAGAGCTGGGCTATGTAGTTGGCTTCTCCTTCAAAAAAGTAAGGACGGGTAATTACGATGGTTTTCATAAATCAACATGCACATTAGGTTATATTGGCAATGCCAAAGGGAATGTGAACCGCGGGTATATTCTCTATACCCTCAAAGTGCGTCATTTGATCGTCAAAGAAAATATGGGGTTTTAAAATGTTTAAAACACGTGCCTTTTCTATACCACCTAAAAAGAACGCATCGTCCACCTCTACGCCCCACGCTTTAAGCGAAGCAATTACCCTCTCGTGCGCCGGTGCACTACGAGCCGTAACAATGGATGTTTTTAATATGCGTTGATACGTGGCATCTTGTTTGGCACGTTCTTTTTCTAATTGCTGAAAAACCGATATTTTTTGCAATAATGCACCTATAGGACCTAACTGCATGGCCTGACCAGCATGCGCTACCTCGTGGGTATAAAAAGCATTTATATCGCCCGATGTTTTATACACCTTTTCGGCCTCATCGCTTGCCAATACACCATCAAAGTCAAACGCCAAACGCAACTGTTTATCGGAGTCATCATCGGCTACGTATTTGGTGGGCAACACCCTACCCGCTGCGTAACCTGCTTGCAAAGCGGCTTTTACGTCTTTTACATTGCCCGAAAGAAACAGCGCTGCATTAAACGCCGGTAAGTACTGAAAATTGGGTTCGCCCGTGGTAAAGCAAGCTCGGCAAATATCCAATCCATAATGTTGTATGGAACGAAACGCACGCTCACCTGTTTCGGGGCTGTTTTTAGAAAGCAATACCACCTCTATGGGTTGTTCTTGCGGAAAAGCCTCGTTTAAAGACAACAATCGCCTAACAAAAGGAAAGGCTACCCCTTTGTTAAAGGGCACATTGAGGTTTTCTTCTTGGTACGCACGATAAACCGTTTCGCCTTTTTCGCGAAAGATACAATCCGACTCGGTTAAATCAAACAGCGCACTGGATGCTACCGCAATAACCAACTTATTTTCTATGGGAAATGGCATGCCGATTATTTATTTCCAGAATCCAAGAACGTAGGCAACGCCTAACAAGTGGTAGTAAGAATCAATAGAGTGCGAAAACTCGTAGTAGATACCCAAAATATTGTGGTCATCAATCGCCCAGTCTAAACCGGCTCCGTAGCCAAACATATCGTACCAACAAGCCGGATTGGCTTCTAATGGGTTATGCATTTCGGCGTAAATATAGGCGTACAAAGGAGCGGATGGAATATCGTAGTCCAAACGCAAGCGGGTACGCAATAACCAATCGTACGATTGGTCTGTCATGTTATACGTCATTTGGAAGCGTTCGCGCAACGACAAGGCAAAATCGCCTAACTTGATATTGGGGGTAACCATTAGTTTTAGGCGGTGGCGCAAATCGTTGTTGGAAAGGTATTGAAACTCGTACGCACCAATTAACGAAACCCTTGGGTGTGGTTTGTAGTTAACCCCTACTGAGGTATATGAAGCATCAAACAACTTGGCTTGGGGCGTTAAAAAGTTGCTTAGGTAAAATTCTTCGCCCAAAAAAAGTGTCACATTATCTACTACTTCGTATTCAATGTACACATCAATTTCACTGCCCATGTTGGTGGATTTTTCAACCTCCGCATTGTCTGTGGCAAAAGCAGCTACACTTAACATGGATAATACGGCAAAGAGTAAATGTTTAATTTTCATATAAATTGATAAGGTTAGATTTTTTGATTTGCAAAAATAATAAATTTACTTGTTGGTGGCAAATTGAAAATGAGACATAGGCAAGCCAAAGAAAGGTTTATCGCCTATATTTTTAAAACCAACTGAGGTGTACAGGGCTTGTGCCTTAGTATTTTCGGGATCTACCAACAAGCCTACTCGCGCATGCCCCATTTGGGTGGCCTGCTGGCACAAAGCGGTGATGAGTTTTCGGCCTATGCCTGCATGGCGAAAGGTGGGCAAAACCGCCAACGTGTCGATGTAAAACTCACCGGGTTCTGTTTCGCCACAAGTGGCCGGCATATTGCCTGTTTGTTGGCAAATAAACTGACAAGTTGCTTGGCGAAGCAACTCAAACTGGGCACCATCGTACCCAATAATGGCACCGGCAGGCGTACCGTCATATTGAGCCACCCACGCATTTTGGTAGCTATACAAAGTACCCGGCATGGCAGCTAATTGTGCCAAAACTTGCAAATAGTTAGCCCCACAATATTGTTGCAAGGTTTCTTGGTGTCCAATGCCCATGCTTACCGCTTGGGCTATGAGGTTGGCGTCTGTTGGCTGTGCCGGACGAATAATCAGGTTAGGCGTATGCATTTGTTGTAAACAATTAGTCTTTTATTTTTATCACCATATTGGCTATAATGGCTGCCAAGCCGCCGGTGGTAATACCCGACGAAAAGATGTTTTTAATGGTTTCGGGAAATTGAATAAATATATCGGGATAAAGCTCCACGCCCAACCCCATGCTAAAGCTAATGGCTATTACCAAAATGGATTTTCGGTCTAATACTTGCGAGGCTATTATTTTAATACCTGCCGAAGCCACCGTACCAAACATCAGCAATGTAGCACCGCCCAACACGGCTTCGGGCATAAACGAAAATACAATGCCTACCAAAGGGAAAAAGCCTAAGATAAGCAAGAACAAAGCTATAAAGTAACCTACGTACCTGCTTGCCACGCCGGTTAGCTGAATCATACCGTTGTTTTGCGCAAAAATAGAATTGGGAAACGAGTTAAAAAGGCCTGCTAAGAAGGAGTTAAAACCATCTGCCAAAATACCGCCCTGGGCACGCTTTACAAACGTTTCGCCCTCTACCGGCTGATTGGATATAAGCGAATTTGCCGTAATATCGCCGTATGCCTCTATGGCTGTAATTACATACACAATGGCAAAGGCAATGATGGACGAAATATTAAACGACATGCCGTACTTAAACGGAATGGGCACATTAAACAGCGAATAGTTTGGCATGTTGCTAAAATCTACCATGCCACAACAATACGACACCCCGTATCCTATTACAATGCCCAAAATAATGGATCCCATGCGTAGGTATTTGTTGCTGCTACGGTTAAACAACACAATAAGCAACAACACCAACATGGCTATGCCCAAGTTTTGAAACGAACCAAACGTACCGTTTTCTATGGCTTCTGTGCCACCACCACAAGATATCATACCCACTTTGATTAGGCTAATACCTATAAGCGTTACCACAATGCCCGAAACCAATGGCGTGATTACTTTTGTGGCGTATTTGAGAATACGGCTCACAAACACTTCGGCCAAAGCTCCTACCATGGTTGCCCCAAAGATAGCCGGTAATCCGCCTAATGTACCTGCCATAATGATAGGACTAATAAACGAAAAGCTGGTACCTTGTACACAAAGTAATCCGCAACCAATAGGGCCTACTTTTTTACACTGAATAAACGTAGCTATGCCCGAAACAAACAACGAGGCCGAAACCAAAAAGCTGGTGGTTTGAATATCCAAATTTAAGGCACCGGCTACAATGAGTGGAGGGGTGATAATGGCCACAAAAATAGCCATTAAATGTTGCAAAGCAGCAAACAGGGCCTCTTTTATGGGCGGTTTATCTTCTAATTGGTATATTAACCCGTCTTTCATGTTTAGCGTAGGGTTATGGTGCAATTATCCAAACTTTCTATAATAGCAAGCGATTCTACGTGTATGCCTTTGCTACGCAACTGCTCGCCACCAGACTGAAATCCTTTTTCTATCAAAAATCCCATGCCTTCTAACGTGGCTCCTGCTTTTTCTACCAAATCGATAATACCTAAGGCAGCATTGCCATTGGCTAAAAAATCGTCCACAAACAACACCCTATCGCCTTTGGTTAAATAATCGCTACTTACGCACACGGTATATGTTTTGTTTTTGGTAAACGAAAACACTTCTGTGGTAAGCATGTTTTCCATGGTGCTTGGCATTTTCTTTTTGGCAAACAACACAGGAACGTTTAAATAGTTGCCTACCATAATAGCCGGTGCTATGCCACTTGCCTCAACGGTAATTACTTTATTGATGGAGTGATTGGCAAAACGACGTACCAACTCTTGGGCCATTGCTTGCATTAAAACAGGGTCCATTTGGTGGTTGATAAAGTTATCTACCTTT
>JAFOWX010000136.1 GCA_017391905.1 Paludibacteraceae bacterium | reverse complement strand
CGCTTGATTTTGCCCGTTCCGGTAAGAGCGAATCTTTTTTTAGCACCGGAATTAGTCTTTACCTTTGGCATTTTGTTAATAATTTAAATTGTTAATATTGATTTTAAGTCTCAGGCAGCCATTGGTGGCCCTACGACTATTCTAAAAAGTTCTAAAGGTTCTAAAGGTCCCAAAAGTTCTAAGGTTCCAAAGGTGAGTTATTTCTTTGGAGCGATGTTGACGATCATGCGTTTGCCTTCGAGTTTAGGCATAGCTTCCACTTTGCCATACTCCTCTAGATCGTTAGCAAAACGAGCGAGCAACAATTCTCCTTGATCTTTAAAAAGGATGCTTCGTCCACGGAAGAACACATAAGCCTTTACCTTGTTACCATCTTTCAAGAACTCTTGTGCGTGTTTGAGTTTGAAATTATAATCATGCTCATCTGTTTGTGGTCCGAAACGAATCTCTTTGATGACCACCTTAGCAGAGTTAGCCTTGATCTCTTTCTCTTTGCGCTTCTTTTGATAGAGGAACTTTTGGTAATCCAAAATGCGGCACACAGGTGGTACAGCGTTTGGTGAAATCTCGACCAAGTCCAAGTTCATGTCATCCGCCATGCGTATCGCTGTTTCAAACGAATAGACACCTTGCTCTACATTATCGCCTACAAGGCGAACTTCTTTTACGCCACGAATTGCATCATTGATGCGGTTAGGCATTTCTTTTTCTACGCGGCCACGACGTTGTTGTGGGCCTTTTTGTGGATTTGCTATAGTTTTATCCTCCTAATTAATTAATAAAAACGCTTGATTTGCAATCGAAAACGCATAGTTCTCAATTCAGCGTGCAAAATTACTGCTTTTTTCTCAATCTACAAAATATTTTGTAAAAAAAATTAATAATTCCTTTACTTATCTATCACTTTATATCTCAAACAGTTCATACTCGAAACAAATAGCACAAAAAAAAGAGGACTTTCAACAGAAATCCTCTTCTTTATCTTTTATCGTAAAATTACTTCTTCTCAATATCAATCTTTGGCAAATAGTCATTTACGAATGGAAGCATTTGTCCCAATGCAACAAACAAGAATACAACACCTATTATTACAAGACTAGAAGTCACATAATTACAAATGAAAGCCAAAACGACAATCAAGGCACCAACACATATAGGTATAAACCAATTATTCTCACCATTTTTTCTCATAATGGCACCACCTTGCGCAAGCCATGCACCCTCTATCATTGCCCAAAGAGCCACAAAATAGATATTAACAACGAGAACATCTACAGTAAAGAACAAAATAGCATAAAGAAGGTAGAAGACAGCCTTAGTCGCCAATCTGCCATCCATTTTACCAAGATACGAAGCACCCGCTAGGCTCAATGCGCCTAACAATAGAAAAAGGCCTGGCAACCAAGAAAATGCGTACAACTCAAATGGATCACATGCCATCCATACAATTGCAATCGCCAACAAGAACAAGCCACTTACAGCTTGCAACAATTTAGAGTTTAATTCAATTTTCATAACAATCAAAATTTAACAGGTTAATATAAAAATAGTTGATTCATGATTCATAATATACATATATACATTTCTCAATGTGGCTGCAAAGATACATCTTTTTTTTTATATTCAAAAATATTTTCTTTCTTTTATCTATTTTTTATCATTTTTTTTGCATTTTTCTAGAGATTAACGCGCACAAAGTTTCAAAATGGTACTAGAATAAATATTCGAAGTTTTGTATTTTTCATTTTTTCATTGTTTTTTTTGCACATATCAGAATTTTATTGTAATTTTGCAGGCAGATTATAAACTGCGTTAATAGGTCATAACAAAAACAAAATAAACAATAATTTTTTACAACAATGAAACTAAACAAATTATTTGCAGCATTTATGCTGTTTGCAGCAGTTGCATTTATCGGCTGCGAGCCAATTAACCCTCCAGGACCTGATGGACCAGGTAATGGACAAGGCGGTGACAAGGACACAACTACTGTGACCACGGAAGCTCCTGACACTATCGGATGGAATATTCCAGCTGAGTGTTTGACCGTAGCTGAGGCTAACGCTATCTGCTCTCAACTAGCGAGCGAAGCTACAACTGGAACAAAGTACTACGTAAAAGGTTGGGTTAAGAAATTGGCTTCTAAGCACGCAGATGGTATCAGCCAATTTGGTAACGCTCTCTTCTATATCGTAGATGAGAAAGGCAATACCGATGAGGACTTCTACGCATACCAAGTATATGGTTTGGACGGCGCAAAAATCACCAATCCTGATGCAGTAGCAGTAGGCGACTACGTGGTAATCTACGGCGAGTTGACCAACTACAACGGCACATACGAGACTGTAGGTAAGGGTGCAGCGCACATCTGGAAAAGTACTAACCCAGCATTGGGTGGTGGCGGCAACACTGGCAACAACCCAACAGAGGTTGTAGGTGATGGTTCGTACGAAAAGCCATACACCGCTAATGATGTACGTTTGCTGAACAATGCTAACGCAGGTAAATACTGGGTAAAAGCATATATCGTAGGTCAAATCAACGGTAAGAGCATCAGTGGTGCTGAGTTCAATGCACCATTCTCTGGCAGCAGCAACGACGATGGTAGCGTAAACAACTACAACACT
>JAFOWX010000135.1 GCA_017391905.1 Paludibacteraceae bacterium | reverse complement strand
GATATTCAGATGAATAAACTCCATCTTTGTTCAGAATAGTCATAGAAGCTTTAGAGTTGGTAGCATTAATTTCTATGCGTTTAATATCTAGTAAAGCATATGTGGTTTTATAACCATCTGCCGATACTGCAACGCACTGTGTTACCTCATTTGCAAAAAGTTGGCTTGCTAAGAAAATGGCAAGCATTGAAAGAAAAAGTTTGATTTTCATATTATCTATTTTAAGTTATTTATTTTTATTACAAAACTATATTCTAATACTGTGTCAACCATAGCCCTTTTTGGCCCTAGTGTAGAAGACAAAATGGGCATAAAAAAAACGTGGACTCGACAGTTGTCGTTCCACATTCCAGAGGCCTTCGCATTGCCTAATATCAATAGAACAGACAACGCAAAGCCCACGCCGATATAAGTAAGCATACTATACAACAAAGTATAGATATGCCATATACATACCCATATCCCGCAAGCATTTATCGTTGCTATATTCTGATTGATATCATTAGAAAGTTGCGAAGTTTCTGAAATGTCAGAACATGCGTAATAAACGCTCACATATTCCCACGCCCTTTGTGTAACGCTTTACACACCCAATCGACGTGGGTCTATTTACTTGCAAATATAATGCAAATATTTAAAAATCAGCAAACTTATCTTAAAATTTATTTGATTTCCTTAATTACAAGTCCTCCTTAATACAGCATACCAAATATCCACAGCGGGATTTTGTTACCTATGCCTACTTCTATATTATCGGCTACCACGTAACTATTTGAGACATCTGCTATTTGATCAAATTTCTTTTTCTTACCCCCTACTTCAAACAAGTACTTATCGTCTATCAGCACATCACCTTTTGCAGGCATCGAAATTTTGTGGTTAAAAAGCATACTTGCAACAAATGTTTCTCTCACTGTTCCAATTTCAGAATCTGGTGATAAAGCGTACATCAAATTGGTATTATCAAACAATATTTTCTCTGGTTTTTGAAGAACTTTCATAGTAGATGAGGTATCATAAAGTCGCCTAACTAATGCAGCTTTGTGCAGTAAATCAAACATCCTATACACACTATCGCGAGACGACTCCAACTTATTTGCTAAATGCGAAACATTCAGTGTAAAAGGTTTCTCCTCGGCCAAAATACCCAATAAAATCTTTATCTTATATACTAGTTCGTATGAAATTTTCTCTACAGAAGGCATTTCTACTTGGATAATGGTGTTAATAACATTTTCAAGTCGTTGATAAAAACCATCCCCTTCTTCCTTATAAAATGGATAATAACCACAATGTAGATAATTTTCAAAATGCTTTAACACAGGAATTTGCGATTTAATTCGTGCAGCCAAGACCGTATGAGTATTTAAAATTTCCTCTAATGACAAGGCTTGTAAAGTCGCTACTCCTTCCATTTCTAAGTATTCTCTAAAACTCAAACCTTGCAATGTATAAGACCTACATCTTCTTGACAAATCTGCTTCAGTTTGACTCAGTTGCAACATAGAAGAACCTGTTATCACAATATTTAGTTTAGGGAAAGAATCGTATATTTCTTTTATTTCTTTATCCCAATTTACATATTTGTGAACCTCATCTAAAAACAAATGCGTTACCCCATGCGCCACTAGATATTCTGCAAGGTCCACCATGGTATGCGTAGTAAACCAAGAGTTGTCTGCAGAAGCATAAAACGCCTTAGTCACATCTGGGAATGTACGTTTTATATGCTGTAACAACATAGTTGTTTTACCTACCCCTTTAGAACCTTTTAGTAATAGAAGGCGATTCTTCCAATCGATTTCAGCATAGATATACCTTGTAAAATCTAATGAAACCTCTTCTAACAAATGTAAATAAATGGAATTTAATCTTTGCATAATTGTCGAATAAAGAAGTCAATTTATATACTATTTTGTCGAATAGAAAAGACAAAATGACATAGCAAAGATAATAATTTTATCAAAACATACAAAATTGTCGAATAGAAAAGACAATTTGCATGCTATTTTGTCGATTAGAAAAGACATTTTTTTCAGTTTATTCCCCTAAGCGTGCCAACAACGCCTCCATATCGGGTAGTACCACATCGGCACCGGCTTGCCAAAGGTCTTCGTCTTTTAAAATACCAGTATTTACGGCAATGGTAAAAATGCCTGCACCTTTGGCAGAACGCACACCCAATGGTGCATTTTCTACCACAATGGCCTCGCCTGGCTCTAAGCCAGCCTTTTCTAATGCCATTAAATAGGGTTCTGGGTCGGGCTTGCCCTTTTTAACGTCGTAGGCAGTTACCATTTTTTCTTTGTAGAAAGTATGGGGAAAGTAATGATTAAGCGTATCCAACAAACTGGCTTGACCAGAACCTGTTACAATGTAAATTTCAAGCCCCAATGCTTTTACCTTATCCAATACATCGTGCATACCTCGCATGGGGATAGGGTCGCCAAAAGAATCAAAAATGCGGCTTTTGTTGGCATAAATGCGCTGAATATCGTCTTGCGTAGGCACACCTCTACCATGTGCCAAATAAACATCGGTTACTGTACCGGATCCGGTTCTACCCTCTTGCAAATACACTTGGTATTCAGAAAAAGGTAAACCCTCCAACGCCATAGCCTGGCTCCAGGCCTTAGCATGGCGGGACATGGAGTCAAATATAACTCCGTCCATATCAAAAAACACAGCCTTTACGGCAGGAAACAAAACGTTTATTTTTGTTGTTTTACTATCCATATCATCACACATTTAAAATGCAAAGATAACACAAAGGCAGGGCAAAAAAAATAATTTGTAAAAATTGAAAGCTATATCGGCAATTTGCATTAAATTTGCATAAAATATTTTTTATGCGTACAACATTTTATTCGTGCATAGCAGCCATTGGCATCATACTAAGCTGTTGTTGCCTTTTTTCGTGCAAGAAAATACAAAATAGCCCTTACGTAACCATAGGCTACGTACTTATAAATGATAGCCTTTACCAAACCACCGACGTCCCCTTACACATGGGCGATACGTTGTACATGGGCTTGCTTTTGCAAGGGTACGATGCTACGTTGGATTATTTCCAAATTAACGTAGATAGAACGGCCTTTAAAGATTCTATTTGTGGTGACTCTACAGAGTTAGCAGACATTTTTTCTCCTTACAGCCAACCCGAAAAGGGCCATTACCTATTTAAACCCAACATTACAACCGTTAGGGCTGTTTGGGCATTAACGCCGCGTTACGAGTTTACCAATCAGGAAAAACCATATCAAGTGGATATGATTATAAAAAGCAACGCAACAGCCGAAGAAACATACAATCCTTTTACACGCTCGTTTTTAGTATCGCCGCCCGATACTACCAGCGTAAAACCAAACAAGTAAGACCATGAAATTATTACAAGAACTTATACGCCCCAACATTTGGGATTTAGCTCCTTATTCTTGCGCTCGAAACGAGTTTACAGGCGAAGCATCTGTTTTTTTGGATGCTAACGAAAATCCTTACAACCAACCTTTTAACCGTTACCCAGACCCCTTGCAAGTGCAACTAAAAGAAAAAATTGCTGCACTTAAAGGCGTACGTCCTACTCAAATCATGTTGGGTGTAGGTAGCGACGAACCCATAGACCTTATTTTTCGCATTTTTTGCGAGCCCGGTATAGACAACGTAGTGGCCATTAACCCCACCTACGGCATGTACGGCGTATGCGCCGACATCAACAACGTAGCATACAAGCAAGTAAACCTAAACGATGATTTTAGTTTAGATGCACAAAAGGTTTTAGACGCATGCGATGCCAACACCAAAGTTATCTTTCTGTGCTCGCCCAACAATCCAACAGGCAACTCGTTAGACAGAGGCCAGATAGAAAAAATTGTAACCGGTTTTGATGGCATTGTAGTGATTGACGAAGCCTACATCGATTTCTCTAACCAGCCATCGTGGCTTGTTTCGCTCGATATATACCCCAATATTATTGTACTACAAACATTTTCTAAAGCATGGGGTATGGCAGCGTTACGCTGTGGTATGGCGTTTGCCCACGAAGAAATTATAGCCTTCTTTAACAAAGTAAAATACCCTTACAACCTAAATTTACTTACCCAAGAGGCTGTGTTAAAGCAAGTGGAAAACGTAGAGCAAAAAAACAAATGGGTAGAAACCTTGCTTGCCGAACGTGCCGGCATGGTAACCAACTTGCAAGCACTACCCATGGTAAAACACATCTACCCTACCGATGCCAATTTTGTGTTGGTTAAAGTAGAAGATGCCAACAAAACCTACCAATATCTGGTTGAAAAAGGCATCATTGTGCGCAACCGCAACAGCGTTACCCTTTGCGAGGGTTGCTTACGCATTACCGTAGGCACACCCACCGAAAACCAAGAATTACTAACCGCATTACAACAAATGGTATGAAAAAAGCCTTGTTTATAGACCGCGACGGTACCATCATCATAGAGCCACCCATTACCGAGCAAGTTAATAGTTTGGACGAAATGACTTTTCTGCCGGGAGTGATTCGTAACCTATACTTTATTGCTAAAAACCTCGACTTTGAATTGATTATGGTAACCAATCAAGACGGTTTGGGAACCGAAAATTATCCACAAGAAGTGTTTGACAGCGTGCAAAACAAGATGTTGGAAATTTTGCAAGGCGAAGGCATAACCTTTAACGCCATTCACATAGACAAATCGTACCCACACCAAGGTTTGGCCACACGCAAACCTGGTACAGGCATGCTAACCGCCTATATGGACGGTAGCTACGATTTGGCAAACAGCTACGTTATTGGCGACCGCCTAACCGATGTACAATTAGCCAAAAATTTAGGGGCTAAATCCATTTTAATTACGGCCGAAACCAGCCACTCCGAGGCTACCTTTGAAGCATCCAACTGGGACAGCATAGCCGAATACTTGTTTGCAGGCGAACGTCGCGCACAAGTAACCCGCAAAACCAACGAAACCAACATTCACATTGATTTAAACTTAGACGGACACGGCAACACCAATATTCAAACAGGCGTGGGCTTTTTTGATCACATGCTGGAACAAATAGGCAAACACGGCGGTTTTGACTTAACCGTTTTGGTAAAAGGAGACTTACACGTAGATGAGCACCACACCATAGAAGATACGGGATTGGCATTAGGCGAGGCCTTTTACAACGCCTTGGGCAACAAACGTGGCATAGAACGCTACGGCTACTGCCTACCCATGGACGAGTGCCTTTGCAGTGTAGCACTCGATTTTGGTGGACGCCCTTGGTTGGTTTGGGATGCACAATTTACCCGCGAAATGGTAGGTGACATGCCCACCGAAATGTTTATGCACTTTTTTAAATCGTTTAGCGACACGGCCAAAATGAACCTCAACATAAAAGCCGAAGGCGAAAACGAACACCACAAAATAGAAGGTATTTTTAAAGCCCTTGCCAGGGCACTAAAAATGGCAGTTAAACGCGATATATACCGCTACGAACTGCCATCTACCAAAGGTTCGTTATAAAATAAAAAATGGGACTTTAAAGTCCCATTTTTTTATTCAACTCGGTCCATGGTTCGCGTTACGCGTATCCCCCACTTACCAGCCTTAATCGTCATCACATCGCCTTTTACCCACATTTTACCGGTACCCGTCATACCCCATTTGGGATCGTACGCATAATGCAAAATGTAGCATTGTTCCTCTTCGCTCCAGTCCATTTGCATCACATTTTTACCTATCAATAAATCGTTGCGTTGTGCTTTATCAGGATTGCGTTTGTCCCTAAGCGGTTTACCACTGCTATCCAACGAGTCGGCCAACCAAATTAGTTGCGCCTCGTATTTACCTTCGGCCTTTTTATAAAACAAGGTTTTCCCGTCCTTGTTATCGTCTAACCATACACCACAAATATCATCGGGATTAGCCCAAATCGTTAAACAAAATACACCTAAAAGGGTAAGCAGTCCTATTTTTCTTTTCATAATGTAATTATTAACGGTACAAAGGTATAAAAAAACCGAAAAAATGATTACATTTGCAAGATTTTTTAAGAATCCAAACACATTGTACCATTTATAACGATACAAGAAAAAATGAACCAACTATCACAAAGACTAAACGCACTTTCCGAATCGGAAACTTTGGCTATGTCGCAAAAAAGTAACGAACTTAAAGCACAAGGCATAGACGTAATTAACTTGAGCGTGGGTGAACCCGACTTTTTCACTCCCGAACACGTTAAACAAGCAGCCAAAGATGCAGTAGAAAACAACTTCTCATTCTACTCGCCTGTTCCTGGCTATCCTGCATTGCGCAACGCCATTGTGGCCAAATTGCAAAACGAAAATGGTTTAACCTACCAACCTGCACAAATTGTATGTTCGGGCGGTGCTAAACAATCTGTTTGCAACGCTGTATTGTGCTTGGTTGACAAAGGTGACGAAGTTATTATCCCAGCTCCATATTGGGTTAGTTATGTAGAAATGGTAAAATTGGCCGAAGGTACCAACGTGATTATCGAGGCTGGTATTGACCAAGATTTTAAAATTACCCCAGCTCAATTAGAAGCAGCTATTACACCTAAAACCAAAGTACTTATTTTATGTTCGCCATCTAACCCAACGGGTAGCGTATATTCTAAAGAAGAACTAAAAGGTTTGGTAGATGTATTGGTTAAATACCCTAATATTTACGTTATTGCCGACGAAATTTACGAACACATCAACTACATTGGCAAACACGAAAGTATTGCTCAGTTTGACGAAATTCGCGACCGCGTAGTTATTGTAAACGGTGTATCGAAAGCATACGCCATGACCGGCTGGCGTATTGGTTGGATTGCAGCTCCACTTTGGATTGCTAAAGCTTGCAACAAATTACAAGGTCAATATACTTCTGGTCCTTGCTCTGTAGCTCAAAAAGCTGCCGAGGCCGCTTACACCGGAAGCCAACAATGCGTTGCCGATATGCGTACTGCCTTTGAACGTCGCAGAAACTTGGTATTGGATATGCTAAAAGACATCCCAGGTTTGCAAGTAAACGAACCCAAAGGTGCATTCTACGTATTCCCAAAATGTAGCTCATTCTTTGGCAAAACCGCTCCTAACGGCAAAGTAATTAACGATGCTGCAGACTTAGCTATGTACCTATTGGAAGAAGGCCACGTTGCTTGCGTTGGTGGTGGCGCTTTTGGTAGTCCCGAATGTATCCGCATGTCTTACGCAACATCGGACGAAAACTTGGTAAACGCCTTTACCCGCATCAAAAACGCATTGGCCGTTTTGAAATAAGATCTACTTAAACAGCAAATACGAGAGGTTGACACCAAGTGCCAACCTCTTTTTTTATCCTCATCATCAATATTTTTGTTTTCTAAAAAAAATTCTTATCTTGCAAGGCTATTCCTCAAAATCAAATACAAATCAACTATTTATGAAAAAAATCACTACATTATTTTTGTTGCTATTTACTGCGTTTAATATACTGGCAGCAAACATTACGCTCTACTACGTAAATGAAGAACGCTGGAGCAATATCCATGCGTACGCATGGAAAAATAACACCCAAACTGCTATTGCAGAGTGGCCTGGTACCGCCGCCACACTAGAGCCTAAAACTATGAACGGCTACGAAGTATATTCCTATACTTTCGATAATGCGGTAGCCGATAGAATCATCTTCAACAAGGGCGCAGGGGGTACAGGAAACCAAACTGACAACTTAATAGTCGATTCCTCTAAGCCTTATTACTACAATAATAGATGGAATGCTACCATTACATACGATGCTTCATCTACTAGCGGTTATTGCATTGCTGGTGCCGCAGTAGAAGGCACTAATTGGTGCTGTGGCACAGGTTGGTCGGCAGATGCATGCCCCCTTACAGACAATACCGCCTCTTATAGTGCACTACCTGCAGGCGAATACAAATTTAAAATTACCGATGGAACCTGGAACAATTCATGGGGATACAGTGCACTCACCTCTACCACTGGTTTTACGAAAGATGCCGACAACAACGTCGTTATCACCCTTGCAAAAGCAAGTGACGTAACCATTGTATTTAATTCATCGACCAAAAAAATCACTGTTACAGTTACCGAGGCAACACCCGTAGACCCAACACAACCCACTGCAACCATTGCAGCCATTCGCAATCGCTTGTCTATTAACACCAACGACTTTACCGATTTTGCAGGTCTTTATGTTGCTAAACTTCCTACCATCGAAAATGGCGAGTTAAGCGCCTACGCCTGGGAGTTTTCTACCGACAATGCATCTTGGTCGGGTTACGAAGGTGGCGATGGTGCATCTTGGGACAACATTCGCCCCAACAAAGCTGGTTACTATCGTTGTGTCCTTACCTACAATGTTAACGAAGAAACACAAACGGTCTACTCAAATACCCTTCAAATTAGCAACAAAGGCGGATCAACTGTTACCTTTAGCAGCAATTTGCCTGTAGTATTGGTTCGTACTGCTAAAGATTTCCCAACGCCTCCTGCAGATTATCCTACCACCGAACAAGTGGCAGAACTAAAAGCAAAACGCAGCGTAGACGTTAAAATTTTATGGAACGAAAACGGTGGCAATATTACCAACAACGATATCAACAATGCCAGCGTACTTCACTACGACCGCAAAGCGCGCATGAACTATCGTGGTTCATCCAGTTTGAACAACCCCAAAAAAAGTTTTGCTTTTGTAACGGGCGACAAAAATTGCGACGCTAAAAAACTAGGCGAAGTGAAAACCAAAAAATTTGCCATGTTCGATGGCGATGCGCACAAAGACTGGGTATTGTATGCTTCTTATCCCGATGCCACCTTTATGCGTAATATCTTATCTTACCACCAATACGCTCAAATGACAGGTCTTTGGGGTGTAAAATGTAGATACGTAGAAATGTACATCGATGGTGAATACCAAGGTATCTACGTATTTATGGATAAAATGACCCAAGATGAAACACGTATCAACGTAAACGAAGATACAGGATACATCGTTCGATTTGACAAAACCGACATGGTGGATAGATACGATGGTTACAGCGGTGCCAACGAAGACTACAAACGTTGTACCTTTATCACATCCAATACAGGTAAAAAAACAATCGCTACCTACAACATGCAAGTAGACCAAGCGTTTGAAATTGAATACCCCGAACGCGAAGACATTGCTACCTTTGACGATGATGGCAACGTAACCGACGATATGGCATGGGAGAAAAAAGTATCGGACGTAAAAGCCATGTTTGTCAACATGGAATCGGCTATTTTAGCAAACGACTACGACAAATTAGCCACCCTCATCGACTACCAAAGTTGGGCAGATTGGTTTATCATCAACGAATTTACCAAAAATGCCGATGCGTATCGTATCTCGTGCGTATTCCAAATAAATTCTACTGCCGATAAGATTGTAGCCAACCCCATTTGGGACTACGAATTGGGGTTAGGCAACCAAGATACCAAAACTTCTGGCCTAATGGTAGAAGACAATACCTATTACCTAGACGATTTCCCAACCCCATTCTGGTGGACCGGCAAAGGCAAAAATGGTTGCAATGGCATCTTAGGCGACTGCAAATTTAAAGCCATAGTAAAAGAACGTTGGGCTAAACACATTGGAACCAACGGTGCTTTGAATGCAACCGTACTCAATGCTAAAATTGACAGCTTGGCCAACGTACTTTCGCAAGGTGCAGGCAGCAGAGAAAAGAGCAAATGGAATACCTATTCTGCTTCAAGTACATCTACGTTAAAATCATGGATTACTAGCAGAACATCTGCGCTAAACAGCATTATCAATGATTGGGAAGTTTGCGGAAGCGATACCCCAGACACTCCCGATGTTCCTACCCCAACTACCACCTACTACATGGCTGGTGCGCAAATAGTAGGAGGTACTGCAGTAGCTGGCGAGCAATGGTGCTGCGGATTAAGATGGGATCCTGCAGGCTGCGCCCTTACCAACAACACGGTAACCTATACAGCACTTGCCGACGGCGAGTATAAATTCAAAATAACCGATGGAACTTGGATCCAAAATTGGGGATACAGCGCATTAAGCTCTAATGCTGGTCTTTCTAATGATGCAGACGGAAACGTAGTGATTACCCTTACCAAAGCGAGCGATGTAACCATTACCTTTAATCCTACAACTCAAAAAATCACAGTAACCATTACCGAAGTCCCTGAACCTGCATCAGACTTTACCATCGCAGCTATCCGTAATCGCCTGTCGATTAATACCAACGACTTTACCGATTTTGCAGGTCTTTATGTTGCTGAGCTTCCTACTGTAGAAAATGGCGAGTTAAGTGCTTACACTTGGGAATATTCTACCGACAAGGCTACTTGGAGCAAATATACCGATGGCAACGGTGCTTCTTGGGATAATATTCGTCCCAACAAGGCTGGTTACTATCGTTGCGTAATGACATACGATGTAAGTGGCCAAGCAGAAGAGTTCACATCGAATGTACTTCAAATCAGATCAAACGGAGGTTCTACTGTTTCATTCAGCAGCAAACTTCCTGTCATTTTGGTACGTACAGCAAAAGATTTCCCTGTTTATACTGGCAGCGGCTATCCTAACAACGATGGTGTAGCAGCACTAAAAGCAAAACGCAGTGTAGATGTTAAGATTTTATGGAATCAAGACGGCGGAAGTGTTACCAACGCCGATGTAAACAATGCTGATGTACTTTACTACGACCGCAAAGCGCGCATGAACTATCGTGGTTCATCTAGCTTATACAACGACAAGAAAAGTTATGCATTCGTAACAGGCGACAAAAACTGCGATGCTAAAAAACTAGGCGAAGTTAAGACCAAAAAATTGGCCATGTTTGGCGATGACGCACACAAAGACTGGGTGCTTTACGCAGCAGCTCCAGACGATACCTATATGCGTAACGTACTATCATACCACCAATATGCTCAAATGACAGGCCTTTGGGGTGTACGTTGCCGTCACGTAGAACTTTATGTTGATGGCGAATACAAAGGTATTTACGTATTTATGGACAAAATTACTGCCGATGAAAATCGTGTAAACATTAGCGAAGACGGCTTCATTGTGAAGTTAGATAAAACAGACATTGTAGACAGATACAATGGTTATGAAGGCGCTAACGAAGACTACAAACGCTGTACATTTACCACTTCTAATACTGGCAGAACCAACATCAGCACCTACAACCAAGTGGTGGATCAGGCCTTTGAAATTGACTATCCAGAACGCGAAGACATTGCTACCTTCGACGACGATGGCAATGTTACCGACGATTCTGCTTGGGATGCAAAAGTTTCCGGAGTTAAAGGCAGATTTGAAGAAATGGAAACTGCCATTATGAGGAATGATTACGATAAATTAGCTACCATAATCGACTACGAAACATGGGCAGATTGGTTCATTATCAATGAGTTTACCAAAAATGCCGATGCCTATCGTATTTCTTGTGTGTTTACATTGAACTCATTGGAAGATAAGATTGTTGCCAACCCAATTTGGGACTACGAGCTAGGTTGGGGCAACCAAAACACCAACACATCGGGCTTAATGGTAGAAGAAAACCAATATTATTCCGATTCCTTCCCAACCCCCTTCTGGTGGACTGGCAAAGGAAAATCGGGTTGCAATGGTATTTTGGGCGACTGCAAATTTAGAGCAATTGTAAAAGAACGTTGGGAAAAACACATGGGTACCAACGGAGCATTAAACGCTACTGTGTTAACGGCCAAAATAGATAGTTTAACATCTGTGATTGCAGCTGGTTCTAGAAAAGAAAATGTAAGCACTTCTACGCTTAAAAATTGGGTAATCAACCGCACCACAGGTTTGGATAATGTAATTAAAGCATGGGAAGGATGTCCGATACCCGCAATCAAAGATTTGCAAACACCTGCATTTAAAGAAATCTTTGTAGGAGAAGTGGCACGCATTACCACTACCTATACGCTAGAAAATGCAACTTCTGCTGAGGCTACTCTTGATGGTGACGATGCTTTTGCCATCAAAGCACAAACTAACGGCGAGGTAGAAATTGTATTCATGCCAGAAACAGCTGGTACATTTACAACAACCCTAACCGTAATATCGGGCGTAGCATCGCAAAGCATCACCCTAACGGCAACCGCAGTGCTAAAACCTGTAATTAGCGATTTGCAAGCACCTGCATTTGAGGAAATCTTTGTTGGAGAAGCTGCAATCGGCACTGCTACTTACTCGGTTGAAAATGCAAACAATGTAGCAGTTGAATTAACCGGCGACGCCGCATTTAGCATCGCTTCTACTTCTAATGGAGTAATTGAAATTACATTTACACCAGAAG
>JAFOWX010000134.1 GCA_017391905.1 Paludibacteraceae bacterium | reverse complement strand
GTTATATTAACGGTACAGGTGCTATTTGGAACGGAGAAACACAACCAGGTGCTAAATTTAATAATGGTGTAGATGCTGTATGGATTGGTTCAAGTCAGCCAGGTGTGGGAGATTCAGGATTCTTTACCGCAACACCCGATGGACATGCCAGTTATCAAGCACCTTATCTAACAGGTACAAACGGGGTAGTGTCTTATGGATGTATAGATGGTCTTCATCCCACAATTACTAAAATATATGGTCAGTCAGATTTTGAATATAATCCAAGTGCTCTTACTAAGAGTTCAGGTTTTGTAGATTTGAAATCCAAAGTGGAAACTTCTGCTCATACCTTCTACGAATGGAAATTCCCACTCTCTTTGCTTGGTATAACAGCCGATTATATTGAAAAATATGGAATAGGTGTTATGTACATAGATGTGTTGGGCTCAAGTCCTCATGGTGGTGTGCCATACGATGCTTCTTACTTTGATAACGCATCAAAATCTTATGCAGGTGACACTTCTACCAGCAAAGAAAAAGAAGACGAAGACGTTATTAAATACGCTCCTGCCCGTATTGGTAAACTCTTAAAAACCGATGTAGAAGATGTAGTTGCAGACCAAGATGGTCCTGTAGAATACTACAACTTAATGGGTGTTCGTATCAATGAGCCTGCAGAACGCGAAATTTACATTGAACGTCGTGGTAGCAAAGTAACTAAAAAACTTAATTACTAATTACCGCTAAATACTTAAAATAAAGGGTGACTCATCGAGTCACCCTTTATTATGTGAAATAAATTTGCTTCTGCTCTCGCTTACTCGCAAAATGCTAATTTACAAACTTAAGTTATGTCCCATGCGTTCTTTTTTGGTGTGCATGTAGTATTCGTTGTGTTTGTTGATACCCACTTCTATGCCTACATTTTCCACAATTTCCAAGCCATATCCTTCTAAACCAATGCGTTTAACAGGATTGTTAGAAATTAAACGCATCTTTCTAACGCCTATTTCACGAAGAATACTGGCACCTACGCCGTAATCGCGTTCGTCTGGGCTAAATCCTAATTGAATATTGGCATCTACGGTGTCCAAACCTTGTTCTTGAAGCGAGTATGCTTTAATTTTGTTCATCAAACCAATGCCTCTGCCTTCTTGAATCAAGTAAATAATAACGCCTTTGCCTTCTTTTTCAACCATTTCCATGGCTTTGTGCAATTGGTCGCCACATTCGCATCTAAGCGAACCAAAAATATCGCCGGTTACGCAAGATGAATGAACCCTAACCAAAATAGGTTCGTCTTCTTTCCATTCTCCTTTAACCAAAGCCACGTGTTCCAAACCATTGGAAAGTTGGCGGAAAGGAATTATTTTAAAATCACCGTATTTGGTGGGTAAATGGGCTGTCTCGCCTTTTTCTACTATCGATTCTTTTTGTAATCTGTACGAAATTAAATCGCGAATGGCAATAATTTTGATACCAAATTTTTCCGCAACCTTAATCAAGTCTGGCATGCGTGCCATGGTGCCGTCCTCGTTCATAATTTCAATCAGCGCAGCGGCAGGATACAAACCCGAAAGACGAGCCAAATCTACGGCAGCTTCGGTGTGGCCGGCACGGCGTAACACGCCTTTTTCTTTGGCGTATAGGGGGTTGATATGACCTGGACGGCCAAATGTTTGTGGCGTTGAGGTTGGGTCTGCCAACGCTTTAATGGTAGCAGCACGGTCTGCAGTAGAAACACCTGTGGTACAGCCTTCTATTTTATCAATGGTTACCGTAAAGGGTGTACCCAATATAGATGTGTTGTTGCTTACTTGTTTGTCTAATTCTAACTCTGCGCAACGTGTTTCTGTGATAGGTGCGCACAAAACGCCTCTACCGTTTTTTAGCATGAAATTAACAGCCTCTGGGGTAATTTTTTCGGCAGCAATGATAAAATCGCCCTCATTTTCGCGATCTTCATCGTCCACTACAATTAAAAATTTACCTTCTTTAAAGTCTGCTAATGCTTCTTCAATGGTGTTTAGTATCATAGTTCTATTGTTTTTTTCTTTTTAAAAGGGTGTGTAAAGATAGTGAAAAATTTTTTAAATACGTGCTTATAAGACTCTCCATTCATTATCGTGGACTCGGTAGCCGCCATATATGTTAAAACAATGCCCAAAGGCAACAAGATAAATGCGCTTAACCACATGCCTTCCCATACTTCCCAAATGCCTTCGCGCGCCATTTTATACCCGGTGTTGTCTATGATGTAATAGCTGATAAACAAAACGGTTGAAAGTACCAAAGGCATACCCATGCCCCCTTTGCGGATAATGGCACCTAACGGAGCACCAATAAACAAGAATATAAAGCAGGCAAAAGATAGCGTGTATTTTTTATGCCATTCAATGGCATTAAATCGGCCTTGCTCTTTTATCCATTTAATGTCATTGTCTGTAGATATGCACTCGCTTTGTACTATGCGTGCTTGGGCGGCAGCTGCTCTAATAATGTGCTCTTTAGACTGTGTATCTGCTTGTAGGTAAGTTAAATAAGCGTCTTTAACTTGTTCTGTTTTGGGATATGCGTTGGTGTCTAAAGCAGCTTGCGTGCCGGCGTTGTCTTTGTTAAAATACATGCGGGTTAAGAACTTGGTGGTAACCTGTTCTTGAAACTCTTTGGCCCTTGTGGCTATCGAGTCCATGGCGTGTAGTAGTTGGGTGGTGTTTTTACTAACGTGCTGTCCTTCCAAAAAGTCTGAACTCATTTCCTTAAAGTTGGCATCAAAGTCAATTACCATTACCTTGTGTGCAAAAGTTTCTCTTCTGTATGGGATGGATTTGGTGTCCTTTTTGCCGTTTTGTTGCAGGTTCTCAAATGTTTCGCCACTACGCAAAGTCAAAATCAACTGCGTTTTATCTTCGGTTAAGCTAATGTATCCGGTATCTGCCAAAATAACAGATGTGTTGCTAAAACCATTGGAGTAATCGTAGATAATCACATCGCGCAACATATCACTTCTTTTTTTGCCCACGTAAATGTTGCGTCCGGTTATGCCGTTGTAAAAAGATCCTTCGGGAATGTCTAATTCTGGCGATTTTTCGCGAATAGAAAAGATGAGTGTCCACATTCTTACCTGCGAGGGTGGGAGTACGTAGTCCGAAAAATAAAAGCTGGCAATGGAGATGATGCTCATGCAGATAATAAGCGGCTGCATAATTCTAAACAGCGAAATACCAGCTGCTTTCATGGCCAGTAGCTCTAATTTTTCGCCCAAGTTGCCAAAAGTCATCAGCGAACCAATCAAAATGGATAGGGGCAACGAAAGGGGAACCAAAGTTAGGCAAGCGTACATAAAAAACTCGCCCAAAACCAACATGCCAACGCCTTTGCCCACAAAGTCGTCAATGTATCTAAATAAAAACTGCATTACCAACACAAAGATGCTACCAAAAAAGGTAATGCTAAACGTTTTAAAAAAGTTCTTTAATATATACCTGTCTATGTGTTTTAGCATTGTTATGCACGCATAAGGTTAGTTAAAAAGCCAAAGGGAGAAGTTCAGAAATATCGTTTGCTATGCAACATACATCTTCGCCATACATCAGTACACGTATGGGGGTGTTAAAACGTGCTTGCATTTCGGCCAATACTTGACGACATTCACCACAAGGGGTAACGGGTTGTTTGGTAAATTGTCCGTTGTAACAAGCGGCTATGGCAATGGCAACGGGTGGTGTGTGTGCGTAGTTAGCTGTGGCGTAAAGCAAAGCCACTCGCTCGGCACAAACACAAGAACCGTATGCTTTGTTTTCTTGGTTGTTGCCGGTTATTATGGTGCCGTCTTGCAACAAAACAGCGCTTCCTACCATAAAATGGGAGTAGGGAGCGTATGCCTGGCAAGAAGCCTTTTTGGCAGCGTCTATCAGGTTGCTTTCCGTGTGGGATAACAATTGGTATGTTGTCTCTCTCATATCTTGTACAAAAGTACGTGAAATTCAATAAATTCACAAAAAATCTCCTTAAATATCAGAAAAAAATCATATTTTTGCGCTTTAAATAAAATGAGAGGAGTATGAGTAAAGTTAGTAAATTGCTTTGGATACTATTAACCGTTTTGCCCTCTGTGGCATTTGCACAATACGATGCCTACGTTCAACGTTATAAAGATATAGCCATGCGCGAAATGAACGATTACGGCATTCCTGCCAGTATTACTTTGGCGCAAGGTATTTTGGAATCTGGGGTAGGTAAGTCAGATTTGGCAGTAAAAGCAAACAATCACTTTGGTATTAAATGCCACAACGATTGGAATGGCGAAAAAGTATATCACGATGATGACAAAAAATACGAATGTTTCCGTAAATACAATCGTCCCGAAGATTCGTTTATTGACCACTCATTGTTTTTAAAAAATCGTGCTCGTTATTCTTTTTTGTTCGAATTGGATAAAACAGACTACAAGGCTTGGGCAAAAGGATTGAAACAAGCTGGTTATGCTACAGATCCTAATTACGCCAAAAGACTTATTACACTTATCGAAGAAAATAACTTGCATCAATACGACTTGATGTCCTATAGCACACCTTCTCAAGAGGCTCAAACACCTGCTAAACAACAAGCGGTAAAAAATGCCCAAGGACTAAAATTTGTGTATGTGCAAAAAGGCGAATCGTACTATACCATTGCTAAGGCTCATAAAATACCGTTCTCGTCTATTTGTTCTTACAACGACGTAGATAGAAAAACACGTCAGCCACAAGAAGGCGAAATTGTGTATTTGCAACGCAAAAAGAAAGAAGTAAAAGGGGGTGCTGGCATACACGTTATCCAGGCAGGAGAGTCTATGCATAGTATTTCGCAACAATATGGTATTCAGCTAATAAAATTGTATGACCTTAACAATATGGCATACAATCAAAAAGCAACAGTAGGTAAACGCTTAAAATTGAGATAACTCACTAAAAAAATATACTATGGAAATGGAAAACAAAGAATATGATTTGTTAGACTTGTTAAAATGGTGCTGGGGCATATGTGTGCAATACGTGTGCAAACCCTTGCTATTTTTAATACGTTTTGGTTTTAAACAATGGAAAGTATTGGCCGCTGCTGCTGTGTTTGGCGTGGCACTTTCTTTTATCATTCCTGCTTGTTTTCACAAAAAATATTCAGGTTCTGTTTTAATTGGTAACAATGTGTGCCACGTAAACGACTTTGTAAAAGCGGTAACCTCGTTGCAATTAGAAGATAGAATGGTACTTGCCCATAAACTAAACGTACCCGTTGATTCGTTACTAAAAAAATTAGATAAAGTGGCAGCGCATTATGTATATTCCAGAGACTCTGTAGGCACCGGATACAACGTAAATTACAAGGATGTAGAAAAATACACTATCTATCCCATTAAACACAATATTTTTTGTTTAGAGGTGGTAGCTACCGACTCTGTATTTGTGCGCGAAATAAGCGAAAAAGTACTTGATTATATTTCTAACGAAGCTTACGTAAAATCAGCTAATGAGTTGCGTATCAGTTCTATAAAACGCAATATCGAAGTGTTGAAAGAAGAAATTGTAATGATGGATAGTTTGCGTAAAATTGAGTATTTTGAAAAATCGCGTAGAAACATTGTTTCATCATCTCAGTCTTCTGCCATGTTGGTGCAACAACAAACCCGTTTAATGCACTCGGAAATAATTGATCTAAACAGCCGTCTGGCTTCGGCCGAAGGGGTGTTGCAATTCAACGCAGAACCGTTGCAAATTATGGCACCTTTGTCAGTTAACGCCATTCCGGAAAACCACTGGACCAAAACATTTATCAAATACGCCATAATTATGGTAGTATTGGCTTATGTGGGTTCGTTGGTTTGGAGTTACAAAAAAGAGATAATCTCGTTTATTGGTTAATAAAATATCCAAAAGTATAGATACAAAAAAATCCCGCAACGCTCTCCGTTGCGGGATTTTTTATTAGATAAACTGTGTACTGCGTTTTACAAACTTGCTAAGGGCTTCGCCTTTTAGCATGTTGTTGGCAAGCAGTGCCAAGTCAACCAATTGGCGAACCATGTCTTCGTTTTTAGCAAAGTCTTGGTAAATAGCTTCTTTGTCTTTTTCTAAAGCAGCCACCTTGTCGTTGTTAGACTTGATGAGCTCTTTGTCTGTTTCGGCAATTTCTTCGTCTTTTTTGCCTTTGTTTGCCTCGTTAATGGTATCTACCATTTGTTTAAGTTCGGCAATTTGTTCGTTAATAGGATTTACCTTTTCGCCTACGCTGTTTTGAGCGTTTTCTAACAAACGTTTAATAAGCGCATGGTTGGTATTTACCACCAAGTTGTAGCTGTTTGGCATTTGTCCGTAAAAACTCATCATGCCACCTTGAGTAGCAGCCATTTCCTTCATTCTACGCATAAATTCTTGTTGCGTAATCATAACAGGCATGCTTTCGGCATCCAAAGCAGCAAAGCTAACCCAGAAGCTGTTGTCTTTGTTTTCTGGCAATTCTGCTTTAAAGATGCTGTTTAGCGCATTTTGTTCGTTGGCTGTTAAGGTAACGGTAGCGGCATTTTCTTTTAAAATAATGTTGTCAATGGTGTCGCTATCAACGCGCACGTAGCGGCTCTTTTCGTTCTTTTGTTCCAACATCGATGCCAAGTGTACGTCCAATTGTCCGTCCATAACCAAAACATCGTATCCTTTGGCTTTGGCAGCTTCAATGTAGCTAAATTGTTGTTCAGCGTCGTTGGTATATAAGTAAATAAGGTTGCCGTCTTTGTCGGTTTGGTTGCTTTCTACCAAGGTTTTGTATTCTTCGGCAGTGAAATATTTACCATCGGTGTTTTTAAATAGGTTGAACTTAACCGCACGTTCGTAAAATTTTTCGTCGGTAAGCATGCCGTAGTTGATAAATATTTTAAGGCTGTCCCACTTGTTTTCAAATTCGGTGCGTTCTGCCTTGAAAATTTCTTGCAAGCGGTCGGCTACTTTTTTGGTAATGTGGCTCGATATTTTTTTCACGTTGCCATCGCTTTGTAGGTAAGAACGGCTTACGTTTAGCGGAATATCGGGCGAGTCGATAACACCGTGTAGCAAGGTTAAAAATTCGGGAACAATGCCTTCTACGCTATCGGTAACAAATACTTGGTTGCAGTAAAGTTGAATTTTGTTGCGTTGCAACTCAATGTTGTTTTTAACTTTTGGGAAATACAAAATACCCGTTAAGTTAAATGGATAATCCACGTTTAAGTGAATGTGGAACAAAGGTTCTTCGCCGTATGGATAAAGCTCGCGGTAAAATTTATTGTAATCTTCTTCTGTCAAATCGGCAGGTTTCTTTACCCATGCAGGTTCTACGTTGTTTACAATGTTATCTTCGGCTGTTTCTTGCTCTTTGCCGTCTTTCCACTCTTTTTTCTTGCCAAAAGCAATAGGAATAGGCAAGAATTTGCAGTATTTATTAAGCAGTTCGGTAATTTTGCTTTCTTCTAAAAACGATACGTTTTCGTCATCTATGTAAAGGATAATGTCTGTACCGCGATCTGCTTTGGTGGTATCTTCCATGGTGTAATCGGGGTTGCCCTCGCAGCTCCATTTTACAGCTTTGCTACCTTCTTTAAACGATTGGCTGATAATTTCCACCTTTTTAGACACCATAAACGATGAGTAGAAACCTAAACCAAAGTGTCCGATAATGGCATTGGCATCGTCTTTGTATTTATCTAAGAATTCTTCTGCGCCCGAAAAAGCAATTTGATTGATGTATTTGTCAATTTCTTCGGCAGTCATACCCACGCCACGGTCGGAGATGGTAAGGGTTTTGGCCTCTTTGTCAATGCTTACGCTTACTTTTAGTTCGCCCAATTCGCCTTTAAACTCGCCAACAGAAGCCAACGTTTTTAGTTTTTGAGTAGCATCAACGGCATTAGATACTAATTCACGCAAAAATATGTCGTGATCGCTGTACAAAAATTTCTTGATAACCGGAAAAATATTCTCCGAAGTTACTCCAATGTTACCTTGTTTCATGTTATTATCGTGTTTTATAATTGTTTTCGTCCCTAATAGAGCAAAAATAGTGCCAAAACCAAAACTTCTGCCAAAAAACACTAAAAATAAAAAAGGCTGACAAAATTGTCAGCCTGCTATAGAGAAAATACGTGGATTATTTTTCGGCAAAAATATAACCATAACCTTGTTTGGTTTGTAGGTTTTTGTCGTAAGGTTTAATTTTCTTTCTAAGACGTGTAATGTTTACGTCAATGGTGCGGTCCAATACGTTCGATTCGCCTTTCCAAATGTTTTCCAACAATTGTTCGCGCGAAAGTACACGATTTTTGCATTGTAAGAACAAGGTTAGTAATTCAAATTCTTTTTTGGTAAGGCCAATTTCTTGTTCGCCAATAAACGCAGTCTTGTTGTTTAGGTTTATTTTTAAATTTTCGTATTGCAAAACATCGCTATCGGTAGAAATAATCAGTTCGTTGGTTTTTTCTACAGGAGCAGCAGCCGTTTGGCTGGTGCGTTTCAACACTGCTTTTACGCGTGCCAACACTTCGTTGATAGAGTAGGGTTTTGAAATGTAGTCGTCTGCGCCAATAGAAAAACCGCGCAATTTGTCTGCCTCGGTATCTTTTGCTGTTAAGTAGATAATGGGAATACGAGCCGTTGCTTCGCTTTTGCGCAACATAGTGCCCAATTTAAAGCCCGAAATTTCGCCCATCATAACATCCAACATAAATAGTTGGTAGCTATCTAAATTATTTTGTTTTAAAACTTCTTCGGCCGAATAGGCAACATCCACAACATAACCGGCTTGTTCCAAGTTAAACTGCAGAATCTCGCACAAATCTTCTTCGTCGTCTACTACTAAAATACGTTCGTTAGTCATATTTAAACTGATTTTAAGGAGCTAAATAACCTATGTATTGCAAAGCAAATACTATTTGCGCAAAGGTACAAAAAGATTGTAAACTTTCAAAATCTATTTTTTGAATACAAAATAGACCGATAGCACCATAAAAATAAAACCAATTACGTGGTTCCATTTAATGCTTTCGTTAAAGGCCAATACAGAAAACACCATAAATACCAACAAGGTAATGGCTTCTTGGATTACTTTTAGTTCCAAGAGCGAAAACGGGCCTCCATTGCCTTCAAACCCAATGCGGTTGGCAGGAACCTGAAAACAATATTCAAAAAGCGCAATGCCCCAACTAAGGGCAATAACGGCTATCAAAGGCCAACTCTCAAACCACTTAAACTCCTTTAATTTTAAGTGTCCGTACCAAGCCAAAGTCATAAACGTGTTAGAAACAACTAACAATAAAATGGTGTAAAATGCTTTCATGTGGTTTAATATGGGGTATAATTAGCAATCACGGTGCTAAAACCAATCAATTTATCGTATTTGCTACCAAATGGACGGTGAAAAACGTATATGGAATATTCATTTTGCGTTTGCCAAAAGTTGCCCTCTATGGGCTGTAAGGTAGCTTTGTTGCTGTTAGTAGGAACGGTAGCGTAGAGGTAATTATAACCGCCTTGTTTTAACAACAATATTTTTTCGTAGCACTGTTTTTGTACGTTGTATGTCATGCGCCCCTGTGGCGTTAATGCATTGCCTGTCAGCTCGCCCAAAATATAAACATCTTGGTCTAAAAAGGGCTTTTCTACCGGCAACGTAAAATGCGTAAAGAAATAATCGCCATCCGTTTGCGATTGATCGGAAAATTGCACGTTTATCAAATAATTGCCGTGTACATCTTGCAAGTAATCGTATTGGCGATTACTGCGTATCTCATCGGGGAAAAGGGTGGCATGAAAATAGGGGTCAAAATAATCCACGCTTTGTACTCGTTCACTAAGTACTTTTTCGGACGAAATATCAAAAACGCGGTATTGATTTCCAGCCTCAAAAATGAGTTTATTGTTGTTGAGGTAACGCAGTTTGTTCCGCTCTAAATAATCGGCAGAAGTAAGCACCACGCGGTTGTCTTGCCTGTTGTTTTGGGTAACAACCACAATAATCTCATTATAAGGGTCTTTTATGTCGTAATCTGTGTAGTTTACGTCCATTGCCATATTATTCGTCCTCCAAGAAAAAATAAATTAAAGTTTTATAAATTAAGCCTATTGGATTAATAATTCCTAAAGTCCAATAGACTATATGAGCTTGTATTGCAGAATATTTTAATTCTTCTTCTAAGCTTTTGGGTGAAAAGACTAACATAAATCCTAACTCGCCAAATAATAAAGGAGTTAAAATAAAACCTTCAATACATAATGTAATAATTGCATATAAGATATACATTATACGATATACTTTTCGATATGAGAGTATATATCCTTTTCACTCTCACACCATAATTCTTTAAATTCAAGAGCATAAAGCATACCCATTAAAGACTTTGCATT
>JAFOWX010000013.1 GCA_017391905.1 Paludibacteraceae bacterium | reverse complement strand
TCTAAGCTTTTCAAACTCTTGTTGTCTATCAAAAAATCTCATATTGATTGATTTTATCGTAATGTACATTACCGTAACAGCTGTTACGATACTGCAAACTTATACAAAATTATGATAGAAACAAAAAATTAGCCAGTTTATTTAAACGTACTACCAATTATTTCTTTAACTTTGTGCTTAATAGTCCTGCGCTGCAGTTTTTAGTGTAAAACGGGCCAATAGGACAAAAGACATATTAAAAGGCGTTTACTACGCTTTGGTTTTGACTTCTTGAAATCCTGAGAAAATTTCAATTTACCTGTCAGAAACAAGGCAACGTAAATGCCTCATGGGTGTGTTATACGCATGCCTCTATTTGCTGTATAGCCGTTGGTGTATCTATACCAATGGGCTGTTATGAATGTAGAGGTTTGTATACATACTGCGTGAGGCTTCTGCGTTGCTCGCTTTGACAGGTAGGGCAATTCTCAGGGGCCTCAAGAAGTGAAGCGAGCAATAGTGCAGGGCTTCACGCTTTTTTTATGTCTACTTAAAGTCAAATCATTATAGAACAGTAGTTGTAGCCCATACTGTTTGTTAGTTTATTATGAAAAAGATATACGAGCAATTGGTGCGACAAAAATGGCAGATTGGGTTTGTATTGGGTGGTTACGATGCTGTTTTAAACGATGCAAAGTTGAATATAACTTGGATAAAATCGCCTTATAAGGATAGGTGGTTTGCGGATCCTTTTATATTAGATGTTACTTCTGATGAAATAATTCTACTAGTAGAAGATTTCCCATATTCTACTAAGAAGGGTATAATTTCTAAACTTACAATTTCACGTAAAACGTATGAGATTGTAGATAGAAAGACTATTTTAGAATTGGATACACACCTAAGCTTTCCTAACATTTATAGGATGGATGATAAAATATATGTTTATCCAGAGAGTTGTCACAGTGGTAAGTTGGATATTTATGAATATCATCAGCATGATGATTCTTTGAGCTTTGTTCATACAATATGCAACGACGTGGTTTGGGATTCGTGTATAACAGAGTATTTTGGCAAGCCTTTGCTTTTTACAGCCCGAAAAAACGATTATTTCTTAGATATTTACTCCTGGGATAGTAAAGAAAGGTTGTTTACTAATCCTCAATCAATAGAATTTAAGTCTAAAACAGCTAGAATGGCGGGACAACTATTTGAATATAATGGCGAAATATACTATCCCTCACAAAATTGTTCAATGCGTTATGGGCAAGCCGTAGATATTCGAAAAATCAAATACGATAATCTAAACCATAATTTTGACTTTGAGTTTGTTAAGGAAATTACGTCAACGCATGCAACGCTACGCGAAGGGTTACACACACTAAACGAATACAAGGGAATTGTAGTGGTTGATGTAATTGGCTATGAGCATCCTGTTATAGGAAAATTTTTACATAGTATAGTGAAACTAATAAAAAAATTATGAATAGGATTTTTGAGCACAAGCATATAATTATTGGTGGAGATAACTTAAACTCACTCAGTATTATACGTAGTTTAGGAGAAAAAGGGATACGCCCTATTGCAATTATAATTGCCGAGAATCATATTCCACAAGTTAGAAAATCAAAATACATACAGAGGTATATTAAAACATCTTCCGAGGAGGAATCTTTGAATGTTTTGTTGTCATACGCAGATGTTTCGTGTCCACCGTTTGTATATACATCAGACGATAACCACCAAAGCATGTTAGACTTGCATTATGATCAACTGGCCAATAAATTTTATTTCTTTAATGCCGGACAGGCTGGTAGGATTAACCATTACATGGATAAAGAAAATTTATGCCAGTTGGCGCATGAATGTGGATTTCGAGTTCCCAAACGTGAAGTTGTTGATTTGGGAGTCTTGCCAAAACAAATTACATACCCAGTAATTACCAAAACAATAAATTCGTATTCGGCTGGTTGGAAGCGTGATGTAGGCATCTATTATTCAGGGTCTGAGTTATCTGAGGCGTATAAAGAGATGATTAGCAAGAGGTTGTTATTGCAAGAATACATTACTAAGAAGAATGAATTGGAGGTACATGGATTTTCTATCAATGGGGGTGAAGAGGTTTATCTTTCCTATTATTCTTTGTATTATCGTTTTACAGAAACTACATTTGGTGGATATAAATACTACAAACCATTAGTAGATGAAGTGGTAGCAGAGAAGATTAAGAAAATGATACGTAAAGTTCGTTATACTGGTAATTTTGAAGTAGAGTTTTTGGTTGACCAAGGTGATGAGTTGGTTTTCTTGGAAATTAACTTTAGATTCCCACTTTCTAATTATGCTTGTACATACGGAGGAGCTAATATGCCTTATTTATGGGCTCAATCAACGATACAGAGTAAGATAGTTTATCCCGAAAGTGTTAAGGATTTTTTTTCCTTTAAGAATGAGGCCATAGATTTTAGTCAGACGATAGGACGTAAAAAAATGTCTTTAACTAAATGGATAAGAGAAACCATTCACACGGATTGTTTGTTGATCTATAATAGGCACGACATAAAACCTTTTATAGGTTATTGGTTGGGAAAGGTTAAAAGAATAGTAAAAAAGCGATTATAATAAAAATATTCCCCGACTTTCTCACTCCTCTTTCAACCCTCTATTTTCATCAAAAAATGATGCGAATACAACCCTTATTCGCATCATTTTTGTTTTTACCGTAATAACTGTTACCGTAACGGCGGTTACGATAGTGTCTGTGTGCTAAAGATGAGTGGCTTACAGCAATGTGCAGGCTTTCCCTAATTTATATAGGTCTAAATTGCGTAGGTTGGGGGTGGGGCTGCAAAGGTTTTGTACGGTGCGCTTTTCAATGGCCTGGAACAGGCGCGCGAACCCTTTATGTAGCTTAAGGCGGTGCAGTGTGTGCAGGTAGCGAGCCAATTTAGATACCTTTAGCAGCGTGGCTTGCTTGTCGCTGTGGTACAATTGTACCAAGGTAGTGCAGAGTTCGTCTATTTTGGCCAAATAAGCTTGGTTGGAGCGCATGCCTGTATGCACCAATGGGTTGTTTATGTATAGAATAGGAGTGTATTGGCCTATTTGGTAGCCAAAAAAGCCGTCTTCAAAACCATAAGAGGTTATAGTTTCGTCAAACCTAACCTTATTAAACAGCGCTTTGTCTATTAAAAACTGAAAGGTGGTAAAATGGCCTTTGCAAGCGTTTTGTGTTTCGCGTAGCAGGTCGTATGTGTAGTTTAGGTGTGTTTCCGGTGTGTTCAATGTGGGGTGCGTGTGTGTGCCGCCCACTACGCAACAGGGTGTTCCTATGTAAGGAAGGTACTGGCGGATGTATTGGGGGTTATGCAAAGCATCGGCATCGCAATCTATGAAAAGCAGGGTTTGGTAGGTGGCTTTATCGGCCAAAAAATTTCTCATCTTACTGCGACCCATGTTTTCTGTAGCGGTTATAACGTGCGTGTTTTTTAGGCTCGATAAAGCATGTATCTTGTCAACATAAAGCGTAGAAGCGTCGTTGCCCAATAAAACTTCGTACACCATGCCACATGCCTCGCATTGCTCTTGCAAGGTACTTACCAAGGTGGTGCAGTTATAATTGTGTACAGGAATTAAAATAGATAGCATACGTTATTTTATAACCGATAAGATTATTTCTTCAAATTGTTGAACCATGGCTTGGCGCGAAAAACGTTCTTTCATTGCCGGGTTTACCGCCTGATGCGTGTAGCCGTTTTGTTTCCATTGCGCATAAGCATCCAGCAAAAATGCCTTTACCTCTTCTACGTTGGTGGTGGCTAAGCCGGCATTGGTTTGTGCTATGGTATTGGCCAAACAAGCCTCGTCGCTACGCACGCACAGTACTGGTTTTTCTACGCCCAAAGCTTCAAAAAACTTGGTGGTCATGATGCCTTGGGGGCCATTTTTGCAAGCTTTGTTAGACAAAACCAACACCACCGAACTATCCCACAGCAGTTGGGGCACTTCTTTAGCCGGAATAACTTGGCAAAAGCGCATAAGCGTGGTAAGTTGTGGGTAGGGTTGAATGGCATCTAAAATGGCTGCTTTAGACTCCTCGTCGGTGTACCATAACATACGCACAAAACAGGGACAAATTTGCTTTTGTTCCATAAGTTCTTGCAAAGCTGCAAAGAGTAAAGTAGGATTTCGCTGTTGTGTGTCTATGATTCGTCCGGTATAAACAATATCAAAATAGGTATTGTTTTTTAATTGGGGATAAAACAATTCTTTGTCGTATCCGTTGTAAATAAGGTGCACTTGGCTGTTCCATTTTTTTAAAAAGTCTCGATGCCAAGGCGACACGCTTGTTACTGCCTGAGCTTGTTTTAATACCTTGTTGCGTTGTCTTATTTTTATATCGGCAAACCATTTGCCTAACCAGGGGAATTTGGGGTGTCTGTTTTTAAAATAATTGTTGCCAAATTGTTCGGTGATATCGCGCAAATCGGCTATAAGGGGTACGTTTAATTTTTTGGCTATTTTTAGGGCAGCGGGCAGTGGAAAGGTTTCGTATGTGCTACACAAAACGGCATCAAATTTTTGGCCTTTAATGGCCTTGCTTATGGCCTTATAAAACCATTTGTTTTTGTAGTTAAACAATACTTCGCCCACCAATTGTAAAAAACGTTGCTTGTAAACAAGGTTGTGTACCGCAGCGTTTCCTGTAGGTAGGTTGCAGTTGGTTTGTGGTTGTTGTATGGCAAATGCGGTTACCTCATACCCCTTGTTACTTAATTGGTTTATTAAGTAACTCATGCGTGGCGCAAATGAGGGGGGCAACGCATCGGTCAATATCAGCAACCTTTTATTGTTGGCCATATTGTTGTTCTATTTGGTCGAAAATGGCAAACAGCTCTGCTACCGTGGCGGCACGCAACATGGCTATGCGTGTTTCTTTAAAGTGCGAAATGCCTTTAAACACAGGGGTGGCAGCCAAATGACGGCGTATGTGCAATACACCGCGGCGCTCGTCTAACCATTCTACGCTTTTAAGCACTTGCTCTTTGATGATTTCCATTTTTTCTTGGAACGTCATGGCTGGCATCAGTTGGCCTGTTTGCAAGTAGTGCTTCATTTCCTTAAAAATCCAAGGTTGGCCTATCGATGCCCTGCCTACCATAACGGCATCTACGCCATAACGCTCAAAACATTCTTTGGCGCGCTGTGGGGTGGTAACATCGCCATTGCCAATAATGGGAATGTGCATGCGTGGGTTGTTTTTAACCGCACCAATCAGTGTCCAATCGGCATCGCCCTTGTACATTTGAGCGCGGGTGCGTCCGTGTATGCTTAGTGCAGCAATGCCTTCGTCTTGCAGGCTTTCGGCCAAATCAACAATAATCTTGCTGCTATCGTCCCAACCCAAACGGGTTTTAACGGTAACGGGTGTTTTCACCGCATTTTTTACCGCTTTGGTAATGGCTAACATGCGTGGAATATCGCGCAAAAGCCCTGCGCCAGCTCCCTTGCCCGCCACCTTTTTTACTGGGCAACCAAAGTTAATGTCAATAATGTCGGGGTGGGCACTTTCGGCAATTTGTGCCGCCTCTGCCATGGCTACGGGGTCTTTGCCATATAGCTGAATAGCCACCGGTCTTTCGGCATCGCTGATGGTTAGTTTTTGTTCGGTGCGCGATACACTGCGTATCAAGGCATCGGCCGAGATAAACTCGGTATATACCATATCGGCTCCGTAACGCTTGCACAACATCCTAAAATTAGGGTTGGTAACGTCTTCCATGGGCGCCAAAAAAAGCGGATTTTTAGAAAAGGTAAGGTGAGCTATTTGCATAATGGTGGTTAGTTTTGTGCAAAGTTAATAAAAAATCGGCGAAACGAATAATCGCCTCGCCGATTCGTAAAATGCATACCCTGTTTACTTCTTAATAAATTTGCCTGTTCTGTTGCCACAACGTGCAATGTACATGCCATTGGCTAAGTTTTCGGTGGCAAGTTCTGTAATGGCACCGTCAACGGTTTGGTTGAGCACGTTTTTGCCGTTTAAATCGTACACGCTAATGGTGCTTTCTTGCTCCAACTCGTTCATAAATACAGATACCTTGCTGGTGGTGGGGTTGGGGTATAGCACCATGGTAAGGGGCGCTTGGTTGCTATTTATTTCGTCAATGCTCGAAATGACGTTTGAGAAACCAAAGGGTTGTGTACAGGTTTCGCCAAATACGTTGGTAATAAGGGCACGTACGTAAATACCTTGGTAACCATCGTAACTAAAGGTGTTGCCATGGCCTATTACCGTAGAGCGACGCGACGTGTTTGCGCTCGATGTTTTATCGGTAGAATAAATCCATGTAACCTGGCCATTTGCCTGGATAGTAATGGTTTTGTTTGCTTCGTCCACTACAATGCTGGTAATGCGTGGAGCTTTTCCCTCGCCGCTGCCTTTGGGTTCGTAGCAGAAATAGCTGTTACCATTTATCATGGCAGTTTTTAAGGCAGGAGTGCTTAGCTCTGGCATAAGCATATAATTGTAGTTTCTAAATAGCTGACCATCGTTGTGGGTATCATCGCCCGAATAGCCAAATACGGCTTTGTTAGGCATGGTTCTATCCAAAATTTGATCCCACAAGATACGGTCGTTATTGCGTCTGTCACCTTGGTTGTACACTTCTAAACCAACCAACGAAGGATAGGTTTTAAAGTTGGTAGCATGCCAACCTGGGCCATTTTTCTCTGTTTCAGAATAGCTCTTATCCAAGCTCCAGTACTGACCTGGGTGGTTGATAATTTGCATGCCACCCAAAGCGTAGGTATAAGCATAAGACTCTTGTAACGAAGCAAACTCCTGCCCTTGTCGGCCCGTAAAAAAGTCGTTGTGGTGGTTAAAGTTGCCACCGGTGCGTTCGTCCCAGCTATTGGTGTTGTCCTTGCTCAATTCGTTGCCGGGAACTGCCAACATACCCAATTGTTCGGGGTCGCGGTTTTGGTATCCGGGTGTAAATTGGCTAAACATGGTCCATGGATAGGTGCAGTAGTCGTGGTCGGTAAGCGACAAAATTTTGTACCCGGCTTGGTGGTAGCGGTCCACTACATAGTGTGTGGTAAAGTTATCGCTTGGGTCGTTAGACTGAAGCGTGTGGGTGTGGAAGTTTGATTTGTATTGGTTAATGCTATTCCAGTCTATGTCCTTATAAGGGTTAAGGATAAGGCTACTTTCCGATTCTTTGCCTTCTAACACTTTAACATAAACCGCTTTGTGTGTTTTGGTGGTTTCGCCGTTTTTGGTAATGTCTATGTAGAAACCATAAATACCGCTTTGCGCATTGCTAATGGTATAGTACTCTTCGCCATCTATTCCTTTGGTCATGGTAATATTGCTTGACGAGGCGTTATTGTGGTTCATACGGTAGCTAACTTCAAATCCGTTTTTGTTGGCAATTTTTACTTTAACGGTAGTAGTGCCACCTACTCTAATAACAGCTGGTTCGCCCATAAAGTATGCTAAATCTATACCCGATGCGCCCCATGCGGTTTCGGTAATGGTTATTTGGTTAGTCAAGTAGGAGTAAACAACAGTTGCTTTAATGCATTTGTCCGAAACGCTTGCGCTGGCAAGTTCTTTCTGGTTAGACCCGGAGTTTACACTACCGTAGTATATCGATACGGTTTTGTCGTCGCCAAAAGTAAGATTAGTACTTACCTCAAAGTTGCTTCCCGCTGTCATGATGGTGCCGTTGGCCCTAAAATAATCTTTCGATGCAGCACCTTGGGTATAGCTTCCGTCTTCAAAAATAGCTACACGTTGCCAAGCCGTAGTTTTGCGCGAAGTTTTAAACCCAATGTCGGTAGGCGACTCGGTTAATAAACTTCCGCTACAGTTGCTTGCGTTGTTCATATTCCAGTAGTAAGCGTATTCTTTGTTATCTACAGGAATTTCTACCACCAACAATTGGGCACGTACCGGGGTGATGCCACCTTTGTAGAAAGTACCTAAAGAGGTGGTGTAATTGGTACAACTAAGGGTTTTGGTTCCCTCGCCTTTCATAAAGGTCCAGGTGGTTTGGGTAGCATCCGTGGTGGCACGGTTCTCTACGCCAATGCTACGGTCTTGTACATCGGTAAGCGAGGCATCCTGGCTAATACCTTTTAGGTACTTAAATACCACGGGGAATTGGCTGCCCCAGGTTTTGTCGTCGTGCATGCCCGATGTGCTGTTTAAGGTTTTGATATCGGTGTAACCAGCCTCTTTTAGGTAGTTGATAAAGGTTGCGTTGTCTTCTTTAACGTACTCCATATCGTTTTTGGCCGATGTAAACACAAATTTGGTATTAGTAGCCGAAGGGGTTAAATTTACCATGTAATTAGCCAAGTTTTCTTTATTGTACCAGAACGAAGGGGCAAACAAACCGCACGAACCAAAGGTGTTGGGATAATTTACCGCTGCATAGTAGGCAAATAACCCTGCTACATCGGCACCCATAATGGTTCTATTGGTAGCTGCTGCAGGGTATTTGGTTTCCACCGCAGGGATAAAATCGTTTACCACACTTGCTAAAAATTTATCGGCTGCACCTGTACCCATGTATTCTTCGTTTTTCCATGGCGTAAATTCGGGCAGTTGTGCGTAGATAACCACCATAATGCCCGGATTTTGTCCTTCGCTTTCCATTGTGGCAACCGCACCGGCTACGTTCCAAGAGTCTGCATAAAGTATTCTGTCGCCCATTTCGCTGTCCGAACCGGCATCGCGGTAACGCATGTGTCTGCCAAATAGGTAGGTAACAGGGTATTTTTGGCTTTTGTCGTAGTTGGTAGGCAATAAAATTTGTACAGCATACGTTTTGCCGTTAATGGTGTAATTTTCTACCGTACCAATGGGGTTGTAGGTATTGCGCCATTTGGCCACCGTGTCGGGATTGTCATAGGTTTTGCGGTTAGATTTTTCGCCGCCATTGGCGGTTACTTCTACGTATTTCCAATCGGGACCGCAAATGTATTTATAGCCTTGCGATGCTTTTACATCATCTGCTGTAATACCGGCAATGGTAACGGTAAATTGGTCTTGGTTCTCTACTTTGTTCATGGGAACCGCCGCACCTGCCGACCAATTAGACAATTGGGGCAATGCACCTACTATGTAACACTGTTTGGTGCCCGATGGAACGTTTACCGTGAAGGTAACATCGGCCATGGCTGGGACAACGGCATAAAAAAGTCCCACCATCCATAGGAGTACTGATTTTTTCATAAGCAACGTATGTTTTTGTGATTCAAGGTTATTGACAGCAACAAATATAATTTTTTTTTTGCAATAGGTTGTGCCACAACCCAAAAAATAACGCTATTTTTGCAATAAACTTTGTACATGCTCAAAATTCTAACCATTATAGGTGCTCGTCCGCAAATTATAAAAGCGGCCGCTATATCGCGCAATATTCAATTATTGAATGCTGAGCAAGGCAACGTTTGTCCCGTGATAGAAGAGCGTATTTTGCATACAGGGCAGCATTACGATGCCAATATGTCCCAAGTTTTTTTTACCGAATTAGGCATACCAAAGCCTTACTATCAATTGCAAGTAGGGTCGGCAACCCATGCACAACAAACCGCCAAAATGATAGAAGGCATAGAAAAGGTGTTGCTGTCCGATCAATTTCACGGAGTTTTGCTGTATGGCGATACCAATTCTACTTTGGCAGGGGCTATAGCAGCCGCTAAAGTATGCGTGCCCATATTTCACGTAGAGGCAGGGTTGCGTTCTTACAACATGACCATGCCCGAGGAAATAAACCGTGTAGCGTGCGATGCGCTTTCTTCTTTGCTTTTTGCGCCTACCAAAACCGCTGTAAACAATTTGCACAACGAGGGCTTGCAAAGCACAAAAGCAACCTTTTTGCAAGGAAGACACAGGAAAATTATTCTCAGTGGCGATGTTATGTACGATAACAGCGTGTATTTTGCGCAGTTGGCAGAACAAAAAAGTACCATTTTAAAGCAACATGCTTTGCAAACAGGTAGGTTTGTGTTAGCTACGGTGCATCGGGCAAGCAATACAGACAATGTAGCGCGCCTTTCGGCCATATTTAGGGCATTTATACACCTTGCCACGCAAGAAAACCAAACCATTGTGTTGCCTTTGCATCCTCGTACAAAAAAACAAATGCAAGCCTTGTTGCCTCAAGCCTTGTGCCACGAGATAGAAAATTGCCCCAATTTAAGAATCATTCCGCCGGCATCGTTTTTAGATATGATTATGTTGGAAAAGCATGCCGCTATGGTACTAACCGATTCGGGCGGCGTACAAAAGGAAGCTTTCTTTTTTGCCAAGCCTTGTCTTATTTTACGTTCCGAAACAGAATGGGTAGAACTGCTTGAGGCAGGTGCCGGGGTGTTGGTTGACGCCAACCAGGAAGCGATTATTCAGGCGTACCAGCAATTTAAAAACAAATCTGTAGCATTTCCATTGCTTTTTGGCGATGCCCATGCGGCCGCTAAAATAGTACAATCCATTAGGGATTATTTAGGAGATGATTGCAACAAATAAATTAAACAACCACTTTATATGAACGCAGAACAATTAGTAAATCCGGCCTTGTTGGGTAGCCGAGAAGAGTATGAAATTATGGCCCCTGTAGGGTCGTGGGAAAGTTTGGCAGCCGCCTTGCAAGCAGGTGCCGATTCGGTGTATTTTGGCATTGAGAAATTAAACATGCGCAGCCACTCGTCCAGCAATTTTACGCACGACGATTTGCGCGAAATAGTGGCACGTTGCAACCAAAAAGGCGTAAAAACCTATTTAACCGTTAATACCGTTTTGTACGATAACGACCTTGAAGCCATGCGTGCCATTGTAGATACCGCCAAGGATGCAGGTGTTTCTGCTATTATTGCTGCCGATGTGGCTGCCATGCAATACGCTTGCAGCCAAGGCGTAGAGGTACACCTTTCTACCCAACTAAACATTGCCAATGTAGAGGCGCTTAAGTTTTACGCCCAATTTGCCGATGTGGTGGTGCTTGCGCGTGAGCTAAACTTAGACCAAGTAAAACACATTTACGACGCTATTCAAACCCAGCAAATTAGAGGTAAAAACGGCGATTTGGTGCGCATTGAAATGTTTTGCCACGGAGCGCTTTGCATGGCCGTTTCGGGCAAATGCTATTTAAGTTTGCACGAGTTTAACCGCAGTGCCAACCGTGGTTCTTGCATGCAAGTGTGCCGCCGTGCCTACACCGTGTTAGACAAAGAGGGCGATGTACAACTTGATGTTGATAATGCTTACATTATGTCGCCCAAAGACTTAAAAACCATTCATTTTATCAATAAAATGATGCAATCTGGCGTGCGTGTGTTTAAAATAGAAGGACGTGCGCGTGGTGCCGAATACGTAAAACACGTAGTAAGCGCATACCGTCAGGCTATAGACAGTTGTTTGGACGGCACTTTTAGCGAAGAAAAAATTGCCGCTTGGGACGATAGTCTATCGCGCGTATTTAACCGCGGTTTTTGGAACGGCTACTATTTGGGTCAACGCTTGGGCGAGTGGAGTGCACGCTACGGATCTTCGGCCATAGAAAAGAAAATGTACATTGGCAAAATTACCAACTACTTTAAAAAAATTGGGGTGGCCGAATGTATCTTAGAAACCCAAAACCTAAAAGTGGGCGATAAAATTTTGGTAACTGGCGAAACCACCGGTGCTTACGAGGACACCATTACCGAATTGCGCCTTGATTTGAAACCTGTTGATGAGGTAAAAAAAGGCGATGTGTTCTCCATTAAAACCACCGAAACATTACGCCGCAACGATAAATTATTTAAAATAGTTTCCGAGAAAAATGAAAACTTTAGTTAAGATACTGGCCATAACACTTTGCTGCTTAGTAGCGCTTCCTTTTGTTGTTTTGGAGGTGGTTTGTATTCCTAAGGTTACCAATAAAATCTTAGCGTATGTGCCCGATTACATGCAAGCAGAGGCTGAGGTGGGCAAGTTGGATTATAAATTGTCAACCTGGCCAAACGTGGGCGTGAAACTTTACGATTTGGTAATATACACCCACATACCCGAGGTAAAGGATACGCTTCTTGCTGTAGATACGCTTGATGTGGCAGTGGATGTAATGGCGTTTCTTAACGAGAACAAGGTAAACATAGACCATGCATGGGCAAAAAACCTATTGGTAAATGCCCAAACCATAAACGGTCAAAACAACTGGGATGTTTTTCCTACATCCTCGGCTCAGGAAGATACAACTGCTACCGCCATGCCCGAAATCCGTTGGAAAGACATAGCGTTAGACAGGATAAACGTAACCTACAAGCACGATTCGGCGCAATTTAACGTAGCTGTAAACGATTTTATGCTTCACTCTAAAAAGGGAGTGTTTACTGATAATGTCATTATTGCCGGTGCAGAAATAGGGGCGGAAAAATTGCTTTATAGTGCCCATCCCAATACGTTGTACAGCGTAGGTAAATTTTCTACCAAACTGATAGCTGCCAATTCAGATAGAGGTACACTGTTAAAAACAGACTTGCTGATGCCACAGGTGCGTTTGCAAGATGCCGAGTTTTCTATAGATAGCACCTCGTGTTCGTTAAAGGCAAGCATGACGGCCGATACAACCTTCCGTAAGTTTAAGGTAGAAGAATTGGCTTTAACCTTGGATAATTCTTCGGTGTCTGCCTCTGGTAATGCAGAAATTATCTCCAAAGAAGAAATATACACAGACCTTTCTTTGGCACTTTCTTCGCCCAAAATTGAAAACATCATTGCGCTTGCCCCTAAATCGGTGGTGGATATGCTTCAGGGTATCCGTTTACAAGGTGGAATAACCGCAGAGGCTACAGCCAAGGGATATTTTGATGGTAAAGATAAATTGCCCGTGGTGCAAGCAAGTGTGAAACTGGATAACATAAAGGGTTCTGCGCCCGAGCGAAACGCCACATTAGACCGATTAGACCTAAAGGCAAACGCCAGGTATAACCCCCATAGCAAAGACTCTACCTTTGTGCAAGTAGATAATTTCTATGTAAAAACAGGCCGTTCCAATGTAAGGTTAAAGGCCAATGCGCATTATAAAAAAGGCAAAGAGTATATAGATGCAGACGTAAAAGGCAACGTAGATCTTTATGCCATGAACCAATTGTATCCGTTTTTAGAAAACGGTAGGATAAGGGGTGCCATGACAGCCAATTTGAATGCCTACTTTTTCCTAGAGGATGTAACCAATATGAATGTGAGCCAAATCCATACCAATGGCACCATTACAGGCGATGCAGTAAGGGTAAGCATTCCAAGCCAGCGATTAAGCCTAAATGTAGATTCGCTCCGCATAAAAGTAAATACCAATACTGGTGTTACCAGCCGCCGCACAAACCAAGTAGATACAGCCCTTGTTAATTCAAGGTTGGCCTTTAGCAACCTAACCTTGCGCTATAAGCGTGCTGTAAAAGCGGATGTGGATAGGCTAAATATGTTATTTTATGCCGACGACCTAAGTGGCAACAAAGCACCTAAACTAAGGGCCAACATCTCATTGCGTGGCATTGATGCGCAAACCAAAGATACGGTACGCTTTAAGGCAAAAAGATTATCGGCCAGTGCCAATGTTTCGCCCGATAGGGAATACGCCTTTGTGCCCACATCGGCTGTAAGACTATCGTTTGACTCGGTTATTTTTGCATCGAAAAAAGCAGGCATGATGCTGGACTCTACCCGCATCCAAGCGGCTGTAACACCTAATTTCCGTAAATACAAAAGAGCTAAAAAAGGAGAAAAACCGGTTCTTATTCCGGCAAGCGAACAAAAAGTAATAAACACAGATAGCTTGTATCACCTTGTAATGGGTGTAATGGAAAAAGAAGACATGGCAGACGAGTTTTTAAAGAAATTCAAAGCCACGGGTAAAATCCATGTAAAACGCTTTAATGTAAGGGATGCTTATTTTCCGCTTCCTATGACGGTACGAAAAGTGGATGTGGATTTTGATGGCGATACCTTGAATTTGGCAAACTTTAGGATGCGTGTGGGCCGTTCTGCTATTACCTTAAACGGAGAGGTAAACAATGTGCGTAGGTTCTTGCTTAGAGGCAGAACCTTAAACGGCAATTTAAATTTAACCTCTAAACGCATCGATGTAAACCAACTTATGCGTGCCTATACGGTGGCTAACCAAAGAGCCGAGCAACGCAAACAGGTAAGTGCTGATGCTAATGTAGCGCAGTTAGAATCAGATTCAGAAATGGATGTGGATATAGAAAGTACAGCTCAAATAGATTCTACTACACAGGCTTCGCTTATAGTTATTCCCAAAAACTTAAATGTAAGCTTTAATGCCGATGGAGATCCTGTGCTGTTTTCTAACATGAAGCTAATAGACTTTGCTGGTAGGGTAAAAGTAAACAATCAGGTACTAAGCGTAGCCAATTTATCTACATCCACCAAAGTGGGAAAAATGGCTATGCACCTTAGTTATCTATGCAAAGACATACAAACGGCCAATGCTGCCTTTGCTCTTAATATGGATAGCGTGCAAATAGGCGAATTGGTAACCGCCTTGCCCGAGTTAGATTCTATTATGCCTATGCTGCGCTCTTTTGACGGTAGCGTGGCGTGCGAGGCTTCTGTAACCGCTAACTTAGATTCGGCCATGAATGTGGTGTTGCCCTCTGTAAACGCTGGGGCATGGCTAAGGGGCGATAGTCTGGTACTCATGGATGGCGAAACATTCTCCGAAATTGCCAAAATGCTGATGTTTAGCAAAAAGACCCGCAACGTGATAGACAGTGTTTCGGTAGAATTATTGGTTAAGAACAACGAAATAGAAATCTATCCTTTTATGGTGTCCATGGATAAATACCGTTTAGGTGTAGGCGGTACGCAAGGTTTGGACGAATCGTTTAACTACCACATTGCCTTGCTAAAACCCATACGTTTGGGATTGGATGTGTACGGAACAGATTTTGATAACATCAAGTTCCGATTGGCTTCAGTCAAGTTTAAAGACGGCAAAACCGTTATTGGTAAGGGAGGATACCTAATTAGGGAAGAGGATGTAAATGTGCGGCAAATGTTCCACAAAAAAGTGGTGGAAGATATTTTAGAAAAGAATAAGTAGTAATAAAGGCGACCTAATGGTCGCCTTTATTGTTATTTAGTTCACCGACTCTCCGTTATCGGTCCCTCAACCGGTCCCTGAGCTTGTCGAAGGGTTAAGGGTTACATCGCTTCTAACATGCGTTTAATAACGGTTTGGGCCGAAACTACGCGGTTGGCGGCTTCGGGAATCACAATGCTGCGGGGGCTTTCAATTACATCGTCGGTAACAATCATGTTGCGGCGTACAGGCAAGCAGTGCATAAAGTAAGCATTATCGGTAAGCGCCATTTTTTCGGTATCTACCGTCCATGCACGGTCTTGGCACAAAATTTTGCCGTAATTGGGGTCTGCGTAAGCCGACCAGTTTTTAGCATAAATAAAGTGTGCACCTTCAAAGGCTTTGCGTTGGTCGTATTCTACGCGTGCACCACGCACAAACTCGGGAGCCAATTCGTAACCTTGTGGGTGGGTAATCACAAAATCCACATCGGCCGCATTCATAAAATCGGCAAAAGAATTAGGCACAGCTTGAGGCAGCGCACGGGGGTGAGGAGCCCATGTTAATACCACTTTGGGGCGTTCTTGCTCTTTGTATTCTTCTATGGTAATAAGGTCTGCAAAAGCTTGCAAAGGGTGGCAAGTAGCCGATTCCATGCTAAATACAGGTTTGCCCGAATATTTAATAAATTGGTTTAGGATAACTTCTTGGTAGTCAAACTGTTTGTTCTCAAAGCGAGCAAAAGAACGTACACCAATAAGGTCGCAGTAGCTACCCATAACCGGAATAGCTTCCAAAAGGTGTTCGGGTTTATCGCCGTCCATAATTACGCCACGTTCTGTTTCTAATTTCCAGGCACCGGCATTTACGTCAAGCACAATGGTGTTCATGCCCAAGTTCATGCCTGCTTTTTGGGTGCTTAATCGGGTACGCAAACTGGAATTAAAAAATACCATAAGTAGGGTTTTGTTTTTGCCCATGGTATCCCATTTATAGGGGTTGGCTTTTACTTCTAAGGCTTCTTTAACCGCAGCCTTTATATCGCCTAAATCGGCAGCACAAGTGTAAGTTCTCATATCAAATGCGTTTAATTTTTGCAAAGGTAGTTATTTTTTGTCAATGGTTTTATTACTATTGGTTTTCGTTGTCATAATACTCACTAAATTGTTCTAACATGCTGTAATCCTT
>JAFOWX010000133.1 GCA_017391905.1 Paludibacteraceae bacterium | reverse complement strand
GGAAGACTTTGAAAGTCAGATTAAAGATAGTGTAGGCGGTATTGCTTCGGCCGTTATTATTTTACTTATTATTGGTGCCTTAGGGGGAGCTTGGATGATAAGTGGGGTAGTACCATCGCTTATTTATTATGGCATGGAAATTGTGCATCCGTCTATTTTCTTGTTTGCCACTTGCCTTATTTCGGCCATAGTGTCGTTGGTAATTGGTAGCTCGTGGACCACCATTGCCACCATTGGTGTGGCGCTTATTGGTATTGGCCAAGCGCACGGTTTTAACCCTGCAGTAGTGGCTGGTGCTATTATTTCCGGTGCGTACTTTGGCGATAAAATGTCGCCCCTTTCTGATACCACGGTAGTGGCAGCCTCTTCGGCCGGAACTCCTCTGTTTGAACACATTAAGTACATGGTTATTACCGTAATACCTTCTATGGTAATAACACTTGTTATTTTCTTGGTAATGGGCTTAACCCATCAGGCAGAAGGCCTTGGATCGCCCGATTCTTTGGCCATGGCGTTGCAAGAACGTTTTGTTATTTCGCCTTGGTTGTTGTTGGTGCCTGTTATTACCTGTGTGCTTATTGCTTTAAAAATGCCGCCTATTATTACGCTTATGCTATCTACCGCATTGGCTATGGTGGTGGGTATTTTTGTGCAACCGGATGCCGTTATGGAAATTGCCGGTGGCGATAGCATCTTTAAAGGCACCATGATTACCCTTTATGGAAGCACGGCGCTACACACAGACAATGCCTTGTTGGCAGAGCTTATTTCTACCAATGGCATGGAAGGTATGTTGCATACCGTTTGGTTGGTGCTTTGCGCCATGACCTTTGGTGCTTGCATGAAAGCGTGCGGTTTTGTAGAATCCATGACTGCTTTTTGCCAACGCTTTATTAGAAACAGGGTTACGTTGGTAGGCTCTACCGTATTTACCGGTTTCTTTTTAAATGCCACCACTGCCGATCAATACTTGAGTATTATTCTTACCAGCAACTTGTTTAAAGGCGTGTTTGAAAAATACGGTTACGAGAACCGATTGTTGAGCCGCTCTTTAGAAGATGGTGCAACCGTAACTTCGCCCCTTATTCCATGGAGTACTTGTGGTATGACCCATTCTACTATTTTGGGCGTATCTACGTTCTTGTATTTCCCATACTGCTTTTTCTGCTACATTAGTCCTATAGTGAGTATTGTAATTGCAGCCATGGGGTATAAGATTTTTAAAAAGGAAATAAAAGAAACTCCACAGGTGTCTGTGGCGTAAGTTAGTAGTATAAAAAAAGGACTGAATCTGCAGATTCAGTCCTTTTTTAGTGTCTTAGCAACTTTATATAGCTTGCTGTAGGTTGTAATAGTTTGCTGCCTTGGAGGTGTGGGTGTTAGATTTAATCATGCGACGCATGTTTAGTAGGGCATAGCGCATACGGCCCAACGAGGTGTTGATGCTAACACCGGTACGCTCCGAAATTTCTTTAAACGACATATTTTCGTAAAAACGCATACGTACTATGTCGCGTTGATTGTCAGGTAGTTGCAAGTAAAGCATGTGCACTTTTAAGTGGTCTTGCTCCTGAATCATTTCGTCTTCAATGGGAGGTTGGCTTAGCTGTTCGTTATTGATGTACGCAAATTCTGTAGGGTCTATTAGCACCTCTTCGCTCTGGGTGCAAGCTCGTACGTGGTCAATAACCATGTTATGCGCTATACGCGTAGCCCAATACCTAAATTTACCGGTATCGGTGTAGTTGTTTTGTTTAATACAGGTTATTATGCGTATAAAGGTATCTTGGAATATATCATTGCTGGCTTCTTCGTCTTTAGCAATGTTATAAATGTGCGAATAGATATAATCCTTGTGGCGCAATAATAACGCATCAAATGCCTGATTGTTGCCCAATTTATACAACTCAATGAGTTGATTATCGGACATTTGTTTAAAAGTTACCATTTAATAGTGTATTATTTATTGGGGTAACGTTTTATCAATAGGCAATTTGTTTTTTAAGGGTTTTAAAGTAAGGTTAGCAATTAGGTATGGCAAAGAAACAAATTATAATTTTATGTTGCAAACATTTGCGCCTTTTTTACCAAAAAAATGCCATATTTTTTTCTAAATGTTAAAAAGCATGGTTCAGAGGGCACTATAATGGGGGGATGTATGGTTAATTTATAAAAGAATGTTAATTTTGCGGCCGTAATTGTTTTGTACAAACATTTACAGCCTAAACCTAAATTAAACGTATGAAAAAACTCCTCTTATGCCTGCTTGCAGTAGGTACTGCATTATATACGGTTGCGCAAACCGCTGCGCAAGATGCTCCCAACTTAGACTTCTCTATGGGCAACTTTGCCGGGTGGGAATGTAGTGTAGGTAAATTAATATGCGATAACCGTAATGCTGACGATAATGATAAAACGTATCATTACGAGTGGGATGATATGCCCTCAAATGTGGAACGCATTAAATTGTTTGGCGATGTGGATACCGAAGATCCAATTTTGCAATGTGATGAATTTTACATAAATCCGGATCCTGGCAAAATGGTAGCGCGAATAGGGGTTCCTCAACAAGTAGAAGGTTATGGAGGTGCTCAAGACTATGCTGCAGCAGAACGCTTAAGATACAGTTATAAGATTACACCAGCCACTTGTATTTTAAAGTATCGTTTTGCGGCCGTGTTACACTTGCCCGACGAAACTCCAGGGGCACCCACTTCGCATTTTGGACCAGAACGTCCGTATTTTGGCATAAGCATAGAAGTTGTCAACCAAGATGGAACAATATCTGTTCCAACATGTTCTGCTTATTCAACAGTAGTAAATTCTCTTTCTCAACGATTGCAAAAAGGAACGGCAGAAAAGAATGGGGTAAGTTGCACTGCTTCTGCGGGCAATCCGGCAAATTATATGTTTCAACCTTGGACATCTGCTTTGGTGGATTTGCGTCAATACATAGGTAGCACAGTTACGATAACCGTTATTACGCACGACTGTTTCTTTAGACAGCAAAACTCAACCTATCCTTACGCAGGAAGTCACGAAGCGTATGGGTATTTTAGGGCCGAAGCCATGGATATGAACCTATCTACCAGGGTTTGTAACTCGCAAGAAGCAACCATAGCGGCACCTACCGGGTATGCTGGTTACCAATGGTCGCGAAGCGATCATTTTGCTATACAAGCTAACGACCCCAATGTTCCCAATGTGGTAACCATTCCATTTGAGGATATGGTAGATGATGTAACTTATCAATGTGAACTTACAGACGAATTAGGTTGTGCTGCCATAGACTTAAAAACCCAATTAGACCCGGTAACACTTGTTCCAAAATTTGATTACGAAGCCAAATGCGGGGGCGAGGTGGTATTTGAGGATAAGTCTGAGGTAAGCGGTGATAATCTGGTAAACTGGATGTGGACAGTAGGCGAGGGCGAAACTACCACCAACGTGTCTAATCATATCTACTCAGAACCGGGAGATTATGAGGTAAAATTAACGGCCACAACATCAAACGGTTGTCAGGAATCTTTTTCTCAAACCGTTCATGTTCCCTATTTCCCCGATTTATCCATTACTGCTCCCAATAATGTTTGCGAGGGAAAGGAAATCAATATATCGGTTAGTAATGTAGAACTTAACAGCCGTGTAGAATGGAAAAGTTCTGTTGATGCGTATAATCAGGTCATTTCAGAAAGCGAGGCCTTTGTTGCCACTCCGGAACAAACCCAAACGTACAAAGTGACGGTTACAGACCCTCGTGGTTGTGTGTACGAGAAACCTGCTGATGTAACGTTGTTTGGAAAAACCCCTGTGCATATTGTGGGCGAAACCAAAGCATGTCCAAACGAAGCGGTTGAGTTGACGTTGGTTGGCGAGAGGTTATCTAATTTTATGTGGAACGTAAGTGGTAGTGCCAACCAATCTGCCATAACCGTTTATCCGTATAATGACGCAACCTACATAGCTACAGCTCAAGATGAAAAAGGCTGTACGGTAGAGGCCAAGCACGATATTGAAGTACTCTCAACACCCACTCTTACTGTAGATGTTCCTGCTGTTTGTGCAGGTCAAGATGCAGTGGTAACAGCCACGGGTGCAAATAGTTACCAATGGCAAGGCATACAAGGAGCAACCACAGGCGGTGTGCAAACCATACCCCAGCCAACCAATGGACAAGAATATACGGTAATAGGTTACACCCAAGAAGGATGTAGCGATAGCAAACGCTTTGTGGTAAATGTAAAACAGATTCCAGAAATTGAGGTAACAGGCCTTATAGAACGTTGTGCCGGCGAAGAACCCTTTGTGTTGGAAGCCATAGGTGCTGTTACGTATAAGTGGAATGGCGTATAGGGTGATGCCACCTTTACGGCACCATCTGATGTACAACAAACTGTACAAGTGATAGGGATAAATGAGGGTTGTGAATCGGCCCCAAAAGAAGTAACGCTTACGCCTTTGCCCCTACCGGTAATAGAAGCAATAACGCCTCATGCAACCATTTGCGAGGGCAATGAAACCACGTTGAAAGTGGCTGGTGCTTATTCGTACCAATGGCAAGGTGTTTCTGACGATGCCGATTACTTGCTTGTTTCGCCCGTAGAAGATAAGGTATATACAGTAAGAGGTGTTTCGGAAAAAGGCTGCTATTCTGACCCTATAGACATACCGGTAATGGTGCGCTATGCCGATCAGGTAAAAGCCCATATTGAAAAAATAATTGCTTGCCCCGGAAAACCGGATTCTGCCATTGTGGTGGCAGAGGGTGCGTTGTCTTATAAGTGGAGTAGTTTTCCCGAAAACGAATACGTAATGAACAACCAATCGGATAGGTTGGTGGTGCTATACGATACGCCTACTACCATTACGGTAGAGGGTACTAACGAGTTTGCTTGTAACTCTACGGCGCAGGTTTCTTTGGCTCGAATGCCTGTTCCTACGTTGGAATTTAAGGTAGAACCCGAATGGATTGACGCTGCCAACCCAACGGTACGATTAACCGGTATGGCGCCCAATAACGAGGTTACTTGGTGGTGGAACGTGGGCGATGGATCTGCTTTGTTGCAAGCGCGCGATACCATGCATACCTATCAAATAGAGAAGTTTAACCAACCTTTTGTGGTTGAGGTTACAGCCATAGACCAATACGGATGTCGTTTTGAGGGCGAAGCGCAAGTACACATTTGGAAAGATGTGTGGTCGCCAACGGCCTTTACACCTAATGGCGACGGCTTAAACGATGTGTTTGGTTTTTATGGTGTGGACGAAGTAGAAGAGTTTTTGTTCTATATTTACAACAGATTGGGCGAAGTGGTGTTTGAGGGACATACTGCAGATGATACGTGGGATGGAACGTATCAAGGTAAACCGTGTCCGTGGGGCGTGTATGGTTGGGTAGCTCAGTACAGGGCTGTGTTAAATGGTGTGGAACGCCAAGAAACATTAAGAGGACAAGTATCCATTGTTAAATAAGAAAGGAGATGTTAGTTATGAAGAAGATTTGTACGTGGATAATGGCCGGTTTGCTTGCTTGTGTGGCGTTGCCGGTATGTGCGCAAGATTATTCAATGAGTAACCATAATGTTGTTCCGTTTAGTTTAAACCCAGCCTCTGTGGGTGCTGCCAATACCTTGCGTTTGGGCATCAACTACCGCATGCAGTGGCCTAAATTGGGCAATAATTACCATACGGTACGTGTTTCTTACGACCAAAACGTGTACCGACAAATGTGCTCGGTGGGTGCGGCGTATAGCTACGACCAAATGTCACCGGCGTTTGGCTCGCATCAGTTTGATGTGGTGTATGCACATACGTTTAGGTGTGCCGAAAAACATTTTATCCGATTAGGGGTGCAGGGTAGTGTGTTTTTGCATCAGTACGACCCCACGGCGTTGAGCTATGGCGACCAATGGGACCCTGCTACCGGTGGTGTATTGCCTTCTACCGTAGAGCGTTTGGAAGCAAACAGCAAAAGCTTGTTCGATTTTTCGGTGGGTGCAAGCTACGTGTTTGAGCATAAGCTAATGGTGGGTTTTGCGGTGTATCACTTGGCAGAGCCTGATAATGGTTTTGTGCCCGGTAGTCAGCGTTTGCAACGAAAATACATAGGGCAGGTTAATTTTGTACAAGATTTAAAGCTAAATCATGGTTTAAAAAGCCAGGGATTTTCCGATAACTACTTTTTTGCCAATGCCGCTTACCAACAACAAGGCGAATTTAAGCAAGCCTATATAGGGGTAGGTATTTGTTATCAGCCTGTTATTTTGGGTGTTGCGTACAAAACAGATGTAGAAGAAGTACATACTGCATCGTTTACCGTGGGTGGTTATTACCAAGGTTTTCAGCTATACTATGTGTTTGACTTATTTACGTCCGATAAGCTGAATGGCTCTTGGAGTAACGAAATTTCGTTAATTTACACCATGCCTACCAAAAAGAAAAGTTTGTGTCCTGTTGTTTATTGGTAGGGTTGTTTAAAGAAGCGTTGAGCGTTGCTGGAAATGAAGGCAGGATGCTTGTAACAAAAAAAATCTCGAACTGATGTTCGAGATTTTTTTATATGACTATCAATAAGTAACTATCGATAATTATTTGTTAACTTGGAATCTGTTGATGCCATCGCGCAAGAAACCTACAATTTGGTTAGCTGCAGCAATACCGGCGTTGATGTTTGCTTCTGCTGTTTGAGCTCCCATTTTTTTAGGAGTAGAGAAGTAGCGACCGGCAAATTTTTCTGCAAATTCTGCGTGAGTAGCAGGCATAATGTCTGTCATGTAACGGAAATCGGTGCGATCTTCCATCAACTTAATAACTTCTGTTTCGTTAATAACCTCTTTGCGTGCGGTGTTAACCAACATAGCGCCTTTAGGCATTTTGTTTAACAAATCGTAGTTAATAGAGTTTTTGGTTTCTGCAGTAGCAGGAATGTGCAACGATACCACTTGGCAAGTGCTGTACAATTCTTCTACAGAGTTAAGAGCGGTAACACCGTCTTGTTCAATAACTTCTTTTGGGCAGAAAGCATCGTAAGCGTAGATTTCCATACCAAAGCCTTTGGCAATGCGAGCTACGTTGCGGCCTACGTTACCGTAAGCGTGGATACCTAATTTTTTGCCCATCAATTCTGTACCAGATGTACCGTTGTAAAGGTTACGTACGCCGTAAACCATCATACCTAATGCCAATTCGGCAACAGCATTGGCGTTTTGACCAGGTGTGTTCATTACGCATACGCCAGCAGCAGAAGCAGCTTGCAAATCTACGTTGTCATAACCAGCACCAGCGCGAACTACAATTTTTAGGTTTTTAGCAGCTGCAATTACTTCTGCGTCCACAATGTCGCTACGGATAATGATAGCGTCAGCATCGGCAACAGCTTCTAATAATTGGGCTTTTTCGGTGTATTTTTCAAGCAATGCTAGCTCATAACCAGCAGCGTCAATTACATTTTTAATACCGTCAATCGCTACTTTAGCGAAAGGTTTTTCGGTTGCAACTAAAACTTTCATGTATTATGCGTTTTGTTTTTCAAATTCTGCCATGCAATCTACCAAAGCTTGAACGCTTTCAATAGGTAATGCGTTGTAAGTAGAAGCGCGGAAACCACCTACTGAACGGTGACCTTTGATACCTACCATGCCTTTTTCGGTGGCAAATTTCATAAAGTCTGCTTCAAGGTGTTTGTATTCTTCTTTCATAACAAAGCAAATGTTCATGCGAGAACGGTCTTCTTTGTTAGCGGTACCTACAAACATTTTGCTGTTGTCAATAGCGTTGTAAAGCAATTCTGCTTTAGCAATGTTGCGTTTTTCCATTTCTGCTACGCCACCGTTAGCTTTAATCCATCTTAGGGTTTGCAATGCGGTAAAGATAGGCAATACAGGAGGAGTGTTGAACATAGAACCGTTGTCAATGTGTGTTTGGTAGTTCAACATGGTAGGAATGTGACGGCTAACTTTGCCTAACAAGTCGTTGCGTACAATGATGAAGGTAACGCCTGCAGGTGCTAAGTTCTTTTGTGCACCACCGTAAATCATACCGTATTTGGTTACGTCGATAGGACGTGAGAAAATGTCAGAAGACATGTCGGCAATAACAGGTACAGGAGAGTCGATGTCTTGCAACAATTCGGTACCGTAAATGGTGTTATTGGTTGTAATGTGGAAGTAATCTGCGTCGGCAGGAATGGTGTAATCTTTAGGAATAAAGGTGTAGTTTGCGTCGGCCGAAGAGGCAACTTCTATTACATCACCAAAACCTTTAGCTTCTTTCATGGCTTTTTTAGCCCATACGCCGGTGTTTAGGTAAGCGGCTTTGGTTTCCAAAAAGTTGAAAGGAACCATGCAGAATTGTAGGCTGGCACCACCACCCAAGAAAATAACGGAGTAGTTGTCTGGAATGTTTAATAATTCTTTGAACAAAGCTACGGCTTCGTCAACTACTGGTTGGAAATTTTTAGCACGGTGGCTGATTTCCAAAATCGATAAACCGTCACCATCAAAGTCAAGAACAGCTTCAGCTGTTTTTTTGATAACTTCTTGAGGAAGAATAGATGGTCCTGCGTTAAAATTGTGCTTTTTCATACAATAATTATATTAGTAGAATATTTTTCGATAGTCTCTTTTGTGTTTAGAGATGCAAATTTACGCTTTTTTCTGCGTGTATTAAAATATTAGCCCTTAAATTTTCAACAAATGGCACTTAAAGTGGTGAAACACAGCACCCGCTACCTGTTTTTAGCAGATAACGGGTGAAATGTTACATTTTAGCTACAATTAGCGGTTTGCATATTGTTTTTCGTAATAGCTTTGGTAGTTGCCAGAGGTTACGTTGTTTAGCCATTCCTCGTTTTCAAGGTACCAGTCAACGGTTTTTTCAAGGCCTTCGGCAAATTGTAGCGAAGGTTTCCAACCTAATTCGGTTCCCAACTTGGTGGGGTCTATGGCGTAACGAAGGTCGTGTCCGGCGCGGTCTGTAACAAACGTAATGAGTTTTTCTGATGTGCCTTCTTCGCGACCCAATTTTTTGTCCATGATTTGGCAAAGCAAGCGAATTAGGTCAATGTTGGTCCATTCGTTGTGTCCGCCAATGTTATAGGTTTCGCCCAATTTACCATTGTGGAAAATGGTGTCGATAGCACGTGCGTGGTCGTTTACCCATAACCAGTCGCGTACATTTTCGCCTTTGCCGTAAATTGGAATAGGGCGGTTGTTTTTGATGTTGTTAATAGATAGTGGAATCAACTTTTCGGGGAAGTGGTTGGCTCCGTAGTTGTTAGAGCAGTTTGACATAACAACGGGCAATCCGTAGGTATGGAAATAAGCTCTTACAAAGTGGTCCGAGCTGGCTTTTGATGCCGAATAGGGGCTACGTGGGTCGTAAGCTGTTTTTTCGGTAAAGAAACCTTCTTTGCCAAGCGAACCATACACCTCGTCTGTAGAAACGTGGTAGAAGCGTTTGCCTTCGTAGTTGTCTTTCCAAAGGTTTTTGGCTGCGTTAAGCAAGTTGGCTGTACCCATTACGTTGGTGCGGATAAATGCCAATGGATCGGTAATAGAACGGTCCACGTGCGATTCGGCAGCTAAGTGAATAACGCCATCAAATTGGTATTCTTGGAATAGATTTTCAATAAATTGGGTGTCGGTAATATCGCCTTTGATAAATTGATAGTTAGGCAAACCGTCAATGTCTTTTAGGTTTTCAAGGTTACCTGCGTAGGTAAGGGCATCTAAGTTGTAACACATGTAGTTTGGATACTTGGTTACAAACAAACGGATTACGTGCGAACCGATAAAACCGGCGGCACCTGTGATTAAAATTTTTCTATCCATACTATTTTGATGACTATAGGTAAATTATTACGGGTTATAATGCAGCAGCCATGCGTCTTTGTAGGCAGGGTAGGTTTTGGCTATCTGTTCCATGCCTTGATTTCCCAACTCTTCTGTGGTAAACGAGGCGGCTACTATTCTAAATCTGTTATCTGAGTAAACTATTTGACAGTCTTTAAGCGAAGATGGCAATTCTTTTAAGAATTTAAGCGCCTTCGCTTGTGTGTAGAAGCTGCCAATCACTACGTGATAGGGGGTGCACTCTGGTTCTGCTTGTTCTGCTACTTGTGGGGTTATTACCACCTCCTCAAAGGCAGGGGGAGCTACAAATGTAGCGCGCGATTCAAATTGTTGCTTGGTAAAATTAACCGGTATCATCAACAAAATAAGAATAACGGCAACGCAGGCAGCAGCGTAGTTAAAGCGACGTTGTTTTAAGGGAACAACGTTGGATTTTACTTGGGTGGTGTTAGCAGCAGGAGTGGTTGTTTTTTCTGCTTGTACGCCTGGAAAATACACCGGCAACAGTCCGTACGAAAGAGAAACGGAAATACCTGTTTCGCAAGGTTCAAAACCAATGCCTTGAGCATGTAGGGTAAGTGTGCCTAATTTACCAAACACAAAGCAACCTTGTCTGTGCAATTGTTGGGTAATTTGGCTTACCTCTTGGTTTATGATGCTGTTGGCTTGTTCTAACGAGATGGCATTGGCTTTGGCAATGGCTTGTGCCAATAAACCGTCGTTATAGGTAAGGGTGGGGTTAAAACCTACTACCTTGCAGGGAGGGTAAAAGGTGTCTTCTTTTTGGTGCGAAGCGTGGGCAGAAGCCACAAATCCACCTATGTTAGGCAAAATCACAAAATCGTGATTTTGTAGTAAGTGCTCTATATGTGTTATTACTTGAAACATTAAACGCAAAAATAGCATAAAAAACGATATGAACAAAGTTTAAGGCGTTTAAGTTTTGAACAAAAAAATCCCAGCCATAAAGACTGAGATTTTTTGTAGATGTATGTGGTAAATCAAATTATGCTTTAACACGACCTACGTAAGAACCGTCGCGAGTATCGATTTCGATAAGTTCGCCTTCGTTGATAAACAAAGGAACGCGTACTTCGGCACCAGTTTCTACGGTAGCAGGTTTAAGGGTGTTAGTAGCGGTATCACCTTTCAAACCAGGTTCGGTATAGGTAACTTTCAAAACTACTTTGGTAGCAACTTCGGCAGTTAAAACGGTGTCGGTAGAGGTGTCGCTAAGCACGTCCACTACGTCGCCTTCTTTCATAAATGCCAAACCGGTAATTTTGTTGCGTTCAATAGGAATTTGTTCAAAGGTTTCTTGGTTCATGAAGATTAGATCGTCACCTTCTTGGTATAGGTATTGGTAAGGACGACGTTCTACGCGTACATCTTCCAATTTGAAGCCAATTTGGAAAGTTCTTTCCAATACACGACCGTCAACTACGTCGCGCAATTTGGTACGCATAAAGGTGTTACCTTTACCGGGTTTTACGTGCAAAAATTCGATAACAAAATACAAACGACCGTCCATGCGGATACACATGCCGTTTTTAATGTCTTGAGAGTTAATCATAATGGTATAAAAAATTAATGAATATTATTATTTAATTTACTCGAACCACAAATTTAGTATAAATCTTTTATATTGCACAAAAAAAGCGACCATTTGGTCGCTTTTTTTTGCGTATGCAGAACAGATTACATCATGCCGCCCATGCCGCCGCCCATAGGAGGCATAGCTGGAGCTGGATTATCTTCTTTTTTGTCCGAAACAATGCAAGCTGTGGTTAGCAACATACCTGCAATAGAAGCTGCGTTTTCCAATGCAACGCGGGTTACTTTAGCAGGGTCGATAACGCCACTGGCCATTAGGTTTTCAAATACGTCGGTACGAGCGTTGTAACCAAAGTCGCCTTTGCCTTCGCGTACTTTTTGTACAATAACAGCACCTTCTTTGCCTGCGTTGGCTACAATTTGACGTAGAGGTTCTTCGATGGCACGACGTACAATTTGAATACCGGTGGTTTCGTCATCGTTGTCGCCTTTAAGGTCTTCGATAGCGCTAATGGCACGGATGTAAGCCACACCGCCACCAGGAACGATACCTTCTTCGATAGCTGCACGAGTAGCGCTCAATGCGTCATCTACACGGTCTTTTTTCTCTTTCATTTCTACTTCCGAAGGAGCACCAATGTAAAGCACTGCTACACCGCCTGCCAATTTAGCCAAACGTTCTTGTAGTTTTTCGCGGTCGTAGTCGGAAGTGGTTTTTTCAATTTGTGCTTTGATTTGAGCTACGCGAGCTGCAATGTTTTCTTTAGCACCTGCACCGTTAACAATGGTGGTGTTGTCTTTGTTGATGGTAATGTTTTCGGCAGTACCCAACATATCAATGGTAGCGGTTTCTAATTTTAAACCTTGTTCTTCGCTAATAACAGTACCACCGGTAAGAACGGCAATGTCTTGTAGCATTTCTTTGCGACGGTCGCCAAAGCCGGGAGCTTTAACGGCGCAAACGCGCAAGTTAGCACGCAAGCGGTTTACTACCAATGCGGTAAGAGCTTCGCTGTCAACGTCTTCGGCAATAATCAACAAAGGACGGTTGCTTTGTACGGTAGCTTCCAACAAAGGAAGGATTTCTTTTAGCGAAGATATTTTTTTGTCGTGGATAAGTACCAATGGTCTTTCCATTACTACTTCCATTTTTTCGGTATCGGTTACAAAGTAGGGCGATAGGTAACCGCGGTCAAATTGCATACCTTCTACCACGTCAACGGTGGTATCGGTACCTTTGGCTTCTTCTACGGTAATAACGCCTTCTTTTTTCACTTTTGCCATGGCATCGGCAATAAGTTTACCAATTTCGCCGTCGTTGTTGGCCGAAATAGTAGCTACTTGTTCAATTTTGCTGATGTCTTCGCCAACTTCTTCGCTTTGTGCTTTGATGGCTTCTACTACTTTAGCAACGGCTTTGTCAATACCACGTTTTAAATCCATGGGGTTAGCGCCTGCTGCTACGTTTTTAAGACCAACCGAAATAATGGCTTGTGCCAAAACGGTAGCGGTGGTAGTACCGTCGCCGGCATTGTCGCCGGTTTTAGAGGCTACTTCTTTTACCAATTGAGCACCCATGTTTGCGTTTGGATCTTCCAACTCAATTTCTTTGGCTACGCTCACACCGTCTTTGGTAATGTGAGGAGCACCAAATTTTTTAGCCAAAATAACGTTACGACCTTTAGGACCTAAGGTTACTTTTACGGCATTAGCCAATTCGTCAACGCCTTTTTTAAGCAAGTCGCTGGCTTCAATATCAAATTTAATTTCTTTTGCCATATATATTATTTTGTTGATTGTTGTTTGTGATTACATATACGGGCAACTTAAATAATTGCCAAAATGTCACTTTGACGCATAATTAGGTATTTTTCGCCTTCCCATTCAATTTCGGTACCTGCGTATTTGCCATAAAGAACGGTGTCATCTACTTTTACAACCATTTCTTCGTCTTTTGTTCCGTTACCAACGGCAATAACTTTGCCTTGTAGGGGTTTTTCTTTGGCCGAATCGGGTAGGATAATGCCACTGGCGGTTTTAGCTTCTGCTACAGCTGGTGCAATAAGCACTCTGTCTGCTAATGGTTTAATGTTTGTCATGATGTTATATTTTTGTTGATTGTTGCTTGTTATTTTAACTAATCGTGAATAGTGACAATTGACTATCGACTTTATTATTACAAATTCCGTGCCAAACAAAAAAAGGTGACAGAATGTCACCTTTTTGTTCTTGTTGCGTGCACGTTATTATTCGGCAGCAGCTTCGGGAGTGCTTACGGGAGCAATAGGACTTTGAACAGGAGCAGCTGTTTGTTCTATTTTTTCACGTAAAGAAGACGAAGCGTCTGTGGTTTTTTCGTTGGTTTTAAAACCTACTGCAGCTACGCACAATACTACCAATACAGCAGCCAATGTCCATGTTGCTTTCTCAACAAAGTCTGTGGTTTTGGTTACGCCCAATACATTGTTGGGTGAAGAAAAACCTGAGGCCAAACCACCACCTTTTGATTTTTGTGAGATAACCAACAAGATTAACAAGATGCCGATAACTACAGCTAATGATACTAATACGGTAAACATACTATTAGGAATTTTGAATTATTTTCTTTAAAAAACGTATTTGGTCTGCAAAGTAAGTACTTTTTTCTGGATATTTCAAATTTAATTTTTCAAAAATATGCATGGCCTTTTCATATTGCCCCTGTTTGATGTATATTTTTGCCAAACTTTCGGTAAAGATGCTTTCGGAAGTGTCCTCTTTCCACGCTCCACTGGGGTCTTCGTACTCAAATTTATCGCTAAACTGAATTTTTGGGTTGGTAGCAATAAATTTGTCAATAAGGTCTTGCTGTTTTAACGTTTTGGTGTTGCTTGACAAAGCTGGTTCTGCTAGTTCTACAAGTTGATAGGTGCCCGGAGCGTCTATGTGCTTGGGAGCAGGTGCAGGCTCTGCAGGCAAGGCGCAGCTTACAGCAGGCTTCTCTATAAGCTGTTGCAACTCTTGGCGGTGGTACGCATAAAGCGCCGCCTTGTTTAGGTAACCCTGAAACTGGAGGTCGTTTACGTTGGCTAAATTTTTGGTATATAGCAACATAAAGGTGGCGCAGTAGGGGTATGTTTCTACCAACTGACGCAAATCGTTAAGCGTTTCTTTGCCTAAATGCTCGGGGTGTGCTATGTAGTGGGTTAATTCTTGCGGTGTCATAGCTGTTACCAATTGGCTACGGTGTCGTTGTAAATATGGTCGCAAATTTCGTCCACCAATTCATCTATAAGCTGGTCTTGCACATCGGTTAGCATGTAATTGCTATCAAAGTTGCGGTATGCGCTGTAGCTACGCTCAAAGTCTTCGTCGTGGTTGGTGTTGTTGGTGTACCTAACGTGTACGCGTAGGGTTAAGCGCGTTTCGGCTGCGATAGAGTTGGCATCCATAGACATAGGTGCAATGTCGTAGCCGGTAATTTCGCCCGAAAGCTCTAAGTCGCCGTTTCGGTTTATAAGCGAAAGACGTGTTTGCTTGGTGTAGGTGTCTTTAATTTTTTCGTTCAAAACGTTGGTTAAAGGTGCGTAAACCATGGCTGCCTGGTTGGTAAAGTCTTCTATGGCAATGGTTTTGATTTTGTCGTAGTCAATTACCGTGCCGTTAAATTTGTACGAAATGGTACAACCCACCAATAGCAGGCTTAAACACGTGCTTAGTATGTAGATAGCTTTTTTCATTCTAATCCGTATGTTTTTATTTTGCGGTATAAGGTACGTTCTGATATGCCTAAATCTTTGGCGGCAATGTTGCGTTTGCCGTTGTGTTTTTCGAGGGTTTCTTTGATGAGTTTTTTCTCCATTTCTTCTACCGAAAGGGTGGGCTCTTCGTCGTATTCTTGTACCTCGATAAAGTCTTCGGTTGGCTCGTTGCTATGGGCATGCGCCATGGGAAGAAGGGCGGTTTCGTTGCTGATAACGGACGAGGAAACGTTGCTGATGTTGCCTTTTTGTTGCTCCATAAGCAGTTTTACCGTTTTTTTGAGTTCGTCCATGTCTTTTTTCATATCAAACAAAACGGTGTACAAAATTTCGCGTTCTGAGCTAAAGGTTTTGCCTTCGTCTTGCTTGCTTACCAATTGAGGCAGGGTGCTTTCGGCTTGGTCTGGCAAGTAAAGCGACAGGGTGGTGGCATCAATGATGTTTTCGGTTTCGATGGCCGAAAGGCGTTCGGCTACGTTTTTTAGCTCACGAATGTTACCGCGCCAATAACATTTGCGCAATAGTTTTTGCGCATCGGCGGTTAGGCTGATAACGGGGCGTCTGTTTTTTTCGGCGTATTCGGTGGTAAATTTGGTAAAGAGGGGTACAATGTCGTTTACACGTTCGCGCAAGGGCGGTACTTTAATGTGTATGGTGTTTAAACGATAGTATAAATCTTCGCGAAATTTACCTTCTTTAATGGCTTGGGGTAGATTGCGGTTGGTGGCGGCTATAACGCGTACGTTGGTTTTTAGCACTTGCGATGAACCTACCTTGATAAATTCGCCAACTTCTAATACACGAAGCAAGCGGGCTTGGGTAGAGAGGGGAAGTTCGCCCACCTCGTCCAAGAAAATAGTGCCTCCGTCTGCTACTTCAAAGTAACCTTTACGGTCTGTTAGTGCACCGGTAAACGATCCTTTTTCGTGCCCAAATAGTTCGGAGTCTATGGTGCCTTCGGGTATGGCACCACAGTTTACCACCATGTATTTGTTGTGTTTGCGTGTGCTGTATTGGTGGATAATTTTGGGAAAGTTTTCTTTACCGGCACCGCTTTCGCCCGTAACTAATACAGAAAGGTCTGTATTGGCTACTTGCACGGCTATTTGGATGGCATGTAGCAATTGCGGAGCATTGCCAATAATGCCAAATTTGTTTTTTATGGTTTGTATGTCGTTTGATGCTATCATAACGAATTTCTGCGTTGTTTTACAAAGTCAATGGCCATGAATAGGGCTTGACGCATGGAGTTAGCATTGGCTTGGTTTTTGCCTGCTTTGTCGTAGGCAGTACCGTGGTCTGGCGAGGTGCGCACAATGGAAAGACCTGCCGTAAAGTTTACGCCGTTGTCCATGGCAATGGTTTTAAAGGGGATAAGGCCTTGGTCGTGGTACATGGCTAAGATGCCGTCGTAATGGGTGTAAGCATCAGAACCAAAAAATCCGTCGGCAGGAAGCGGACCAAAGCAAATAACGCCGTTTTGGCGGGCTTGCTCAGTGGCTGGCAAGATAATGTCTTGCTCTTCGTTGCCTAATACGCCACCGTCGCCGGCGTGTGGGTTTAAGCCCAATACGGCAATGCGTGGTTTAAAAATGCCAAAGTCTTGTTTAAGCGAGGTGTTGAATTGTTCTATTTTGGTGACAATCTTTTCTACGCTAAGCAGGCTTGATATTTTGGTAACAGGTACGTGCCCGGTAACAACGGCTACACGCAAGCTGTCGTTTGCCAAAATCATTAGGGCATCGCCTTCGTTGCCAAAAAGTTGTTCCAAATATTCGGTGTGGCCGGGAAAACTAAATTGAGCCGACTGAATGTTGTTTTTGTTAATGGGAGCGGTAACAAGGGCATCAATTTTACCTTCTTTAAGGTCTTGGGTAGCACGTTCTAAGGCAATAAACGATGCCTCGCCGGCGGTGGTGGTAGATTTGCCTAAATCTACTTTTACCTCGTCGCCACAACAGTTAATGATGTTTACGCGGGTTTCGGCTGCGTCTTCGGCCTTGTTAATAAGGTTAAGGTTTACGTTGGTGTTGGTTAATTTGCGGTGGTATGCCGCTACTTTGGGCGAACCATATACAATGGGGGTGCATAGCTCTGTAATGCGGTTATCGTCCAAGGTTTTTAAAATAACTTCGTACCCAATGCCGTTAATGTCTCCGTGGGTAATGCCTATTTTTAATTTGTTCATTGTGTTATTCTTCTACGTTAATGGTGTACAATGCTGCTTCTAATTGACGCATGGCATTGCGTTTGTATTGATTGGGTGCATAAATAAAGGCTTCGGCCGTTATGATGCGTTGATTTTTTGGGTCTAAACAGCTAATGCTTACAAAAGGACCGCCCATAAATTCGCCCTCTACACGCCACATGCCTTGTAGCTGAATGGCGTATTGGTTGTTTGCCAAGGCGGTTTCTTGCCAAATGGGTGGCTCAAAGCGGTATTCGGTAGTCATGTACGAGTTTTCTACCGGGCCCGGAATGTGCAATTTCATTACCGAGTCGCGTTTTTGCAACAGTTTATGGCGCGAAAAGGCGTCTTTTTCGGTATAAGGATAGGTGTACAACACAATGTTGCGGTTCATGTTACCGGCATTGTTGGATATCCACATAAAGTTTTCGGCTTTTTTACAGCGTACCATGTTGCGTGGAACAGCCATGGAAAAGCCCATGTGTTCTTGCACCTTTTTTACCATGTCTTTTTCGTAGTAACGTTGGTGGTGTTTCATGGCACGGTCTCGTTCGGCCTTAATAAAGTAATTGGCTATGTGGTATTTGTATTTGCCAATGGCGTTGGCAACTTCTTCTACAGAAGGGCCTTGAATGGTTAAAATGGCTTGGGGTTTTGCCCATTTGTTTTCTTCGGTTTTCATTTTAACCTTAGAGTAGGTGCGACCTGCATCTACCATGATGATGTTGCGCGCTGGCTTGATAATGGAGGTAAAGCCTTCAAAATTGGTGCGCGATATGTTAAACATGGGTTCCGATTGCGGCATGCAAGGAACGTCGTGGTTTAGTATTTGGATAATGGAGTCGCCTACGCTGCTTTTGTACACGCTCTCGTTGATAACCAACAAAATTTCGCCGGCTGCACCGGTGGCGGTGGGCAGGGTGGGATTGCTGTCACATGCGGTAAAAGCTAATCCACAAAGGGTAATGACGAATAATAACAGTTTTTTCATGCTTTTTGATTTTGTTTGGTGGATAACATGCCACAGGCAGCGTCTATGTCCTGACCGCGCGATTTGCGGATGGTTACGCTTATGCGGCGTTTGGCCAACCATTGTTCAAATTGCTCAATGCCTTTCATGGGGGTGGGAGCTAAGCCCACTTGGGGTATTTGGTGAAAGGGTATCAAATTAACGTGGCAGTCTAATCCGCGCAACATATCGGCTAACTTTTGGGCACATTCTTGGGTGTCGTTTAGCTGGTCAAAGAGGGTGTACTCAATGGATAGTTTGCGTTGGTGCGACCAATCGTATTTTTTGAGCAGCGTAATAACGTCGTTAATGGGGTAGGCTTTTTCGGCTGGAATAAGTTCGCGGCGTTCAAAAGCCGAGGGGGCGTGTACGCTTACGGCCAAATGGCAGTTGGTTTGCTCCAAAAAGGCTGGCAAGTTGGGCAAAATGCCTACGGTAGAGAGCGTAATGCGCTTGGGACTCCAACCGTAACCGTAATCGGCTGTCATAATTTCGATGGCTTTGAGTACGGCTTCTACATTGTTAAGGGGTTCGCCCATGCCCATAAACACAATGTTGGTGAGCCTGTCTGGTTCTTGGATGCTTTGTACCTGGTTTAAAATTTCGGCAGTGGTAAGGTTTCCTGCAAAACCTTGCTTGCCGGTGGCGCAAAACAGGCAGTTCATTTGGCAACCCATTTGTGAGGATATGCAAAGGGTGGCGCGGTCTTTTTCGGGAATAAATACACTTTCTATGTGTTGGTTATTGCCTACTTTAAATAGGTATTTTTCGGTTCCGTCTGCCGATTGGGCTATGTGGACGGGTTGGCTTACGCCTATTTCGTAGTGGGCCGAAAGGGCGGTGCGTGCTTTTTGCGACAAGTTGGTCATTTGGTCTATGCTGCGCACGCGTTTTTTATACAACCAATCGGCAATTTGTTTGGCTGTGAACGAGGGCAAGCCATAGGCTTTTACTATGTCTTGCAGTTCGCTTAATGTATTTCCTAATAAATAATTCATTTTTTATCTCTATTCCGCTCGTCGCAACGTTTTTTTTTTGAATGGTCTATGTGGGGCAGTGTCTTTTTGTAATCACCAAGTGCATCTCATACCCACTGTTCGTCGCTGATTTTTCTTTTTTCGGCCTAAAAATCCTAACTCGCCTTAGGCTCAAACACACGGATTTTTTTAACGCCCTCTTTGCATAATCATCGAATCACCGCTGCGTAGCGGCTAACGTACTTACCTATAATGTCAAATTCCAAGTTTACCACGCTGCCTTTTTCAATGTGGCAGAAGTTGGTATTATCGTGGGTATAAGGGATGATGCACACTTGGAAACTATTTTCGGTGGGGTTGCATACGGTAAGGCTTACACCGTTTACGGTAACAGAACCTTTATCTACTGTAAAGTATCCGCGTTGTAGCATATCGGGTGTGCTTTGGTAGCAGAATGTGTAGATCCAACTACCGGCTGCATCTTCTACGCTTTGGCAAATGGCGGTTTGGTCCACGTGGCCTTGTACAATGTGTCCGTCTAAGCGGCCATTCATCATCATGCTTCGTTCTACATTTACTTTGTCGCCTACTTGCCATTTACCTAAGTTGCTACGTTCTAAGGTTTCTTTCATGGCGGTTACGGTGTAGGTGTTATCTTTGATACGTACAACGGTAAGGCATACGCCGTTGTGGGCTACGCTTTGGTCTATTTTTAGCTCGTTTACAAAAGAGCAGGTTAGGGTAAAGTGCAAGTTTTCCAATTCTTGCTCAATACCTACCACGGTAGCCATTTCTTCTACAATTCCTGAAAACATATTATATACGTGTTACTTGTTGTACACCTTTTACGGTGCGAATTTTGTGTATTATCTTATCTAACTCTTGCGTGTTGGTAACGGTTAGTACCAAACGGCCTTCAAACATGCCGGCATCGGAGTTAATGGATATAGAACGCAAAGTTACAGATTTTTCTTTAGAAATAAGCGAACTTATGTTGGTAACTATGCCTAAATCGTCGTTGCCGGTAACGTAAAGGGTGCAAATGTTTTGTTGGGTGGACGATGCTTCCCATGCTGCCTTTACAATGCGGTAGCCAAAACGCGAAATCATTTGTGGGGCGTTGGGGCAGTCTTTTCGGTGTATTTTTATACCGCCCGAAACGCTTACAAAACCAAAAATTTCGTCGCCAAAAATGGGGTTGCAGCATTTTGCCATGCTGTATTGCACGCCTTTGGTTTCGTTGTTGATGATAAGAACGTCTTCTTGTTTGGTGCTGCGTTTGGTAAATTCGTCTGCTTTGGGTGGCTCTTGCAGGGGTTCTTCGCGTTTGTCAAATTCTAAGTATTGTTCCCTAAAATCGAGTACTTCTAATTCTTCGTTGGCAATTTCTATGTAAAGGTCTGACAGGTTTTTGTACCCCATCTTTTTTGCCAATTTGGAAAGACGCGATTCGTCCAATTCTATTTTCCAATTTTTAAAGCGACGAAGCAGTATTTCTCTGCCGGCGTTGGCTTGTTTGGTTTCTGTTTCTTTTATTACCTGACGAATACGTTGTTTGGCCTTGCTGGTAACCACTAAGTTTATCCAGTCGGGGCGTGGTTTTTGGTTGGGCGAGGTGATGACCTCTATTTGGTCGCCGTTGTGGAGTACGTATTTTAAGGTAACGTTTTTGCCCGCTATTTTACCGCCTACGCAGGTAGAACCCACGTGCGTGTGGATGGCAAAGGCAAAGTCTAACAAGGTTGCGCCTTTGGGTAGCTTGTGTAAATCGCCGTTGGGGGTAAACACAAACACTTCTTCGTCGTACAGGTTGAGCTTAAACTCGTCCATGTACTCCTTGTCGTTTAGTTCGGGGTTTTCTAATACTTCGCGCAAGTTTTTTAGCCACGTGTCCATGGTGGCTTCGCCTTGTACGCCTTTGTATTTCCAGTGAGCAGCCACCCCTTTTTCGGCCACCTCGTCCATGCGTTTGGTACGGATTTGTACTTCTACCCATTTGCCTTCGGGCCCCATCACGGTGGTGTGCAACGATTCGTAGCCGTTGGCTTTGGGGTTGGATAGCCAGTCGCGCAGGCGTTTGGGGTTGGGTTGGTACATGTCGGCTACTACCGAATATACTTGCCAACATTCTGCCTTTTCTTTGTCTATGTCGCTGTCTAATATAACGCGAATGGCAAATAGGTCGTATATGCCTTCAAAGGTGGTGTTTTGTTTTTTTATTTTGTTCCAAATGCTGTAAATGCTTTTGGTGCGGCCTTTAATGGTAAAGGTAAGCCCGGCGGCGGTTAGTTTTTGGCGAAGCGGCTCTATGAATTGTTCTATGTAGCGGTCGCGTTCGCGTTTGGTTTCCGATAGTTTGCCGGCAATTTCTTTGTAAATGGAAGGCACGGTGTATTTCATGGAGAGGTCTTCCATTTCTGTTTTTACCTTATACAAACCCATGCGGTGTGCCATGGGGGCGTACAGAAAGGCGGTTTCGCGCGCTATGTATTGTTGCTTTTCGGGCTGTTTTACGTGTAGGTTACGCATGGTATGCAAGCGGTCTGCCAGCATAATCATGATAACGCGCACGTCTTCGGCCATGGTTAAAAGCAACTTTCTAAAATTTTCAGTTTCCAACGAAGGGGTTTTGGAATAGAGTTGCTTGATTCTATCCATGCCACGCAAAATGGTGGCTATCTCTACGTTGTATTCGGTTTCGATATTGGCTTGGTATAGCTTGTCTTTGGTAAGCGGATAAAGCAAAACGGCTATAACGGCCGAATTGCCTAAGCCTAATTCTACCACGGCAATGTTGGCAATTTGCAGGGCCTGACCTATTTTATAGTCAAAACCTTCCGGCAGGGGTGTTTGTTTGTATACCTGCCTTACTTTGCTAATCATTTGCTTGTTGATGAAATGATTGCAATGGTGCATGAGCTGTTTGTAGTAGCTAAACCAAGCGGCTGTTTTCATTGTACCAAAATTTGAAGTTCGTGATTGGGTTTAATGGATGCAACAGAAGACCATACAAAGGGCATAAAGGCATCGTAAAATTGGGTGGCAAAATAGTAGTCCAAACAAAATTGTGCCTTTTGGTTGTTGTAAAACAGGGTGCGAATAAGGGTGCCTCTGCTGTTTTGCATTTCGAGTACTACCAATTTGGGGTAATCTGGGGTGTGGTAACGGGTAAGGGTTACGCTGTCCCAAAAACCGTTGGCGTTGTAGGTTTGGCGGTAAAAGTCCAAATCGTTTTCGGTTTTTTCGTAGGGTATATGGCGCATATCCGACAAGCTGATGTTGGCGTTTAGGATGGTGTCGGCAAAAATGCGCAAGAGTTTCATGTCAAAGGGGTTTTCTTGGGTACGAATGGCCGAAATGGAGTCTGTATAGGCCTGGTTGATAACTTTAAATCCAACGGGTATTTTTACTTCCATTTCGATGTCGGTTACTACGCAGGGATTGGTTTCCAACAATTGCGCATCGGCGGTATGTGGAAAGGGCTTGGTGCAGGCGGTAAAGCAGGCAGCAAGAGCGGTAAGGGCTATAAGAATGGTCTTTTTCATGGTTATTCTTGAAAATATACGCGTTTTACACGAAGCGAAACGCCGGTTAAAATTTCGTAAGGTATGGTGTTGGTTTTTTGTGCCAACTCGCTGATAGTAAGGTCGCTGCCAAAAATGGTTACGGGATCGTTCTCGGACACGTCTGGAATGTCTGTTACGTCTATCATGCATACGTCCATGCAAATGTTGCCCAAAAATGGAGCTTTTTGTCCGCGTACCAACGCGTATCCGTTGCCACCGCCAAAGGCGCGGCTAAGGCCGTCTGCGTACCCAATGGGTATGGCGGCTACTTTGCTGTTGCGGGTTAAAATGCCTTTGCGGTTGTAACCTATGGTTTCGCCTTTGGCTAATTCTTTTATTTGCAAAATAACGGTTTTTAGGGTGGCTACGTTTTGGATGGGCGATTGCTCGTTGATGCCTACGCCGTAAAGGCCAATGCCCATGCGTACCATGTCAAACTGGTATTGGGCAAAGCGTTGTATGCCCGAGGTGTTTAAAATATGCCTGATAAACGTGTAGGGCAAGGATTGTTGCAAGGTTTGGGTACACTCGCTAAACAGGTTGATTTGTTGCAGGGTAAAGGCATCCATGGATGGATCTTCCGATGCTGCCAAGTGCGAAAATACCGAGCATACTTTTACCAATTGGTTGTGTTGCAACAGGCTGACAAGGGCAGGCATATCGGCCTTTTCAAAGCCTAAACGGTGCATGCCGGTGTCTATTTTTATGTGAATGGGATAGTGGGTTAGGCCTTCTTGGTCTATAAACTGCATAAAGCGGTTTAGTACGTCAAAACTGTAAATTTCGGGCTCTAAATGGTATTGGGTAAGTAAATGGAAGCTGCTGGCTTCCGGGTTCATTACCATAATGGGTGTTTGAATGCCGGCTTTGCGCAGTTCGGCTCCCTCGTCTGCAACGGCTACGCCAAAGTAATCGCAGTGGTAGTGTTGCAGGGTTTGGGCTATGGCCATAGCGCCACAACCGTAGGCATTGGCTTTTATCATGGCTACGGTTTTGGTTTCGGGCTTTAAGAACGAACGTAGGTGCTTAAAGTTGTGTACCAAGGCGTTTAAATCCACTTCCATAACCGTTTCGTGGCGTTTTTGCTCCAAATAGGCGGTTATTTGCTCAAATTGATAGCTTCGGGCACCTTTGATTAAAATAATTTGGTTGTGAAAGGTGGGTTTGGTGGCTAAAAATTGTTGGGTGGTTTGGAAAAACGCGGTTTGCATGGGAAACAGGTGTGCGTATTGCATTACTTGTGTGCCTATGCCTATAAAGTGGGTTACTTTTTTTTCTTGCAGCAACGAAGATACGGCGCTGTAAAGGTCTTGTGGGCTCATGCCTGTTTGGGGCAAGTCTGACAAGATAACGGTGCGTGTATCTACTTTGTGTTCGGCTTGTTCGCCCATTACGTTGAGTGCTACTTGCAAACCGCTTATGTCTGCGGTGTAGGCATCGTCTATAAGCAGGCAGTTGTTAAGGCCTTGCTTTATGGATAGGCGCATGCTTACGGGTTGCAGTTGCTCGGTTTGTATGTTGCTATGCCCCAATAGCAAACAGCATACTATGGCGTGTATGGCGTTTTCGATAGACGCGTGGTCTATAAAGGGCAGGGTGTAACAGAACGCTTCGCTTTGATGATTTGGTGATTTGGTGATTTGGTGATTCGGTGCATTGGTGGTTGAGCTTGTTGAATCCCCCCATGTAAACTGTTTTAGTTGAAGCCACAGTTTGGTGTGGGTAGCTGTTTGCGCCTCGATGCTTACGTTTATAGCGGCCGAGGGGTCGTTAAAGTTCCACGAAAGCAATTGGGTGTTTGGCAACAGGGTTGTTGCTTGGCTTTCTATGGGGTATTTTTTGCAATAGATAAGGGTTTGGCATCCAATAAAGAGTTGTAGCTTTTGGGCTAATTTTTCTTGGGTGGATGCAAAACCTTGTTGGTGTGCGCTGCCTAAATTGGTAAAGATACCAATGGTGGGGGCTATGATGCGTTGAAGCTGTTGCATCTCGCCTGTAGTGGAAATGCCGGCTTCAAAAATACCCAGTTGGTGTTGGCTGTTTAGTTGCCAAACGGATAGGGGAACGCCTATTTGCGAGTTGTAACTTTTGGGCGAACGTACGCAGTGGTAGAAGGGTTGTAACAGGGTGTACAACCATTCTTTGACAATGGTTTTGCCGTTGCTGCCGGTAATGCCAATGGTGGGTATGTTAAATTGTTGGCGGTGGTAAGTGGCAATTTGTTGCAAGGCTTGTAGGGTATTTTCTACTACCCAAAAGTTGGCGTTGGCTTCTTGCCAAGCCGGATTAAACTCGCTTACCACAAAATTTTGCACGCCTTGTTGCAGCAAATGGTCTATGTATTTGTGTCCGTTGCCGGTTTGGGTGGTGAGGGCAAAAAAGAGGCTTTGCGGAGCGTATATGCAGTTGCGACTGTCTATTAAAAGATAGCTTATTGTGCTTTCTTCGCTTGTTTGTGTGCGAGGATTGCCTAATATGTTTGATATTTCTTGTGCAGTCATATATTGTTGACGTGTTGATTTGACTTTATTCGCTTCGCTCATGAAGTCAGGCTGCGGTTCGGCATAACCAAGCGAGCTTGCTTCTGCACTCACCTTGCACTGACTTTTGACTTTTGACCGTTGCTTTGGCGACTAAAGGCTCAGACAAAGGCGCTCGAGAGGGTCTTTTGCTTTATCTCGCTAAAAATGCGATGTCCGCTTTGCTTCTTAACGCATTTTTTTTACGCTCGCTATGGCGCAAAATCCTATTAACCTCTCTCGCTTAAAGTCTTCGCTCTTTAGTTGCCTCACAGACCTTTTACCTCTGCGCTCTGACCTCTGACCTTAGACCTTCGACTTTTGACTTTTTACTTTTGACTTTTTACTTTTGACCTTTGACCTTTGACCTTTGACCTTTGACTGTTGCTTTGACTACGACTCTATAGCGAGCATTTCTTCTAAGCTAAGGCCGGTGGCTTTGCTAAGGCGGTTTACTAAATACCACAGTGCTGCTACCATAACTAAGGTAGATGGTAGGGCTATTACGGGGTAACTCAAAGCGGTTAGCTTGCCTAATTCTTGGTTAAAGGCTTCTGTTCCTGCCGGGCTTACTACGATGTATTTGGTAAGGCTGTAGTTTAGCACGGTAGATACCAAAAACGATGCGGCTACCATCCAAGTGGCGTTGCGCATTATTTTTTTTACCAAATGGGTGTTGCCGTTGGCTTGCAGGCGTTCTTCGATGAGGGCAATTTTGAGTAATTGGTTGTTGTAAATGAGTTTTTCTATGAGTGGGTATTTGGTGTACTGCGAAACAATTACTGCCAATCCTATCAGCAAAGGTACGGCGGCTTCTTTTACGGCAAGCCATTGGGTGGGAATTTCCAAAATGCCAATGATACCGGTAAATAAAATGCTCACAAAACCCAATATGGCAATAAAGCCCACTTGTTTTTTGATAATGAGCTGGTAAACGCTCAGTGCAATGGGAAATGCCAAGGCTATTAAAAATCCGGGAATAACGCCTAATTTTTCGGGCGTACTAAATTTGGATAAAATAATGGCCGGTATAACAATGCTAAACAGGATGTTTAGCAAGGGATTTTCTTGGGTTTTGGTGTTTGGGTTGCTCATGGTTTATTATTTGTATAACTGATGCCACTGCTGTTGCTGGTGGGCTATTTTTTGTTGCAATTGTTTATAGGCCTCGCTTTGGGTATTAAAGGGCCTGTGTTGCCGCATTTGTTCTATTTTTTGCCATTGTGCACAGGCTTTTTGGGTGGTTTGGTCAAAATAGGTTTGGGCAAAACGTTCCCAAATGTATTGTATCGCCATGTGCGAGGGGTGCATTAAATCGTCGGCGTAAAAGCGGTAATCGCGTAGTTCGTCCATCATAATTTCGTACGAAGGAAAATAAACTACGTTGCTGTTTTGTTGTACCATTTGTTCGCAGGCTAACAGCAACAGGGCTTTGCTAAGCTGATTTTGGTGCGCACCGTCTTTCCAATGCCTTATGGGGCTTACCGTGAGGATTATTTGCTTGCCGGATGCTTGGTTGCAGATGCCTTGCAGGGTGTCTGTAATTTGGGCAAGCGATAGCCTGTGGCGTGTAAATTGCGTGGCCGGCAGGCGGTGGCAGTTGCCCACTACTTTGCCTGTTTGGTGCCAAGTGTAGCACCATGCTGTACCCAAGGTAATAATAAGCACGTGGCTGTTTTGCCAAGCTTGGTGTGCGTTGGCTATGGCGGTGTTTATTTGCGCCAATGCCGTGTCTATATGGCTGTGCGAAAAATCGCTGTGAAAATCCATGTGGTGCCACTGCTCATCTTGCAAAATGAGCGTGTCTGGCTGTATGGGGGTACCTTGCACGGCGTACGTTATGCCTTGGGCAATGGAAAGGGGGTTATATAGGGCACCAAACGGGTTGCAGGCATCAAAACCGTTTTCGCATAGCTTGCGGGCTATGTTTTGGGCAAAGCACGAGCCTACGCATAGCACACGGTTGTGGTGTGTTATGGTTTGTTTTGCCTTTGGAATTTGTATGGTGCTTATAAAGTTCATGACGCTTGCTGTTTATTCAAACAACTGCAACAGCTCGGTTAGTTTGGGTGTTAGGATAATTTCGATGCGGCGGTTCTTTTGGCGCGCTTCTTTGGTGTTGTCGGTATCTACCGGATTAAACTCGCCCCTGCCTGCAGCGGTTACGCGTGATGCTTCTAAATCTTTGTTTTCGAGCAAAATACGAACTATAGCTGTGGCGCGTTTTACGCTCAAATCCCAGTTGTCTGTGATGTTGCCGTTGCCACTGTAAGGCACATTGTCGGTGTGACCTTCTACTAAAATATCAATGTCTTTTTGACCTGCTAATACGCCAGAAAGTTGGCGGATGGCTTGCTTGCCGCGTGTATCTACGTTCCATTTACCCGATTGGAATAGTAATTTTTCATCGAGCGAAACGTAAATGCGTCCGTTTCTGGACTCAATTTGCAAACCGTTGCCTTCGTAACCCACCAATGCGTTTTGAATTTTGTTTTTGATGTCTTGCATCTTGGCGTTTTGTTGTTCAATAAGGGCGGTGAGCTCAGTAATTTTGGCGTTTTGCAATTCCAATTGATTTTGCTTGTCTTGCAAGGTACGCTCTGCTTTAAATAGGGCGTCTTCGCGCGCCATGAGTTCGCTTTGCAAGGCTTGAATTTCGCTCAACATGGCCTGAATTTCTTCTTTGCTTTTGGTTGCTTTAAGCTTGTCAAACAATTCTTTGTTTTGCTCTTGCATGGCGGTGCAATCGTCTTGCACGCGTTTTAGCTCTTTGGAAAGTTGGTTTACTTGGTCTGTTTGTTGGGTGGCTTTGGTTTTAAGCTGTTCCAACAGGTTGGTTAGTTCTTTGTTTTTATTTTTTTCGGCCAAAAGAGATTCGTTGCATAAACGGGCTTCGTCGTAATAACGGGCTTCGCTTTCTTTGGCTTCGTTGTATTTAGCTTGGGTAACACAGGCACTGGCCGATAGGGCAAGGGCGGCTAAAAATAAGTACTTTTTCATGTTTGTAAACGTGTGAATTTATATGGTGTACAAAATTAGCAAAACACTGCACAAATAGCAATTAAAAAAATATAAAAAATATGATTCCTCGTCTTGCTGTTTGTAATGATTTTGTCATGTTTACAGGCTTTTATGTTATTTTATTTTTACAGGAGTAGGTGTTCTGTTAATTATGTATAAAAGCTAAAAATAATGTTTGTTGTGCAGGGCTTATGTTGGTTGTAAAAGCATACATTTGTATCAAAATAAAAAATTAATTATTTGATTATGAAATTATTGAAAAAAGTAAGCAGCTGGGTAGTATTAGTTGCTATGGGATCCCTTTTGGTGGGTTGTGGCAATCATAACAACAACAACGAAGAACCCAACTTAGCGAAAAATGTTAAAGTGGGCTTTAAATTGGAATTCATACAGAACCATCTAACGGAAAACCAAAATAAGCTCTTTGATATGGAAGTTTCTTATAGAATGCCTAATGGAGAGTTGAAAACCAATCCCATAACCATTCCATGT
>JAFOWX010000012.1 GCA_017391905.1 Paludibacteraceae bacterium | reverse complement strand
GCTCTACCAACTGAGCTATGGCACCATCGTTTAAGTGGTTGCAAAGGTAATACCTTTTTTGTTAATTGCAAATTTTTTGAGCAAAAAAATGTACTTTGCGCCATTATTTTGTAAAACCATGCACACAGGACGTTCAAAAAGCGGATGATGCACCCCAATTAAGGGTATTACATCACCACCCCTTTGCCTTTTTTGCCGTCTATTTTAGCTACAAAGGCACGCTCACTCCGTACGTGTTTAATGTACTTTGTTTCTGCAATAACGGGCAACGATTCTAACAAGTCCATGTTGCAGCACTCCGTATCGTCCACGCCATCTACGGTAAGGTACGCAGACCCACACGAGGTTAGGTTCTGGAAAAAGTGCGTTCCCTGACTGGGATCTATATGATACGAGGTTTTTCCAGCTTCAACAATGACCTTAGCACCAGCTATATTGGGCCATTTAACAGGAATACCCAACCACGTATCGCTACTGCCCCACCTACCAGGTCCTATAAGAATATACGGTCTGTCTTGCTCCATAAGTGCACGGTTTATTTTGTCAATATCGTACGCAATAAGCTGGTTATTAGAAGGACCAAACATACCGTCTTTTACATACACTACATCGTAAATATCCTCAATAATACCATTACCCAACGCCTGTACAGAGGTAATTAGCGTATCGCTCAAAGCAATAGCATCTAAATCCTCATCTATAGACTTGTTAGCATCTACAATAGGTCTAATTTGCAACAAGTAAAATACGTTGTTTTTGTTTTCGGCGTAATCTAAATTTACGGCAAATTCTATCTCCACTGGACGCCCCATTTCGCGTTCGCCCACCTTTAGCACCTTATCCATAATATCGGCCAAAGGAAAAACATCGTGCTCCAAAATATTGGCAAAGGTTATAACACGGCGGTATTTTTCTTCGTATAATCCGTCGCGAATAATTTGGTCGTATGGGTCAAAGGTAGAGGCAATGAATTTAAGCGTACCGTCCTGCTCGGCCTCACGCACAGGCAATCTAAATAAGTTAAAGCCATCATCTACTTGGGGCGAAAACGTGGTACGCGACAAATCCAAAGCATTAAAGTGGGTTTGCGTTTCGTTCAAAGCAAACTCTAACGTAGAGGTTTGTAAAATATTATGCGGATGTTTGGGCGAAAAACGCAAGGTTTGCCCACCATCAACAATGTATTTACCCAGCCCAAGCGCCACATTTACCACGCCATCCTCGGGCTTTTCATCGCCTATGGGGTAAAAGTTTAGCGATCTGCCTACGCCCGAAAATGAGGGGTAAAAACGGTCTCCATATTGTCTGCCGCAAACCTCTTGCAACACCACAGCCATTTTTTCGCGACTAATTACGTTTTTGGTGGCCTTCATGTATGTTTTACTGTCCTTATAATATACAGAGGCATACACCGCTTTAATAGCCTGACACACCATGGTTAGTGTACTCAATTTTTGTCCCTGCACATTAGGCACCATGTACGTAGAATACACCCCAGCAAAAGGTTGATAATGGGCATCCTCTAACAAGCTACTGGAACGAATAGCAATAGGCGCATCTACCGCCTTTAGGTACGCAAACAAGTCTGCCTCCACGCTGCGTGGCAATTTAGCATGTAAAAATTGTTGCAAAATCTCCTCGTCGGTAGAGGTATCAGAAAGTGCCACCTCGTACAGCTTGTTTTGCTCCATAAATTCGTCAAATTTATCCACACAAAGCACCACTGTTTTGGGAATAACAATTTGCGTAGTATCAAAATCAAAAAACTCTTGGTTTCGCTTAGACACCACGTCCAAAAACGCCAACCCACGCCCTTTGCCACCCATAGACCCCTCGCCTATGCGGGCAAAATTAGAATACGTGTCGTAACGGTCGCTCATAAACACAGCCACTACGCCTTGGTTTTTAATTTTTCGGTACGAAACAATGGAGTCAAAAATAATTTTTCGAGCCTCCTCTACTTCCTCTATACTTTCAATACTTAAGCTACGCAAAAACTCGGCCAAAGGAAACATAGCACGCGAGTACAACCAACGCGACAAATGGTTACGCGAAAGGTGGTAAAACATAGAGTCTGCAGGAATATCATACACCTTGTTTTGCAAGTCTATTAGGTTGCGCACCACTGCTACCACCCATTTTGTATCGGGATCTACAAAATGAAACTCGCCAAAACCAAACATAGACGTTACCGCCTCTTTTAGCTCCAAGTGCATGGTTTTGGAATTTTTACTGATAAACATAGCCCCTAACTGACGCGCCGCTTCGCGGTTTTCTTCCTCGCTCGATTCTAAAATAATAGGCAAAAAACGGTCGTTGCTACGCATGTACGAAGCTAATTTAACGCCTGCCGTGGCATCAATCTCGCCCGCACGCTCAAAACGTACATCAGACACCACCCCTAACACGTTTCGTTTGTATTTTTCGTACAACTCCATAGCCTCCTCATAATTACGCGCCAACAAAATTTTAGGGCGTCCACGCATACGCAACATTTGTTCGTGCTCATTTAGCGCCTCTGTCATAAACGAACGCGACTGCACAAACACATGCTTATACAGGTAAGGCAATATGGCCGAATAAAACTGAATGGAATTTTCCACAAACAAGATAACCTGCACGCCCACCGATTTTATATCGGCATCCACATTCATTTTATCTTCCAACAACTTAACAATGGCCAACAACAAATCCGTTTCACCCAACCAACTAAACACATAGTCAATGCCCGAAAAGTCTTTGTGTTGGTATATGCGGTGAAAAACTTCGCTCGAAAAAGGCGTAAGCAATACTACCGGCACCAATGGGAAAGCCAATTTTAGCTGCTTAGCGTAGTCAAACACCGCGCTGTTTTCTACAGCTGGCATCATAATAAATAAGTCGAACGAACGGGTTTTTAGCATCTCTTCGGCTTGCTCTAAGGTAGAAGCCAAGGTAAAACGAGGCGGATAACGCAAGTTTAAAGAGGTATATTCGTTAAAAATTTGCTCGTCAATACGTCCGTCTTCTTCCAACATAAAGGCATCGTATTTACTGGCTATGAGCAAAATATTATAGACTCGTTGCTCCATTAAACTGGCAAACGATGTATCCTTAAAATACAGTTTCTTAATGCTACCGCTTTTATTCATAATGGCAGGAATGTTTAATCAGATTTTTGTGTTGTATTAGGCATCGCAACAAACGCTACAACCCAATAAACAAAAGTAATAAAAAATTACAAACCAAACTGCATTATATAAAATAAGAGTGACCTTTAGGGCCACTCTTATGCACTTTATACTATTATTATTCTATTAGTAGAAGAAGAAATCGCAACGACGATTTTTCAATTCTGCTTTAGGAGGATTTGGCAATGCTCCTTGAGGTTGAAGAATGATGCGGTCTTCTGCAATACCTGCTTTAACCAACTCTGCTTTTACAGCGTTGATACGTCTTTCGCTTAATTTCAAGTTGTAATTATCAGAACCAGGGAAGTCGCAATAACCACGCAATTCCACTTTCATTTCTGGGTTCTCATTCAACTTAGCCACTGCTTTTTCAATGTTTTTGCGGTATTTGTTAGCAATGTTCGATTTGTCAAATGCAAAGTAAACTGACATATCATAATCCACGCTTGGATCTACACCCAATGCGCTAAATACTTTTTTCACTTGGTCGCAGCAATCAGCATTCAACACTTCTTGTGGAAGACCTTCGCCCCAGTAGTTAACAAAAGAACCTTTAGGAGTGTTGGCTTGACGATCGCGGAAATCAGGTACACCGTCACCGTCTTCGTCAGGAGTGGTAGCGTGTTGTTTTTCCAATTCGTCCAAACGAGGCAAAATGTTGTTGGCAACAGTATCTTCCAACACTTTTACGCGTTTTTCCAAGCTATCCAAACGAGATTCCAAATTGCTTTGACCAGAAACTTTCTTGTTGTAATCCATCATAGACAAGTTACGTACGTGGCCACCTTCTTTTGCATTAGGAGCCAATTTAACACGCAAACTTGCGGTTACGTAAAACTCACCGTCGTTCATGGTACCTTTGGTGTAGTCTTGACCTTCAAAGTTGTCTTTGTTGTGCAAGCGATAGTAACCGCTAAGACCTACTGCCAAGTAGTTGTTAATGTTGTATTCTACTTGTGTTCCCAATGGAATAGCAATAGATTTACCACCTTCTATACCAGCAGGAGTAGCTTCTGCTGCCGAGTTATCACCGGTTGGTTCGTCATAAACATCGTAGAAAGTCATACCCACACCGGCATTGATATACCAGCTCCAGTTTGCATTGCTACGGTATTGACCAAACATGTTAAGCAAGTTAATAGACAACATCAACGATGGCGAGTACATATTACCACGGATGTAGTGTTTACCATACTTGGTGCTGCTGGTATTGCCTTGGTAAGGCATGTATTGGAAATTGGCAATAAGACCCCATGCAGGGTTGAACGAATACTCAACATCAAGACCTACTGTCCACAAAAGTGTAGAAGCCGACAAAATTTGGTCGTAACGTTGCAACGCGTCACCGTCAAATTGCGAAAAACCACCATTCAACTGAATTGACCAGTGAGAGAAGTCTTTAAAGGGGTGTAAAACTTTGGTTTCTGTTGTTTCTGAAGCCTCAACAACGGGTTCTGTTGCAGCCATTGCAAACACAGACATCAAAGCCAAGCCACACAAGGCAAATAATTTTTTCATATAAAGTTCTTAAAATTACGTAATTATTCAGCTACAAAGATAGCATCTTTTTTTTATATACTATTAAAAATCAGCACTTTTTTGAAAAAAAATCAAAAATTTTTTCCTATTTGTTAATTTTGCCAAACAGGGTAGCTGCAGTGGCCCTTTCTACCGTAACCATTACAAAAGTGCCTATTTGCACGTCTTCTTTGTCAAACAAAACCACCTTGTTTTGCGAGGTTCTGCCATACAACTGCTCTTTAGAACGCTTTGAGTAGCCTTCTACCAAAACTTCAAAAGTTTTACCCACATCTTTTAAGTTGCTTTGCAACGAAAGTTCCAACTGCAAATCTATCATTTCTTGCAAACGGCGCAACTTAACCTCTTCGGACACATTATCGGGCAAATGCTTAGAAGCATACGTACCTTCGCGTTCCGAATACTTAAACATAAAAGCACTATCAAATCCAACCTCGCGCATCAATTGCAGGGTTAGTTGATGGTCTTCTTCGGTTTCATCGTGAAATCCGGTAAACATATCAGTAGAAATGCCACAATCCGGAATGTACTTTCTAATCAAATCCACTTTTTCCAAGTACCACTCGCGCGTGTACTTTCTATTCATGGATTTTAAAATTTTATTGCTGCCCGATTGTACCGGCAAGTGAATATGCTTGCACAAATTGGGGTGTTTGGCAATTACCTGAATGGTTTCTTCGTGAATATCCTTGGGGTGCGAAGTAGTAAAACGAATACGCACGCCGGGCACAGCCGTTGCCAATTTATCCAACAATTGGGCAAAGTTAATGTCTTCGTATTGGTACGAATTAACGTTTTGACCCAACAGCGTTACCTCTTTATAACCTTTGGTTTGCAAATCAACCACCTCGTTTAAAATGCTTTCGTACGGACGAGAACGCTCCCTGCCTCGGGTGTAAGGCACAATGCAGTACGAACAGAAGTTGTTGCATCCACGCATAATGGACACAAAACCGCTAATGCGGTTTCCCCCAATGCGGCGAGGCAAAATATCCTTATACGTTTCGGTAGTAGAAAACTCCACGTTGATAGCCTTATTACCTTGCTCTACTTGCGCAATAAGGTGCGGCAAGTCCAAATAAGCATCTGGTCCTACCACCAAATCCACCACTTTTTGCTCCAACAAACCCTCTTTAACGCGTTCTGCCATACAACCCAACACACCCACAATAAGGTTTTTCCTTTTGCGTTTTAGTTGTGAGAAATATTCCAAGCGTGCGTTTGCCTTTTGCTCGGCGTGGTCGCGAATAGAACAGGTGTTCATAAACACAGCATCGGCTTCCTCTAACGTATCGCACAATTCATACCCTGCCATTTGCATCACAGCAGCCACCACTTCGCTATCAGCAAAGTTCATTTGGCATCCGTAGGTTTCTATAAATAGTTTTTTCATATATGCACCAATAATACGACACAAAGGTAATCATTTTTGACTAATCGGCAAGATTAGGCATCACCAACTTTTTACAAGCCAATTGTTGCCCCAACAAACGAATTTGCACTCGTTTTCTATTAAAATATGTTAAAATTCAGTTATTTTTGTCGCAAACGTTTGTTTATTTAAAATTAAACCATACATTTGCAGTCAGAAAGTCGAAAAGATTTTTCATAGTTTAAGGTTTAGGTTAAGATAAGGACGCAAGTCCTTATCTTTTTTTACTAAAATCTCGTTCCGTTTGGTTCTATTAAATACCCTTAAATAACGGCAGCTTCCAATTAAAAGGTTGGTTTATTCAAAAAGAATAATTATCTTTGCTACCGCAATACTAAGGGAGAGTCTCGGTTTCCACAAAATCGGGATTCTTTATTTTTTTGTGTTTTTTCAAAACCATTAAAGAAAAGCAAATACTGTATCACATTATAAAATAAATAATTAAACAAAATACATTATGGCTATTACTTACATGTCAAAAGAAGGTTACGATAACCTGTTAAAAGAAATTGCACACTTGGAGTCTGTAGAAAGACCTCGTATTGTTAACGCTATTGCCGAAGCGCGCGATAAAGGCGACTTATCCGAAAACGCAGAATACGACTCAGCAAAAGAAGCACAAGGCTTATTGGAAGCAAAAATCTCCATGCTAAAAGCCACCTTGTTGGATGTTCGTATTTTGGACGAATCGCAAGTTTCTACCGACAGCGTGCAAATCCTAACCAAAGTTACCATTCGCAACACCAAAAACAACCAACAAATGAAATACACGTTGGTATCTGAAGCAGAAGCAAACTTGCGCGAAGGTAAAATCTCTACCGGCACACCTATTGCCAAAGCCCTTATCGGCCACAAAGTAGGTGACATTGTACCGGTTCAACTACCCGTTGGCACCGTAGAATTTGAAGTAATGAACATTGAACTTTAATTACCATGGCAAGCATTTTTAGCAGAATAGTAGCAGGCGAAATACCTTGTTATAAAGTAGCCGAAAACGACAAGTTTTTTGCGTTTTTAGACATCAACCCATTGGTTAAGGGACACACCTTGGTTATTCCCAAACAAGAAGTAGATTACATTTTTGATTTGTCCGATGACGATTTGGCCGCCATGCAAGTATTTGCTAAAAAAGTAGCAGGCGCCATTAAAACAGCGTTTCCCTGCCTTAAAGTAGGACAAGCGGTAATTGGTTTGGAAGTGCCTCACGCGCACATTCACCTCATTCCCATCCAAAAAGAGAGCGATATGCTGTTCTCCAATCCCAAATTAAAACTTTCGGCCGAAGAATTTAAAGAAATTGCCGAAAAAATCAACACTGCATTATAAAACACAACAATCCCCGAAAGTTTGGCTTTCGGGGATTGTTGTAAAGCGACCGCTTACAAGTGAATAGGTCGCTTATGCTCTATATTTAGCGTTATAAAAGAGGGATTACGAAGGCAAGCGTAACGCAGAAATCACCTTTTAGAACTCTAAATTATTTGGAGTACGAGGGAACGGAATAACATCACGAATATTGCTCATGCCGGTAACGAACAAAAGAAGGCGTTCAAAACCAAGACCAAAGCCAGAGTGAGGAGCAGAACCCCAACGACGGGTATTTAGATACCACCAAATGTCTTTTTCGGGAACGCCCATTTCGGCAGCACGGGTGCGAAGTTTTTCGTAATCGGCTTCACGTTCAGAACCACCAATAATTTCGCCAATTTTGGGGAATAAAACGTCCATAGCACGAACGGTTTTGCCGTCTTCGTTTTGTTTCATGTAGAAAGATTTAATTTCTTTTGGGTAATCGGTTAAGATTACAGGACGTTTAAAGTGTTCTTCTACTAAGTAACGTTCGTGTTCACTTTGCAAGTCTGTACCCCAGCCCACACGGAACTCAAATTTCTTGCCGTTTTTAACCGCATCTTCTAAAATTTGAATACCTTCTGTATAGGTTAAACGAACAAAGTTGTTAGCTAAAACAAAGTTGATACGATCAATTAGTTCTTTATCAAACATATCGTTAAGGAACTGAATATCGTCTTTGCAATGATCCAAAGCCCAGGTTAAGCAGAATTTCACAAAGTCTTCGGCCAATTGCATGTTATCGGTAATGTCGTAAAAAGACATTTCGGGCTCAATCATCCAGAACTCTGACAAGTGACGAGGGGTATTGGAATTTTCGGCACGGAAGGTAGGACCAAAGGTGTAAATTTCGCCCAACGATAAAGCACCCAACTCGCCTTCTAATTGGCCCGAAACGGTTAAGCTGGCGTGTTTGCCGTAAAAATCTTGGCTGTAATCTACTTTGCCTTCTTCGTTTTTAGGCAAGTTTTCCAAATCCATGGTGGTTACCGTAAACATTTGGCCTGCACCTTCGCAGTCTGAAGCGGTAATAAGGGGAGTATGGAAATAGTAGAATCCACGTTGGTGAAAGAAGGTATGAATGGCCATGGCCATGTTGTGGCGAATACGGAATATTGCGCCAAAGGTATTGGTACGAGGACGCAAGTAAGCAATATCGCGCAAAAACTCCATGGAGTGGCCTTTCTTTTGCAAAGGATAGGTTTCGGGATCTGCTTCACCATAAACCTCAATAGCGGTAGCTTGAATTTCTACCGATTGGCCTTTGCCCATAGATTGTACCAAAGTACCATTTACACCAATGCAAGCACCGGTGGTAATTTTTTTCAATTCGTTTTCGTCGAAATTGGCATTATCGACTACAATTTGTATGTTGTTGATGGTAGAACCATCGTTTAAAGCTATAAAGCTAACGTTTTTGTTTCCACGACGAGTGCGCACCCATCCTTTAACAATGATGCTTTCGCCGTACGAAGTCATTTGCAATGCTTCGGCTACTTTTTTTCTTCCTATAATGCCCATTCTATCTGAGTTTTGATAATTAGGTTGCAAAGTTAGTAAAAAAGGAGAAAGGAGAAAG
>JAFOWX010000132.1 GCA_017391905.1 Paludibacteraceae bacterium | reverse complement strand
GCTTTTGTTGCACGTTTGGCACGTTTAGAAATATTGCGTTGCACTACCAAGTAGTCGAACAAAGGTGCAAATACGTTACCAAACAAGATAGCCAACATCATACCTTCTGGATAACCTGGGTTTAGTACACGGATAATGATAGCCAAAGCACCAATTAAACAGCCGTACATCCATTTACCTGCTTCGGTACGAGCCGAGGTAACAGGGTCTGTAGCCATAAAGACTGCACCAAAGGCAAAACCGCCTAAAATTAGGTGATAGTACCATGGTAGTTGTGCTGCTGCGGTATCAGGACCTACTGCGTTGAAAATCCATGCCATCAAGGCACCGCTGGCAAAAATAGATAACATTACTTTCCAGCTTGCTACACGGGTAGCTAACAAAAGAATTGCACCTAAAGCAATGGCGATAATACTGGTTTCACCAATTGAACCGGGGATTAAACCAATAATGGCATCCAATACGGTAGAAGGTTCGCCAATAGCATTGGTAAGGGTGGTTTGTGCGGTGGGTGAAACAGCTACTTGTCCAAGAGGAGTTGCGCCGGTGAAGCCGTCAACAACTGTACCCTCGCCTAAGCCTAAAATACCATCTGTGCTAATCCATACGCTGTCGCCAGACATTTTAGAAGGATACGAGAAGAACAAGAACATACGTGTAACAATAGCCACGTTAAAGATGTTCATACCGGTACCACCAAAAATTTCTTTGGCAAAAATAACAGAGAAAGCGGTAGCAATAGCCAACATCCACAAGGGGCAGTCAACAGGAACAATCATAGGGATGATAATACCCGAAACCAAGAAACCTTCGTGAATTTCTTCGCCTTTAAATTGAGCTACTGTAAATTCGATACCCAAACCTACCAAGTACGAAACAACAATTTTAGGCAATACAGCCAACAAGCCGTAAGCAAAAATGGTCCAAAAACCAGCTTCTGCCAATTGACCAATGGCCAAATAGTGTTGATAACCTACGTTGTACATACCAAATAGCAAGGCTGGCATCAAAGCGATAACCACCATAATCATGATGCGTTTTGAATCGTTGGCATCGTGAATATGCGCACCCGATTTAGAGGTAGCATTTGGCACAAACAAGAAAGTTTCAAATCCGTCGAATACCGAACGGAACATCGATAATTTACCGCCCTCGTTGAAGGTTGGTTTGATCTTATCGAGCAAATTTCTTAAAGCATTCATTATTTGTTGATTATAAATTTCTAATTAACACATTTCTTTTCTCAAAAGGTCTAAGCCTTTGCGTACAATTTTTTGCAACTCCATTTTTGACGAGCAAACAAATTCGGCTGCAGCAAAATCTTCGGGAGCTACTTCGTAAATACCCAAAGCTTCCATTTTGTCGATATCACCAGCAATGATGGCTTTGATAAGGAACTCGGGGTAAATATCCATAGGGAATACTTTGTCGTATTCGCCAGACATAATCATATTACGTTCGCCACCCAATACGCGGGTATCAAAACTAAAGGTCATTTTGTTACGGATGCATGAGCAAATGCCCGACAAGAATGAACCGCTTACGCTAAATTTGCTTAGACGAGGCATAATCCAACCCAACATTTCGTGGGTATTGGTACCTTCTTCTATTACGGTTAATTGAGAAGTGGTAGGGTTTAACCACGATTGCTCGGTGGTTTGTGTACCCGACAATGGGTTACCGGCAATAAAGCGTACTTCTACACCTTTACTAATATTAGCGTGTGTAAGGGCCGAAACAGGAGAACCCATGGTTACTTTGTAGTATTGAGGTGTTACCACGTTTTCGCCAACCAATGCTACGGTTTTAGAAAAGTCTAACACACCTTTGGTAATGTAGCGACCCATGATAACCACTTCTTGTGGTGTTACGGTCCATAGCATTTCGCCACGGTTGATAGGAGCTACATGGTTGATTTGTACACCAACGTTGCTTGCAGGATAAGCACCATCGAAGCAAGTTACGGTTGCGTTTTGCAAGCTGTCTGCCCATTTAGCGTCTTTGTCAACGCCTACGTAAACAGGAGCGATTTTTGCCAAAACGTTGATAGCTGCTTGGAAGTTGCCCGATTCTTGCGATAGGATGAAATTCATATCGGGTGCCAAAGGAGCTTTATCGAAAGCCGAAATAAAGATGGCACGAGGTGTTTCATCGGGGTTTGCCACTACATCGTAAGGACGTTGTTTGAAGAATGCAAACATACCGGCATTTGACAATGCGGCTTTGATTTCGTCTACATTACCGTTCCAATTGACTGCGGGCAACTCGGCTGGAGTAGCTTTAAAGTCATTTTGAACCACAATGTCCAAAATTTTACGACGTTCGCCACGGTTAATGGCTTTTAACTCACCACTTACGGGCGATACTACCTTGAAATTAGGATTTTTCTTGTCAACAAACAAGACTGTACCCACTTGAACTTTATCGCCTACTTTAGCGATAGGTTTTGGGGTCATGCCGTAAAAGTCGTCTGGGTTAAAACCAATCAACTCTGCTTGCGACACTTGACCGTATTGTTTGGCGGCAACGCCATGCATACGGATGTCAAGACCTTTCTTGATTTTGATTATTTTTGCCATATAATAATGAAAATAGTATATTCTACTACAGAATAGGGGACAAAGATACTAAAAATAAATTAAAATATTGTGAATATGAAGGTAAAAAATTATTGATAAAAAGGAAGACGAGCGGAGCGAATAATGAGAAATTAAATTTCTACAAGGGGCAAGTGGTAAGGGTAATGGGACAAGGGACAAACAACATATAACATAATTTTATTATCTTTGCAGCCGTGAAAAGCATCACTAACATACTATTGCTTATTTGCATGGCACTTCAACTGCCTGTTTATGCACAAGGTTACACCACACGTTCGTGGAGTAGCAACATCAAGAGTGTGCAAATTGCTAATTACAATACCCCTACCCTTCACCCTGTGGTTACGCTTAACGAAGAGGAGTTTATTACCCTGACTTTTGACGATTTAAGCGCCGATGCCGCCACGTATTCGTACCGCGTGGTACACTGCAATGCTTATTGGCAAGCGTCTCATTTACAGGAAACTGAATACATGAGCGGTTTTAGCACCAATTACATCGATCACACCGAAACTTCGTTTAATACCTACTTTACGTACAATCATTACGAACTAACTATTCCAAACGAAAATTGGCGTTTTACGGTAAGTGGCAACTATGCCATTGAGGTGTTTCAGGACAACCAACAAGACAAGCCTGTTTTAACGGCCTGCTTTAGCGTGGTAGATCCAAAAGTTAGCATTGCCGCCCAAGCCACTGCACGCACCAATATTAGTTACG
>JAFOWX010000131.1 GCA_017391905.1 Paludibacteraceae bacterium | reverse complement strand
CAGGAAAACATTTGCCATCGCTAAGGATGCGCTCTTTTAGTAGTTGCATAGTAATGTTGGGTAATTTGATGGTGCAAATTTAGCACCTTTTTTGGCATGGTACAACATTACTTATTGCAAATTACAACCAAAAGGCCAAAGCATCTCCAACCAACTTTTCGCGCGTATAGTTGCCATAAATATCGGCATTATCAAAGGTATCAATACCCCACTCCTTTAGCCTCTTCATTTGCGAAAGCAAGCCTTCAGAGCTCAAATACCAATCGTTTATACGCATCTACCCATGGATGATGGGCGATGCCGAAACATCCTTACTAAGTGGTATTTGTTTCATATTCAACGTATTTGTAATAGCAAATATAGCATTTTTTTTGCACAGACAATATAGAAAAAAAAAGACCAAAGTTATATCTTTGCAAAAATGCGAATTATGAAACATGCAGAAGATATACTAACTGAGGCAGGCATTAAACTCACTGCCATGCGCATACTCATTTTAAAAGAAATAATAAACTATAATGGCGTATTCACATTGGCAGATTTAGAACTACAGTTAGACACCGTAGATAAATCTACTATTTTTAGAACATTAAGTTTGTTGCTTGAAAAAGATTTGTTGCACGAAATAGACGATGGGTCTGGTTCTAAAAAATATTGTCTATGCACTTGCCACGAAGAAAAACACAGGTTACACGTTCATTTTACTTGCAACCTGTGCCAGAAAACATATTGTTTTAAAGATGTTACCATTGAGCACACCCCGTTACCAGAAGCTTTTCAAGTAACCGGCGCCAACATTGTCTTTAAAGGCATCTGCCCCGAATGTAGCAAAAAGTAAAGCAAAGTTTACACCTTTACCACACAAACGGCAATACCTTGTATTTTACTTTTTGTTGATATTGGGTATAGCCGTTTAGTTGTTCCGATAATATTTTTTCTTCGTTTTTTATTCTAACATGAATAATAGGGATATATAGCAACATAAGGACAAACGATACGGGCGAGCCCAATACCAACGGCATAGACAAAAACAGCAAAATGGTAGCGGCATACATGGGATGTCTTATCACACCATATAACCCTGTGCTGATAACTTGTTGGCCTTCTTGCACTTGAATGGTGCGCGAAAGATAGGTATTTTGACGCAAAACCTCAGCATAAAGCGCATAGGCTACCAAAAACACACCTGCCGAAACCCACACAGACCACATAGGCATCACTATCCATCCGTACCTAAAATTAAACCCTGCCAACACAAAACTCAGCACAAAAAGCAATCCAGACAAGGCAACAACCCACCGTTGTTCCGTTTCTTTTTCTTTAGCATCGAGGCGTTGGCTTAACAACGCGGGATTTTTAACCGCTAACACCATGCCAACCAACGTCATTGGCACAAACAGAATGGCCAAAAAAATCCACGCTTGCGTATAATGCCACGTTCCTGCAGTTCCAAAAAGCATGGCACCAAGCCACACCAACCCCATTACCAACTTTACCAAAGCCCTAAAAAGTAGTTTACATTTCATTGTATATGCTGTTTGGGAAATAATTGTTTGTACAAAAATAGCAATTAAACATTCAAAAAACAACCCTAATCAGAAAGATAAAGAGCGCCCACTCTGTTTTAGCGCCGGTCACTTTCTTGTATATTCTGTAGAAATAACGTACATTTGCTCCTATAGCAGAACAGAACATTTTATGGAAAAATTTATTCCACACCATATAGACCACCAACACTCTTTTACACAAGATATGCTTGGATCTGTAAAGGCAGGTTTTCCCTCGCCTGCAGAAGATATGCGCGAGCAATTAGACCTTATAAAGCTATTGGTTAGGCACAAAGCCTCTACTTTTTTCTTCCGAGTAAGCGGCGTTTCCATGGTAGATGCCGCCATGGACGAGGGCGACATTCTTATTGTTGACCGAGCCATAGCCCCATACAACAACTGCAAAGCGGTGTGTTACATAGACGGCGAATATACCGTTAAGCGCGTAGAAATAGGCACCAACAGCGTGCGCCTTATGCCCGCCAACGATCAAAATACCACCTATAAACCCATAGAAATTACGCCCGAAAACGAGTTTGCCATTTGGGGCGTAGTTACCTACGTTATCAAGAAAATGTAACCCATGTTTGTCTTGGCCGACTGCAACAACTTTTTTGCCTCTTGCGAGCGGGTTTTTCGCCCCGATTTGCAAGGCAAACCCGTTATTGTGCTATCCAACAACGACGGATGCGCCGTAGCACGCAGCAACGAAGCCAAAGCACTCGGCATAAAAATGGGCGACCCTTTTTTTAAAATTCGTGACATAGTAAACAAACACAAAGTAGCCGTATTTTCGGGCAATATGAGTTTATACGGCGATATGTCGCAACGTGTACGTTGGGTTTTGGAAGAGTTTGCACCATCCATTGAGGTATATTCTATTGACGAGGCCTTTTTAGATCTTCGTGGCATGCAAAACATAGACTTTGACGCGTATGCCAAAACTATTTCCAAACAATGCTACAAAATGACCTCTATCCCGGTTTCGGTAGGTATTGCACCCACTAAAACCTTGGCCAAAATAGCCTCTAAACTCTGCAAACAATACCCAAAACTGCAAGGCGGGTGCTACATGCATCGCCCACAAGACATAGAAAAAGTATTGCGTAAATACCCCATAGAAGATGTTTGGGGCATAGGCCGCCGCACCTGCGCCAAACTAAAGCTATTAGGCGTTAGCACCGCTTATCAGTTTAGCCTTTTGGCCGAAGAAAAGGTTAGAAATCTATTTGGCATAACGGGCGTTAGAACGTGGCAAGAGTTACAAGGTGTACCTTGCATAGCGTTTGAAGACGGTTTTGAAGCCAAGCAATCTATTTGTGTTTCTCGTAGTTTTTCGTCTGAAATATACAACCTAAAAGAGTTGCAAGAACAAATAGCCAACTTTAGCGCGTCTATGGCCGAAAAGTTGCGCAAGCAAGGCTCTGCTACCAGCGAAATGGTTGTATTTGCATACACCAACCGTTTTAAAGATTCTACCCCACAACTACACGCCAATGCCTTGGTTTCGTTTACTACCCCAACCTGTGATGTGCTAAGCATTGTTACCAAAGCGGTTGAAGCTACCAAAGAACTATTTAAAAGTGGATACGGCTACAAAAAAGCAGGCGTGATTGCTACAAAGATAGAAGCCCAAAAACACGTTATGCATTCGTTGTTTGAAGACTCTTACACCACACAACGCAAGCAGAAAATAACCGTGGCATTGGATTGTATAAACCAAACGTATGGCAAAGGTACGGTAAAACTGGCTGTACAAGGAAGTGGTCACATTAAAGCATCCAACGACAACCAATCGCCTCACTACACCACTCGCTGGAGCGACCTACCCACGGTAAAGGTGAAGTGAGCATTCAAAGTGCCATTATGGCTTTTGGGAAATCAGAGTTTCTTTTTTATTACCGCCGGATTACCAGCCACCATTACATCGTTAGGCACATCGTGCACCACCACACTACCCGCCGCCACTATTACCCTGTTGCCAATGGTTACCCCCGGACACACCGTTACATTGGCTCCTAACCAACAATCCTCGCCAATGTGGATGGCATAACCCGTTTCTACCGGTTCACGACGCTCAATATAGTTAATGGGGTGATTGGGCGTTACCAACTTACACCCCGGCCCCAACATGGTATGCTTACCTATGTAGATACCCCCGCTGTCTAAAAACTCGCAATTGCGGTTTATAAACACCCTATCTGCCAAATGAATGGGCCAGCCGTGGTCGCAATAAAACGGCGGAATCACAAGAGCCGCTTCGCTGGCATTGGGCATCAATTCTTTCATGGCTTTCACAGCGGTTTCACGGTCTTCCAAAGGCGATGTTTGATTAAACTTAGCCGATGCCAACATCGCATGACGCCAACTGGCTTGATACGCCGGATCGTCACAATTATACAGCATACCTGCTGTCATTTTATCTAATTCTGTCATACCATTTCCTTTCTTTAATTGCATTTTACACATGTTCCACGCAAAAGGAATTACCATGCATTTTACTGTTTGTATCCTAGTGCCAATCCAAGCAGCATTTTAACAAGAGCTTTTAACAAGAAGAGTGGTTTTAGGTAACATCGTACATCCTTTTGAATTGTAATTTACAAATATAACACGTTCTGTTGTGATTCAGGCACTTTTTTACCTGCTTTTTTTGGAAAATTCAAACATAAACATCAACTTTACTATCAATTAAATAGAAGCTATGATTCCGCCAGATATACATCACTCTACCGCAGAAGAAAGACGCAACTACGTGCTACAACAATGGGAATGCTTGCAGCATTGCGAAGCCTGCGGCAAATGCCATATCTTGAAAGGCCAAGATGCGGAGACCCTTTATGCCGACTACATTGCAGGCAAACGCACCTATATAGACATTACACTGGCACTTAGGAAGAAATACTAACAGCTTATAAAAAATGCTAACGCACGATGGAGATTTGAGTAAAATTGCTTATTTTTACCTTGTGACAACAAAAATCGAGTAAAAACAACAATTAAATTGGAATGATATGGAAACAAAAGAAAAAGTATTAGCCACCATGAAAGCGGCTGGCGAAGCATTAAACGCAGGCAAAATTGCCGAACTTAGCGGATTGGATCGCAAAGAAGTGGACAAAGCCATGAAAGCATTGAAAGAAGAAGGCGCCATTGTATCGCCTGTTCGCTGCAAATGGGCCCCTGCAAACTAATCCCCCTTTTTAACAACCACACAAAACAACATCGTGACAAGCCCAAAGGTTTGTCACGATTTTTGTTGGAGGGAAACTACCTTTATCCCTTTATGTAATCCAAAATTTGTTCGGCGTGGATTTTAGTTTTGATTTCTTTTGGAGTAAAGATTTTCTCAATGATGCCCTCTTCGTTTACCAAATATGTGGTGCGCAGCGTGCCAATGGTACGGCGGCCACAGGCAACCTTTTCGCCCCAACAACCAAGGGTTTGTAATAGCGTGGTATCGGTATCGGCTATAAGAGGAAAATCCAGATAATCGGCACTTTTTATTTCGTTCCCGTTTTGGTCCTTACCCAAAATTTCAGGGATTCTATCACCTATGTTCATAAGATTAAAGATTTAATTGGTTTAATATCAAACATCTTTGCCAAAAGGCCAAAATGCAAGCTGCATCAATTTAAAGTGTTGAAGTCCAAACGGAATACCAATGATGGTAACACAAAGCACAAGACCAAAAAAAAGGTGCGTAAGCGCAATAACCAAACCGCCTGTAAACATCCAAAGAATATTGAAAATAGAATAAATGCAACCGGTTCCATTGGGGCGAGTTACCGCTCGCTGACCAAAAGGAACTAGCGACAACAATCCTAACTTAAACATTTGCACCCCAAACGGAATACCAATGATAGTAAGGCAAAGTGAAATTCCTGCAATGAAATACTCCACCGCCACTGCTAATCCACCAAAAATAATCCAAAGTAAATTTCCTAGACAGTTCATATTATTAAGATTTTAGATTTATAATGACGTAATAATTTTTCCAAACGTAAAGATAGCACAATAGGAGTAAATCTGCATAATATGTTTATAAGTATTTTTGGCATTCCCATTGCGAAAGCACGTAATTGCGTCTTTCCTCGGCTGTAGAATTATTTATTTCGGGCGAAATCATACCACAAAATTAACCAAGGCAAATATCAAATGACAAACGGTAAAACCGATGCCCAATGTTGTAGCAATCCCATTTTTTCGGTCAATGGCATAAAACAAGAATGCTAAACAAGGAGGCAAGGTGAGCATTAGAATAACCCATGCGCATGTAATGGCATTATAGTAAAGAACCCAACCCACAAAATAGGCCATTACGCAAATGAGTGTAGCAATCATGCCTGCCGAAAAACAAAGCGGTTTGCTATCTTTATGCGCCAAACAACTTAAAGTAGCTATGAGCGATATTTGCAAAAACGACCCAATGGCATCCGTTATGGGCGTAACCGACGTGATGCGCAACACATCGTTGGGAGCAGGAAAAGCAAACCACAAAAAATTTGGCAGCATCATAAGCAAAAAGAGTCCGATGCTCCAAAAATCTATTTTAAATTTGTACGAGTTAAGCATATTGGTAAACGTTCTTATTCTAACGGTAAATTATGTACAAGAATCTTGATAATTATGAACAAAGATATGCATTTAAGAGAATTTAAATGAAGTTTTCAGAAAAATTTGTAATCTTTGTAAGGGAAAAATTATTTCTATAGATAAGGGGAAAATGGTTTTTCTTCATCGCAACGTGAACAACTTTATAAAATACTAAACAATATGAACATAGGTGATAAAATTCCGGAAATTTTGGGCAAGGACCAAAACGGGAAAGAGATAAAAGCGAGTGATTATAAAGGAAGAAAAATAGTGCTTTACAGTTATCCAAAGGCGAGCACACCGGGTTGTACAGCGGAGGCATGTTCGCTGCAAGCACACAAAGCGGAGTTGCAAGCGGCTGGTTATGAAATCATTGGCGTGAGCAAAGACAAAGAAGCAGCGCAAAAGAAATTTGCTGATGCGCAAGGGCTTGACTTTCCTTTGATAGCCGATACCGATACTACCCTATTACAAACATTGGGTTGTTGGGGCGAAAAGGTTGCATGCGGACGTCGCACCATTGGCACGCTTCGCACCACCTATTTGGTAAACGAAGAAGGCATTATCGAGAAGATTTTCACGCCAAAAGAAATAAAAACAAAGATTCACGCAGAGCAAATTTTGGACTATATTAAAGGATAAATCATTATGAAAAACTTCACCTTTCAAAATACCACAAAACTTATTTTTGGCAAAGGTCAAATAGCCAAATTATCTAAAGAACTACCTAAAGGCAAACGCATATTGGTAACCTTTGGCGGAGGCAGTGTAAAGAAAAACGGCGTATATGACCAAGTGAAAGCGGCGCTTGAAGGTTTTGACTTCATTGAGTTTTGGGGCATTGAGCCAAACCCAAAAGTAGAAACCCTTCGCAAAGCAGTACAAGTTTGTAAAGAAGAGAAAATTGATTTTATTTTGGCCGTGGGCGGTGGTAGTGTTTTAGATGGTACAAAACTGATTGCGGCAGCAGCTTTGATAGAAGCCGATGCATGGGATTTGGTACTGAACCCAAGTTTGCAAAACGGCACTCTTCCTTTTGCGAGTGTGATGACTCTGCCTGCTACTGGCTCTGAAATGAACAAAGGAGCGGTCATTTCAAACAATGCAACGGGCGAGAAATATGGTTACTACAACACCTACCCTGTGTTTTCTATTCTCGACCCAGAAAGCACCTTTTCGCTTCCTGCGTTTCAAGTATCTTGTGGCATAGCCGATACCTTTGTACACGTGATAGAACAATACCTTACCATTGCAGATTGTTCGCCACTTATGGACCGTTGGGCAGAAGGCATTTTGCAAACGCTCATAGAGATTGCGCCTAAGATAAGAGAAAATCAATGCGATTATGATGCCATGGCAAACTTTATGATGTGCGCTACTATGGGGCTAAATGGTTTCGTGGCAATGGGTGTGCCACAAGACTGGGCAACTCACATGATAGGTCACGAGATTACAGCACTTACTGGCACCACTCATGGTCAAACGCTTGTGTTGGTACTTCCACGACTTATGAATGTAATGCGCGAGCAAAAAGCTGATAAGATTGTTCAATTTGGTGAACGCGTGTTTGGCATTACAGAAGGCACAAAAGAAGAGCGCATAGACAGCACCATTGCTGCTACAAAATCATTCTTTAAATCGTTAAACCTTGCCACAGAATTTGAAGAACTTTCTATCGGTAGCGACGTGTTGGACGAAATTGTTCGCCGTTTTAAACAACGTGGCACTTTGCTTGGCGAAAATAGTAATATTGACTATGCAGTAGTAGAAAAGATTATGAAAGGGTAAATTTACATTTACCCTTTATTTTATAACAGGACGAATACAGTATCCATATGACCAGCGCACGTTGGTCCTAAAATAAACCTGTTCTTCAAGTGCCGAAAGATAATAAGCTTCTGATGTATTTTGCCCTGGTATATCAGAAGATGTCCAATAGTTTAGCCATTTGTTTACATCATCTGGCAGACGAGACGCATCGCAGTTGTAGTCCATAGAACCCGAAGCTGGCAAGAAAATATACTTTCCATTGTGTTTGCTGGTTACTTTTAATCCCTTGCGTCTGCCAATGTTGGTCCACTCCCATGTGCAGTGATCCATTAGTTCTGCAAAGTCTTGCACGGTAGGCATATGCCAACCTCCTCCCCAAAGAGCCGCAGCCGCATCATAATTGGCATCACTTGTTATGTCTCTCTGCACATCATCCTCGGCATATTTTTCCCCTTCGTAATAGGTAGTAATCGCACCCCAACGATAATGGCCACCATCTTGGTCTACCTCATCTGTACCTAAGTTGCAAGTTGCCCATCGGGCGCCAGACGGCAATCCTAAGTCCACCCACTTGTGTCCATTGGTTTCGCCATCACTCGGAATGTCTGTGTTTACATCGTAATCGGCAACAGGACGTATTGCAAAACCAGTGTAGCGTTCGCCTATGCTTGGTTCGCCATAGGCCGCCCCAAAGGTGTACATGTGCGCACCATTGTTAAAATTGTCTGTATAAGGAGTAGATGTCCAATAAAGGCCACATCCGTTCGCTTCTTCCAGTTTCGCCCCATCTCTAGAACCAGTTGCAGGCAAGAAAATAGACAGTTGGTTTTTGATACTAGTAAACTCTCTACCCCAACGTCCGCTCTTTTGCACGTACCTATCGTAGCAATAATTGAGCAATTCTCTCAGTTCCATTTCGGTAGGCATGCGCCAACCTTTGCCCCACTTTTGTGCTGCCACGTCGTAAGTTGGATTACCAGCAATGTCGTCCATCTTCTTGTTGTATGTCTTGGTATTGCCTGCAACGTACTGACTCTTTGCCGCAGTTTCACCCCACGAATAATGTTTACCCGGCTTTTCAGGCGAAGTAGCATCCACGTTGCAAGTAGCCCATCTGGTGCCCGAAGGCAATCCCAAATCTACCCAATCGTGCCCGTTAAGCGTACCTGTGGTAGGACCATATTCCACCATGGTATCAATAGTAGTGAGTTTTACTTGCTTACGTGCTATAGAAAATATAGAACCTTGTTGCTTTTGCGCATTAACACTGACCATTCCTGCAACCAAGAATAAAGCCAACATAAAAAAATTAAGTTTTTTCATCGTATCGTTGGAGTTATAAAACCAAAACCAAATTTAATGCTTTTATCTGATTATCGAAGAATATGAGGATTATTTTAGTTAAAAGCATTATCCACAGATTCAAGTTCGTAATACTTTCTTTTATAAGGATCATTTAT
>JAFOWX010000130.1 GCA_017391905.1 Paludibacteraceae bacterium | reverse complement strand
TTGAACGCCATGTGTTCCAAAAAGTGCGCCAAACCACGTTGCCCTTGCGTTTCTTGTATAGAGCCTACCTTTTGAGCAATGTGAAAAGCAGCCCGATTGGGTATGTAACTGTTGTGCTTTATGTAATAGGTTAATCCGTTTGGCAATTTTCCTACTACAACCGATGTATCGGCAGGAATAGGTTGCGACATACAGGCAGTAGTTTGTGCAAATAGCCCCATGCTGCCCACTAGGCAGCAACAAGCCAAAAACATTTTTTTCATAAACGTTGAATAATGATTGATTTTAAATAAATACAAGGTTTTAAGCGTCCTTTTTGTTTTTATCGTGGTTTTTAACGTATCGCATTTGATAAATAAAGAACACGGCCGAAAATAAAAACAACCCGGCTAACACATAACTGGTTGTATCGCCCAAGGTTACGCACAAAAAGATAGAGGCCAAAAGGCCTAAAATGCTAAATACCTGAAAAAGGATGATGTTTTTTTTGTTCATAATTCTTATTGTTACTTGTTACTTGTTGCTTGTTGCTTGCACTCTATTAACGACAGATTACGTACGAGGGCCAGAGGGGCGGAGCACTTTGCCAGGGGACAATATTAGCTCCAAAAATATTGATGGTAGCATTGCCGTCTTTGTAGGGCACGTACAGCGTACCACCTACCACAATTTCGGCCATGCCGTCGCCGTTTACATCGGCCACAACGGGATACTCGCTTTTGGTGATGCTCGAAACCTGGAACGAGGTCAAATTGTATGCCACTCTCCTGCCCGATTGAATGGTATCGCGCCCTGTTTTGTGGCTTTTACCACTGCCGTTGATGATGCGGAGTGATGTTTCGTCGCGGTAAACAATTTCTTGTTTACCGTCGCCGTTTAGGTCGAATAACGTCATAGACGTTTGCGACGAAACATCACTGTGGTGCATGCTCCAAAATTCGCGCAAGGTATTTTTCTTGGGCACGTATTGGTACGCCACCAACTGATGATTATTTTTAAGCCCCACTATTTCGGGCAAACTATCGCCGTCTATATCGCCAACAGCCGGATATGCACTCATGGGCAAATGATGCCTGTAAAACAAGCACTGATTGGTAGCGGGATTATACAGCGACAATTGCGACTGAATATCGCGCACCAACACATCGAGCAAGCCATCGCCTGTAAAATCTGCCACCAAAGCCGAACCGTCGTGGGCGTTATCGCCTATGGTTTGCAACAAACGCACGCCTGTGGGGGCTTGGTTGGGATGTACGCTAAAAATCTGGTTGCCACACACCAACTCCAACCCGGGGTAATCGGGAAAGATATCGGCTGCCACCGACAAGGAGAACATCGCTCCATCGTGCTGCAAATGCCTGCCTACATTGCCACCGGTGCCACTGCCTATGCGTTTTAGCTGGTAAGCATCAAATACCTCGCCACCTACGTACACTTCGGGACGCAAGTCGCCGTCAAAATCGGCCACCGCAGGATTGCCGTATAAGTTTTGTTGCAAGGGCACAGAAGCCACTTCTTCTATTTGCTTGTACCCATAGTAAGCGTAGGCATACAATATTTTTTGCGAAGCCGTGCCTGCCACCACGTACACTGTACCCCGTTTGGAGCCATTGGGCAAGGTAATGCGCGCCAATGCCATGGGGCCACAGGCATAGCCAAAGGAAACGCCGGGTGTGCCGTATGCCGCGCCAAACTCAATGCGGGTTTGCTGGTGCGAGGCTTTTCCCGAAACAATAACCAAGGTGGCTGCGTGGTCGCGAAAATCGGATTGCACGGTTACTAATTCGGGCAAATTATCACCATCTAAATCGGCCACAAAAACCGGATTTACGCCCTGATATGTTCCTACCGAAATGGTTTTAAGGAGTTTCATATTGAAGAGGGAGTGTTTTTGCGCCGCCACGGGGGTGATGATAAGGAGACAGAAAAGGATAAGACCCTTTGACAAGCTCAGGGACCGGAATGTGGAGCCCTTCAACAGGCTCAGGGACCGAGTTAGGAACTGGTTTCTTATCCAAATGTTCATGCATTCTCCGTTATACTCTTACAAAAATAATAAATAAGGGCAAACTGAGAAACTTTTTAACGCCATTTAGGAGTTATCCCTAAAAAGAGTTGAAAATTGATTCCCGGCATGGGGCGCGAAAGCACGGATAAATACTCTTCGTTAAACAGGTTATTGATGTTAAAGGTGAGGGAGAAATCGGCAAAAGAAAAAGACAGTTTTTTCTCAAAGGCTATGTTGCTCATAAAATACGGAGGCAACTTGCCAGTAAGGGTAATGTCGTTGCTCGACATGGTGTAACGCTGGCTGTAATAACACCATTTATAGAGAAAAGAGAAGGTTTTGTACGAAACTTTTCCCGTTACATTGGCCGAATACTCAGGCACATAGGGTAACTGTTTACCAATGGATTGGTCGGCAGGCGAAAGCAGCTCGCCGTTGTTTATAGAGGGTGTCCACGAAAACGAGCCGTCTAACGTTACCTGCCAATTTTTACCGAGGTAAAGTTGCAAATTGGCTTTTAGTTCTACCCCATAGGCATGCACGTCTTTTATGTTTCGGGGCGAAAAGAAGCCTTTGGTGGTGGGTAGCCAAATAATCCAATCGTTTATGTACGAATCAAACCACGTGGCACTACCCGAAAGGGTGTAAAGGTTTTCCCTGCCAACGGCAAAACTCAACCCGGCATCGTACGTCCAACCGCTTTCACGCTTTAAGTTTGGATTGCCACCCGGCAAGAAATACATATCGTTTAAGGTAGGGAAACGGTAGTTGCGCGATACCGAAGCCTTGGCCATGAGGTTGATGCGTGGCCAAAGAACGCCGTCTATAAAAAAAGCGGGAATAATGGGCGACCACTCGCTACCGTACATTTCTTCGCGTACCACCACCGACATACCAAAACGGTCTATGGGTTGCCATTTTGCCGAAACAGAGCCTGTTAGCTCGGGGCGTGCTTTTTTGTAGCCTACTATGGCATTGCCCCCCTCTATTTTGATGATGTTTTTATCGCGTGTTTCTACAAAGTGTTGGTAAAAAGCCATATTTGCCGTAAAAAGCCACTGTTTGCCTAGGTAATATTCGCCTTCGGCCTGGGCGTAGGCAGTATGGATGGTGCTGCGCGATTGGGTCATGTTGGCCATATTGCCGTTGCCCACGTCGCGCTTGTAATCGTAGGCCATGTAGGTGTAAATATACCCTGCTTTGGCTGCTACTTTGTAGTTGGTACGCAAGAAATCCCACGACAGCACGCCTCTAAAGGTTTGCTCGCGCTGTACGTTTTCAAAATCGGTGTTGTTGGCGTAATCGGTGGTAAGCATGGGCAGTTCGCGACGCGACTGAATGTACCACGCATTCAGTCCTAAGCGGTGACCGGTGCCGGTGTTGTAATAAGCCTCCTGCAACAAGTGAAAATCTTTGTAAGCACCGCTTTTGTTTTCTTCTATGGGGTAATATTGGTCGATGATGTTCATGTTTTCATCGTAAATATTCTCTTTTTTGTCGTGGTTGCGGTAGAGGTAGTTGTTGGGTGAGGTGGATAACACGGCACGTGTTGAAACCTGCCAATGCCGATTGCCGTAGGTGAGGCGCAAAAACTCATCAAAACTGTTAAACGAGCCGATGCCTTGGATGTATTGCAGGCCAAAGCCATCGGCATTGGCAGGTTTCGTGGTCATTTTTCATAAGATTATTGGTTAAAGATTTTATATACGACACACTGGTTTTTCTATCCTTGAAAAACGGCTGGCAAAGGTAACAAACAAAACACTAATGTGCAATTTTTTTGTTACACCCCATGGGCGTGCTGGATGTAGGAGGAACGTTTTTATACAGGCGTCGCTCTCGTGCTGGCCCCTTTTTCCCTTCGGTCAACAACACGTCGACAAGCTCAGGGACCGCACTCGTTTAACACCTGCTTACGAAAGGTAGGTCCAGGAGGAGAAAGCACGACATGGCTTAAAACAAAATCTATATCTTGTAGTCGCAAAGACAAAGTTCATTGTTAAGAAATGAATATACATAACCAGAACTTTGATAGTATAAACCAGTATTTGCGTCTTGCAAACGTGAAAAAGTATCTGAATTATATAGTATCTCCATTGCCTTTTCTATGGAATACCCATGTTTTTCCATAAGAAGTTGTATCAAATCTGCATACATTTCTTCTTGCATTATCTTTATTTGAGAACTACTCAATCTCATAGTCTTTTAAGTTTTTCAAGAGCCAATGATGTACCAAAAAAATATTGAAAGGTTATACCTTTCGCATATTTTAATTCATTTACTAGCTCTTCTATACTAATAGTTCCAGCTTGATACCTACGTAGTTGAAAAGTAACGCCATCATCTGCTATCGGCCCATAAACAATATCATAATCATGAATAGGGTGTTGATTATTAATATCCCTATTATGTAAAATGAAACTTGCCCATTCTACACTATAATCTTCAAAAATCTTCACCTTAAGCTCATTACTCTGAAGCAATGCTTCATCAAACTCAAATTCAGAAACAATGGGTTCGCCAATAAGTAATTGCAATGTTTTTTGTTCTGCCATTCGTAAGGCCTGACTTTTATCTGCAGAGAGGTAAAAACCTTGTCCAAAATC
>JAFOWX010000129.1 GCA_017391905.1 Paludibacteraceae bacterium | reverse complement strand
GAGTTCAACTCTCGTTCCCGCTACAAAATATAAACCGAGGCTTTTTAAAAGGTCTCGGTTTTTTTGTTTTATAATTAGTTGCTTATGGAAAGAAACTACCTTTGGTTTATCCTTTTCTTTTTTTGTTCAACAACCCTGTTTGCGTCTAATGCAGCCATAAACACCACCTTTAATACAAACTGCAATGGGGTGGCTGTTCCTACCAGCTTATTTGAAGTTAAGTTTGGCAAGAAACACGTGTTTGATGTGTATAGACACCCAGCCTTTCCCAAACAAGGCCAAGGCATTGCCATCACCGTGCATAGTATGCCCTATCGTTCTGAGGGCGACACCCTTACTAACGAACAATGGCGCGACGGGTATTACATGGGCTTGGTAGATCGTGGTAGGGTAGGTAACTTAGATAGAAGCGATGCCCTTCAGAATGGGGTATATACTAACGTGCATAGGTCTTCGTCTATTAGGGGAGCAGGAGTGGTTATTGATGATATTCGCTTAGTGGCCACCGCTTTGTTTGATCAAGACGGCAATGTGGTAGAATATTTGTGTAAGTATGGTGTGTTGTGGGGGTTGTCTAAGTATGGTTTCTTGTGTGTTGATTATACATCAAGCCGCGAATTAGGAACGTTCTATTTTATGGATGAAATAAATCGTTTAGGTGTTGTTTTACACTACGTGCCCGATTATACCATAGTTACTTCTATAGACGTTATCACCAACTTTTTTGATCCCGAAGAGGTGGCGCATAGCACGTGTACGGGTAAAGCCACTGTAGTTTTGCCCGATGATTCTACTCACTACACGTTTCAGTGGGATGACCCTTTGCAACAAACCACGTGTACTGCGCTTAATTTGTGCGCAGGAACGTATTCGGTACTAGTAACGGATAGGCGTACTGGATCGCAAAGCACCTATTTCCCAATAACCATTGAGAATCAAATGCCTGAGGAAGATTGGGGTACCATCACGTTATTTGAGGGCGATAAATGTGTTATAGATAATGTAGAATATACAGAGCCAGGCAGTTATCAGGTAGTAATATCGCCCCAAGCCAGCCATTGTGGCTGCGAAACCTTGTTGTCATTTGTAATAGAGCGTATAGCGCCCCAGCAAATAGATCCTATTGTTGATTGTACAGGTAGTATGGTACAGTTAGTGGCCCCTAACGTGATGGGTACACCAAGGTGGTCCACGGGTAATGAATATGTCACTACGGTAAATGTGACGGTAGAAAGTACGCCTCGCGAATACACTTGCACCATTTATCATGCACCCGATGAGTACGGACGAACCATAGCTGCTGTGGCTAAATATAAGGTAAGCTCATATGCCGATGAGGCATCTTATGATGAACAAACTATTTGTGAGGGCGGCTCTTATACGTACCAAGGGCATGAATATACAGAAGAAGGAAACTATACAAATACGTATATTACCGATCATGGCTGTACTGCTACGCACTATTTAACATTGACAGTAATAAGGCCAGAATTGATAAGAGAACAAGAAGTTACTATTTGCCAAGGTCAGACTTACAACTTTAATGGTACAGTGCTATCAGAAGAAGGTACGTATTATACCACCTATACAACCCCCGAAGGATGCGTAGGACAACGCGAGTTGTTTTTACAGGTAAGCCAAACACCCATTATTGCAGATGGGGTGGATGGAAAAGCCTCTATTTGTGAGGGCGATGAGTATGTTTTTTACAACAACGTATATACGCAGGCAGGTAGTTATTCGGCAACCGTACAATTGGATGGCCCTTGTATGGAAATTCATACCATAGACCTAACGGTTAATCCAACGTATCACGTCATTCATTCGCACAATATGTTAAGTGGCCAAGAATACCTGTTTAATGGGCAGGTGTTGCGTGAAACAGGGTCTTATACAGCGTATAATACCACCCAAGCAGGCTGCGATAGCGTGGTGGTGTTACAATTGCAGGTGCAAAAAGGCAACTTAGAAATTCCACTCGTTGTAACTCCTAACGGCGATGGTAATAACGATACGTGGCGCATCAAAGGGATAGACAGTAGCGTGGAAGTGTATATTTACAACCGCTACGATGTTTGTTTGGCTACTTACAAAGGAAACTTTACCGAATGGGACGGCATGTATAATGGGCATCCACTGCCTGCAGACGATTATTGGTACGTGCTGATAGATAACAAAGAAAACAAAAAGTATAGTGGGCACGTAACCCTAAAACGATAATAGTAGCATTTTATGCAAAAAAGGTTCACTGCAATATAGTGAACCTTTTTTTATGTGATCCCGGCGGGATTCGAAGCCCGAACACACGGAGTGTGTTCTATAAATAAAAGGAAAGGGTCGTGGGTTCGAAACAAAAAAAGAGTGAAAACCTTAGTTTCCACTCTTACGTGATCCCGGCGGGATTCGAACCCACGACCCACAGCTTAGAAGGCTGTTGCTCTATCCAGCTGAGCTACGAGACCCCAATTTGAGCGCAAAGATAGCGCATATATTTTGAATGTACAAATTTTTTTAACTCCTAACTTCTTAGAAAGGATAGCCTACGGCAAAATGCAGTGCCGTATCTTTTAGGATATTCCACGAAGGCGTAAAACGCCATTTCTCGCCGGGAGCGGCAGCCGGGTTAAAGGCTTTAAGCCCCCAATCCAACCTAACCACAAAAAAGTCAAAGTTTAAGCGCAAACCAATGCCATAACCCAAGGCAATTTGTTTGTAAAATTGATCCCACTTAAATTGGCCCCCCTCTTGTCCTTCGTCTGCCAAAGTCCAAATATTACCGGCATCAATAAACGCTGCCAATTCCAACAGCCATACCAATTTGGTGCGGTATTCCACGTTTAGGTTCAAATTGATATCGCCAGATTGTTTCATGTAGTCGATGTTTGTGCCGGCATTGTATCCACCGGGGCCTAACGAACGTGCCGACCATCCCCTTACGCTATTAGCGCCACCGCCGTAGTATCGTTTTTCAAACGGCAAAATGTTGGAGTTTAAGTAGGGAACGCCTATGCCAAAGCCTGCGTGGTACACAATGCTGTTTTTTTCGTCCACCACCTGATTGTAGCTAAACGAACCGTCAAACTTAACGTATTGCGAAAACGGAATATTGCCCAATACGTAAGAACCGTTGGCGTCTTTGGCTGCGTTGGCTGCCGTGCAAATACCATACAGCAAGTTGCCGGCAATCTCGGCCGAACCCCTAACGTTATACGTGTTTTTGTATTTGTCTTGTCCCGAATACGAAATACCATACCCTGCACTCATAATCATGTGGTCTTCGTAACTATACTTTAACAACGAGTTGCCAATGGTTTCTTTAAATGCGTCCGAAATATAGGGTAGGTACACGTAATTAAAATCCAACAACGTAAGGGTGTGGTTTATCTTTTTGGGCGATTGCCAATTGTATCGAATACCAGCCCCCGCAATGATGCGCGAGTAACCTGTTTCTACCGAAACATCGGGCATGCCGTATTCACGCCTAATTTGATAGCTAAAGTTTACGTAAACATCTGTGGTTGGATTGTTTTTCCAAATAAAATCTTTGTTGATAAAGGGAAACAAAAAGGTGGGGAATTGGAAACCAGTTTCGGTGCTTATGTCCCAGATAGAACGGCTGCCAATAAGCGACTCGTTAGCACCCCTTAACTGAAACTTAAATTTTTCTGCCCCTTTAAAAATGTTGTTGTGGGTGTAACCAAATTTACCGGCAATACCAAAGTCGCCCTCGTTGTTGGTACCCTCTATTTCAAAACTAAACGACTGCAACTTATCGGGGGTAACAATGATGTTGCAATCCACTTGCTTGTACCTAATGGTGTCGTTTAAGATGTTGTTTTCTACCCCAAACATCAAGCTGTCTTGCACACCGTAAGTGGGTACAACCTGGATGCTGTCTGCCGCATCTTTGTAGGCAACGTTTAGGTATTTGAAAATGTGCAAGCCCGATAAACGTGCGTAGCTTTGCTCGGTATCTAAATCGTTGTACAGCTCTCCACTCTCCATACCGGTGCAGTTGTACAAGGTAGAATGTCTTACAAAGTCGTTGTTGCTAAAAATGCGCATGCCCTTGTATTCTTGCATGGTAAGTTGTTGCACCACCGAATCGTTGTTAAGCTGTTCGGCATCTTCTACCACAAAATAGTTTACGTTGTTGATTAGGTAGGGTTCGTGCTTGTGCGTAACAATTTGCTTTTTTCCCTCAATTTTGCGCATTGGGCGTACCAGCATGCAAATATCCACGCTTTTGTTGCCTGCCGTGGTATCGGCGGTGTAGCCCACGTACTCTTTGTCAAAATAAATGTACCCGTTGTTACGCAATACTTTGCTAACACGTTGTCTTTCTTGCTCCAACACGTCAATGTCAAACAAGTTGCCTTTTTTTATCAGTGTATTGGCCGAATCGTTTTCCACAATCTGGCTTATCTCCGGGTCTTTAATGCGGTATTTAAACGAGTTGATGGTATAAGGAGCATTGCACGTGATATGGTAGGATACCTGTGCCTTTTTCTTTTTAAACGAGGTTTGGGTTTCTACCGTGGCATGGGTGTAGCCCTTGTTTTGCATCACCTTTTTTAGCTCTTTGGCCGAGGCTTGGGTGGCAATGGAATCGTATATAATGGGTGCGTCGCCAATTTTTTGCAAAAAGCGATTTATCCACAGCGTGGTATCGGGGCTGGACAAGCTGTAAAGCCCCAAGTTAAAGTTGATAAAGTTAAACAGTTTGGGGTTGGGGCGTTGGCGTAAGTAGATGGTAAAATCGGTGTCGTTTAACGCTTTGTTATCGGTGCTCACTTTTACCTTATCCAACAAATATTGCCCATCGGGTACGTACTTGGTTACCTTACAACTGCAAAACAGCAGCAGTAAGGCAAAAAGAATTCCTATTATACCCCTTCTTTTTAGCATATTAAACTACAAAGTTGTACAAAAATAGTATAAAAATCAATTTCTTTTGTAACTTCGTAACAATATTTACGAAATACTTTACCATGACTTTATCAAAGGCAAAAATTAAATGGGTACAGCAACTCTGGCAAAAGAAAAACCGCAAGCAGTTGGGGTTATTATTGGCCGAAGGCGATAAAATGGTGGCCGAGCTCATGGACGTTTGGACATGCAAGGCATTGTTTTATACAGACCAATACACCGGGCCCAAAAAAGCTGCCGAAACATACCTCATTGAGCATGCAGAACTATGCAAGATAAGCCGTTTGGAAACGCCACAACACGTGTTGGCCGTATTTGAAATGCCCCAATATCCGTGGAATCCATCTGCCTTAAAAGGTCAACTCATATTGGCTTTAGACGGCATACAGGATGCCGGTAACATGGGTACGATTATCCGCATGGCCGATTGGTTTGGTATTTCCACCATCTTGTGTTCCATGGATACGGTAGAGGTATTTAATCCCAAAGTGGTGCAGGCTACCATGGGTGCGCTGGCGCGTGTGCAAGTGCATTACGTTTCGTTGCCCACGGTGTTGCCTCAGTTGGATATGCCCATATACGTTACTGCCTTAGACGGTGATAATTTGTACCAGGCCTCGTTGTCAAATCAGGGCGTTATTGTTATGGGAAACGAGGGCAATGGGGTTTCGCAAGCGGTAAAACAAGTGGCAACTGCCTCGCTGTTAATCCCCAATTTTCCAGTAGGGCGTCTTACGTCCGAGTCGTTGAACGTAGGGGTAGCGGCAGCTATTGTGTGTAGTGAATTCCGCCGCAGGCAACTCTAAATAGTGCGCAAAATCGGCAAAACGAATTAACGTAGAATCGTTGGTTGGAAATGCACCGTAGTATTTCCAGATAGAAGGCAAGGGTGGCAAATAGTAATTGTAGATGCCACTCTTTATTTTTGCTTCTTCTTGTTGGTACATGCTTCTTACTTGGTCGTACACGGCCATGTATTTTTCGTGGTGAAATTTATACCACACAACGGCACTGTCAAATTGTTGGGCAGTAACCTGATATTTGTCAAATAGTTGTCCAAAAATTTTGGGCGATTCATTGAGCGAAGCGTAACGCTCGTTGATGATACTCTCGTAAAGGTGCAAATCGTATAAAAAGTGCACCATGGTTTGAGCGTCCATCAGTGGGTTGGTAGTATCTATTTCTTCTTTGCTACATGCCGAAAGCAACCCAAATGCCACTATGTATAAAATCCACTTAATTTTCACGTTGGGTTAATTCATGGATTAGTAACAAGGCTACACCTATGCAAATGGCCGAATCGGCTAAGTTAAACACAGGCGCAAAAAAGACAAACGGGTCGCCACCTACCATGGGAACCCAATCCCAATAATGTCCTTCAATAAGGGGAAAATACAGCATATCCACTACTCGGCCGTAAAAATAAGGCGCATAGTCAAACCATTGTCCGTAAAATACGCAGTCTATGATGTTACCGGTAGCACCGGCCAATATCAAAGCCAAGCTGGTAAGCAATAGGTACGATTGGTTTTTCTTGATGCACAAGCCCAAGTAGGCGGCAATGCCTATAGAGGCCAATATGCGGAACAGGGTAAGGTATAGCTTATCGCCCATGGTAATGCCAAAGGCCATGCCTTCGTTCTCTACAAAAACCAACCTAAACCACGAGGTGATGTATAGCTCTTCGCCTAAAAAAAACGAGGTTTTAACCCAAATCTTAAAGAGTTGGTCTAATAGTAAGAGGATAAAAACAAGAGAGGCGCTAATAAGCGCCTTTTTTGTGTGTATTTTCATGTGTGGTATGCGCTTTAAAAGCATAAGGAGGCTATTTACCTCCTTTTGCTTCTATACTTAATGTTGTATGCGGTACGGCGCGCAAGCGTTCTTTAGGAATAAGTTTTCCTGTTTCGCGGCAAATGCCATACGTTTTATTTTCGATGCGCACCAAAGCGGCTTGCAAGTTTTGGATAAACTTCATTTGTCTTTGTGCCAGTCTTGCCGACTCTTCTTTCATAGACGTATTGGCGCCTTCTTCCAAAATTTTAAAAGTGGGCGATGTGTCCGAAACGTCGTTTCCGGTAGAGTTGTCTAACGCACTTCTTAGTACATCGTAATCTTTGTAGGCTTCCTCAAGTTTTGCTTGGATGAGTGCACGGAATTCTTCCAATTCATCATCGGAGTATCTGGTCTTTTCTGCCATATCGCATAGTATTTAAAGGTTAATGATATGCGAATATAACAAATAGATTTCAATATTCCTATTAAGTATGCCTACTTTTTAGTTCTTTTAGATTTTTTCTACTTGTACGTACAAGGTAGTACCGTCAAAATCTACTTCGGTGGCGTTGTTTAGTTGGTTTTCGAGGCTGATGTTGGCTGCCAATACTTGCGATGCAATGTATGCTTTGTGTTGCTCAATAGCAGCGCTGATATTTTCGGGAGCCGAAACCCAAACGTTGATACGGTCTGTAATTTCCAAACCACTGCTCTTTCTGATGTTTTGAACACGGTTTACCAATTCGCGCGCAATACATTCGCTAATAAGCGCATCGGTAAGGGTAATATCCAACGCAATGGTAATGTTACCGTCGTTAGCCACAGACCAGCCGGGAATATCTTCAGAGAAAATGCTCACGTCTTCTGTGCTAACCACAATGTTTTGGCCTGCTATGTCAAAGCTGTATTGTCCTTCTTTTTCAAATTGGGCAATGGCTTCTTGTTCCATGTTTTGAAGGGCGGCTGCCACTTGTTTCATGTTTTTACCGCATTTAGGTCCTAACTTTTTAAAGTCGGGTTTGATGCGTTTTACCAAGATGCCGTTTGAACCGTCCACCAACTTAATGTCTTTTACGTTCACCTCGCTCATTACAATGTCTTTGATGCTGTTAATGTAAGCGTCGGTGGTAGCGTCAATGCTTGGAATCATTACGTGGCTAAGTGGTTGACGCACTTTTAAGCCTTCTTTTTTACGCAATGCCAATACCAACGAGGTAATGCGTTGTGCAATATCCATGCGTGCTTCCAATTCGGGTTGGATAAGCGCTTGGTTGTAAGCAGGGAACAAGGTTAAGTGAACCGAACATTCGCTGTTTTTGCCGGTAGCTTGGTTTAAGTCGTTAAACAAGCGGTCTGCATAGAAAGGCGCAATAGGTGCCATTAGGCGAGCCACGGTATCCAAGCAGGTGTAAAGGGTTTGGTATGCCGAAAGTTTGTCGGTGGTCATTTCGCCAGCCCAGTAGCGTTTACGGTTTAGACGTACGTACCAGTTACTCAAGTTTTCCGATACAAAATCGGCAATGGCACGGCCTGCACGGGTAGGCTCGTAAGCAGCAAGGCTTTCGTCCACCTCTTTAATCAAGCTGTTTAGCAACGAAATAATCCATCTGTCAATTTCGGGACGTTGTTCCATAGGCACTTCGGCTTGGCTGTAATCAAAGCCATCTACGTTAGCGTATAGTGCAAAGAACGAATAGGTATTGTAAAGGGTGCCAAAGAATTTGCGCGAAACTTCTTCTACGCCTTCGCGGTCAAATTTAAGGTTGTCCCATGGTGCCGAGTTGGTCATCATGTACCAACGAACAGGGTCTGCACCGTATTTTTCCATGGCTTCGAATGGATCTACCGAGTTGCCCAAACGTTTAGACATTTTGTTGCCATTTTTGTCCAATACCAAGCCGTTAGAGATAACGTTTTTAAACGCTACAGAACCTTTAACCATGGTAGAGATAGCGTGCAAGGTAAAGAACCAACCACGTGTTTGGTCCACGCCTTCGTTGATAAAGTCGGCAGGGAAGAATGTGCCGTTGTCTATCATTTCTTTGTTTTCAAAAGGATAGTGCAACTGTGCGTAAGGCATAGCGCCCGAGTCAAACCAAACGTCAATTAGGTCTGTTTCGCGGTACATAGGTTTGCCGTCTGCAGATACCAATACAATGTTATCCACGTATGGACGGTGCACATCGATGTTTTTAACGCTGTAGTTTTGGGCCGAATAATCGCCTACTTTAAAGTTTTTGTATGGGTTTTCGGTCATAACACCGGCAGCAATGGCTTTTTCAATTTCTGCCATCAATTCGGCAATAGAACCAATGCAAATTTCTTCTTTGCCGTCTTCGGTGCGCCAGATAGGCAATGGAGTGCCCCAGTAACGGCTACGAGATAGGTTCCAGTCTTGTAGGTTTTCCAACCATTTGCCAAAACGGCCTGTGCCGGTAGATTGAGGTTTCCAGTTAATGGTTTTATTTAGTTCCACCATTTGTTCGCGGCAAGCGGTAGAACGGATAAACCAGCTATCCAATGGGTAGTACAACACAGGTTTGTCTGTACGCCAGCAGTGTGGATAGTTGTGGGTGTGTTTTTCAATTTTAAAGGCTAAACCTTGTTGTTTAAGCATCATGCAAAGTTCAATATCCAAGGTTTCGTCTTTTTCGGTAAGGGTGGGGTCGTAGGCATTTTTTACAAATTTGCCTGCGTATGGAGCGTATGCCTCTACGTTTACGTATTTAGCTACGTAATCGGCATCCAAATCTTCCAACAAATAGTATTTACCTTGCAAATCTACGGTGGGACGTAAGTTGCCGTTTTTGTCCATTACTTGCATAGGAGGAATACCGGCAGCTTTAGCTACACGGGCGTCGTCCGCACCAAAAGTAGGAGCAATGTGTACAATACCGGTACCGTCTTCGGTGGTAACGTAGTCGCCCAAGATAACGCGGAAACCGCCTTCGCCCATAGGGGTAAAGAAAGGAATAAGAGGTTCGTATTGCATGCCTTCCAAGGTGCTTCCTTTAAAGGTTTCGGTGGGTTTTTCTTGGCCTTTAAAATAGCTTTCAAACAAATCGGCAGCCAAAATAACCTCAATATCTTGTCCGGTATATGGGTTTTGAGTAGCATAGCGCACGTAGTCGATGTTTGGACCTACGCACAAAGCGGTGTTTGAGGTAAGGGTCCAAGGCGTAGTGGTCCATGCCAAAAGGTATAGGTTTTCTTGTCCTTTAACTTTAAATTGAGCGGTTACGGTGGTGTCTTTTACATCGCGGTAGCAACCGGGTTGGTTTAACTCGTGCGAACTCAAACCACTACCGGCAGCAGGCGAGTAGGGTTGAATGGTGTAACCTTTGTACAACAAACCTTTTTGGTGTAGTTGTTGTAGCAACCACCAGATACTTTCAATGTAGCTATTTTCGTAGGTAATGTATGGGTTTTCCATGTCAATCCAGTAACCCATTTTTTTGGTAAGGCTTTCCCATTCTTTGGTGTATTTCATTACCTCTTTGCGGCAGGTTGCGTTGTATTCTTCTACCGAAATGGTTTTACCAATGTCTTCTTTGGTAATGCCTAACGCTTTTTCTACGCCCAATTCTACGGGCAAACCATGGGTATCCCAACCGGCTTTACGGTTAACCTTAAAGCCTTTCATGGTTTTGTAGCGCAAAAACAAGTCTTTAATAGAGCGAGCCATTACGTGGTGAATACCAGGCATACCATTGGCCGAAGGAGGACCTTCGTAAAACACAAAAGTAGGGCATCCTTCGCGTGTTTCGATGCTTTGTTTAAAAACCTCGTTTTTGTCCCATTCGGCTTGCACGTCTTTGCCTATAGCCGATAGGTTTAGCTGACCATATTCAGTAAATTTTTTGTTCATAACGTTATAAATAAAAGCGTGCGCGAAATTACTAAAAATTACGCGCACATACAAATTTAATTGTCATATATGTTAGTCGCTGCGCGACGTCATAAGTCAAAAGTCAAATGTCTAAAGTCGAAAGTCAAAAGTCTCGCACAAACTATAGTCGATTCACCGATTGCATCTCATACCCACTGTTCGTCGCTGATTTTGCTTTTTTCGGCCTAAAAATCCTAACTCGTCCTACGGACTTAAACACACGGATTTTTTTTACGCCCTCAAAAAACAAAATCTATTCCGCGCCTCACAGACGGTATTCTATTGCAATCGCCTCACCGAATCACCGCCTCACCGCCTCACCAAATCACCGAATAACCGATTAGTCGATTAGTCAATCATCTTAATCTATCGGCAGCGCGTACCATGGCTTCGTCTTTGCCAATGCCACGAATAGCCAAATAGGTTAAAATGATATTGATGTAAGGAACAATGGCAACAAAACACAAGTGGCAATTTTGGCAGTCTTCCATGTAGTAGCTAATAAGCATAAAGGCCGCTTGGAAAAGCATTAAGATAGCAGCAAAACTGCAAAGGCGCATTTGCAAAATGCGTTTGCGAAACATAAAAATAGCGACAAATGTTACCAAAGGAATAATGATGCAAAGACCTTGGTAAATTCCGGATGTCCAGAAGGTTAACTCTCTATCGCCAATTTCGGCATAAGGATAAAAGCAAATAACAACCGAAAGTACGGTTACAATAAACAAGTAAATGCTTTGAATGCGTTGTATCATGGTATAAATTTTAGGTGATATTAAAAAAAGAGGGAAGCGAAACGCCTCCCTTTTTGATGTTGATTTGTTTGCTAATTATTCAGCAACAACTTCTTCTACTACTTCAACAACTTCTTCTACAACAGCAGAATCTGCAGCAGCCAAAGTATCTTCAACTACTACGATGTCTTCTTCTACTACTGCTTCTTCAGCGTTTTCAGTGCTGGTGCAGCAAGCAGCAAATGCAACTGCAACAACGGTAGCAACAAATAAAACTAATTTTTTCATGTTCTGTTTAATTAAAATTTAACAACGTTGTTTTTAAAACACTGCAAAGATACAATTATTTATGCTTGTATGTTACGCTGATGGTTTAAAATATGTTTAAATAGTAAAGTTGGTGTATAAGTAACGCTTGATACTCTTTTTGGGAGTCTTTTCAAACTCGTTGGGGAAAAGAATAATTTTGGCTAATCCCTCGTAAGCAGCTACTTGGCTGTTAAGTTCTTTGCGGTTGTCTTCCATGGCCACTTCTAATTCGGCGCTGTTAATGCCGGCAGCGTCCACTGCTTCGTAATCGGGATATACCAAACCGTATAGTTTTCCGTCTTTGTCCATTACCAAACTTTCCATTACAAAAGGTAGGTTGTTTAGTTTGGCTTCAATTTCTTCGGGGTAAATGTTTTGACCGTTTGCGCTCAAAATCATGGTTTTGCTACGACCTTTAATAAAGATGTTGCCGTTGGCATCTACCGTACCCATGTCGCCGGTACGCATCCAACCATCTTCGGTAAAGGTTTGTTGGGTAGCTTCTACGTTTTTGTAGTAACCGCTCATTACGTTTTCGCCTTTAACCAAAATTTCGCCAGGTATGTTTTGTGGATCGGCCGATTCAATTTTTACTTGCATGGTATCCAATATTTTACCAGCCGAAGTAGGTACAAAGTCTTTGCAGAATGCGTGGCTGATAAGCGGACCACATTCGGTCATACCGTAACCTACTGTGTAGCGGAAACCAATGCGGTGCAAGAATTCTTCTACCTCGCGGTTAAGAGGGGCGCCACCAATAATAATTTCTTTAAATTCGCCACCAAAGGCGTCGGTAAGGGTTTTGTTTATTTTGCCGTAAATGGTATCGTCCAAAATAGGAATGTGCAAGGCAAAACGCATGCCTTTTTTGGTAATTTTGGGCTGAATTTGTTTGCGGTATAGTTTTTCAAGAATCAAAGGTACGGTAAAGATAACATTGGGTTTAATTTCGCCAAATGCTTTGATAAGTACTTTTGGACTTGGAATTTTGTTTAGTAGGTAAACATGTGCACCACAGCAGGTAGCGGTTAAAAAGTCAAACGCCATGCCGTATGCGTGTGCCAATGGCAAGAAGTTTAGCACGCGGTTGCCACGTTCCAGCAATTTGGTTTTAATACCGTAGGTAATGTTACCTGCCAACGAGTTTGCGGTAAGCATAACCCCTTTGCTAAAGCCGGTAGTACCTGAGGTGTAGCTAATCATGGCCAATTCTGAGTTGTCGCGTTCTGCGTAACAGATGTCGTTAGGACCATAGCCGTTAGGATATTTGGCAGTAAACGAATTGTTTAGGTTGGCAAGGATGGTTTGCATCTCGTTGTCTTCTTTGTGATACATGCAGCTAAAGTCGTTTAGCGAGACAACGGCCAATAGGTTTTCCATTTTATCTTCGTCCAACTTGTCCCAGATTTTGTCACTACAGAATAGCAATACAGAATCAGAGTGGTTTACAATGTGGTGAACGTCGTTGGCGTTAAAATCTTGCAAGATAGGAACAATAACAGCACCGTAGGTAACTACTGCAACGTAGGTAAGGGTCCAGTTAGGGGTGTTGCGGCCAATAAGCGCAATTTTTTCGCCTGGTTTGATACCGGTTTGCTCAAAAAGCAAGTGTAATTTGGCAATTTGTTTGGCACTATCGCCGTAGGTAAGGGTTACTTGGCGATAATAGTTGGTGTATGCGGGTAGTTCCCAGTTGTTTTTAAAACTATGTTCAAATAGTTTGATTAGGTTTTGTTCAATCATTTTTGCACAAATTTAGTAAAACTGTGCAAAATTAAGAGAATTTTGTGAAGCGTCAAAAAAAACGGACAAATAACGCATGTTACGTGTCCGTTGTGTTGCAAAAGGGTTACATTTTGTTGACTAATCGACTCACCGACTCATCGGAGCTTTGCGCAGCAAAGCGATTTCAGATCCCGTATTTCTCGGCAAAGTAGTCGGGTAATTCGGGTTTAAAGGCGGGTAGTTGAACGGCGTGCAGTTTAAATTGCATCACCAAATACCTTTTTACAATGGCATCGTAATGTTCGCCTACCTCGTTTTCTCGTATTATTTGGTTTATCTCGTGGTATGTCCAACCCAAATTGTCCTCGTCTGTTTTACCACACATACCGTCGGACGGTGCTTTGTGTGTAAGCTCGTAAGGTAAGCCCAAATAATCGCCCATGGCTACCACTTCTTCGGTGGTTAGTTTGGCTACGGGAGCAAAGTCGCCGGCGCTGTCGCCGTAGTGGGTAGAGTAACCTTGTACGTCTTCAGAACGGTTGCAGGTGTTTACCACACGTGCGTTACCCAACATAGCACCAATGCCGTACAGCGTAGTCATGCGCAAGCGGGCAGGGGTGTTGGTCTTGTATTGAGGGGTAAGCTCTTGGTTGGGCAAGGCCTGGCTAATGGCTTGGGTAATGCCCTGAAACGCATCGTTTATGTTAATGGTAAGCGATTGGATGCCCAAAAAATCAATGATGCGTTTAGAATCGTCAATATCGGGTTGTACGCCGTTTGGCATCATAACGCCCACCACACGGTCTTTGCCCAACGCTGTGGCACACAAAGCGGCTACTACGGTAGAATCTTTTCCTCCGCTTATGCCTATTACCACTTTGGTTTGGTCGTTACCGTTGTGTTGCATCCAATGTTTTATCCAAGCAATACATTCTTGGGTAATTTGGGCTGTATTAAAGATGTATGGTTTCATAAGGCTTCTGCTTTACCTTTTACTTTGAACCTAATTTTTCTTGCCATTTCCAAGCCGAAAGCAAGGTTTCTTCAATGCCTTTTTCGGCTTTCCAACCTAATTCTGTATTGGCAAAAGTGGGGTCTGCCCAAACTTGCTCAATGTCGCCCTCGCGACGGCCAACTACGGCGTAGTTTAATTTTTGTCCGGTTACTTTTTCAAAAGCTTCGATAATTTCAAGTACCGAAAGGCCTTTGCCTGTACCTATGTTAAATACTTCTACGTTTTTCTTTTGTGTGCCTTCTACCAAACGGTTTACAGCTGCCACGTGTGCTTTTGCCAAGTCGGTTACGTTTATGTAGTCGCGAATACAATAGCCGTCTGGTGTGTTGTAGTCGTTGCCAAACACTTTTAGTTGTTCTCTAATGCCGGCAGCGGTTTGGGTAACGTATGGAATGAGGTTTTGAGGTACACCAATGGGTAGCTCGCCAATTTCGGCAGTGGGGTGTGCGCCAATGGGGTTAAAGTAACGCAACAAAATGGCGTGTACGTTTTTGTTGGCGTATGCAGTGTCCGAAATAATTTCTTCGCAAATTTGTTTGGTGTTGCCGTAGGGCGAAAGCGCAGGTTGAATGGGTGCATTTTCGGTAACGGGTAAAATTTCGGGTTGACCATAAACGGTGCAAGACGACGAAAATACCAAATGTTCAATGCTGTTTTCGCTCATTAACTCCAATAAGTTTAATAGCGAAACCAAGTTGTTGCGGTAGTAAAGCAATGGCTTTTCTACCGATTCGCCTACCGCTTTGCTGGCGGCAAAGTGAATAATGGCTTTAACAGGGCCTTGCTCGGCAATTACTTGTTGCAGGGCTTCTTTGTTGCAACAATCTACTTGCGCAAAATAAGGACGTTTGCCGGTAATTTTTTCAATGCCGTCTAATACGTTTATGGACGAATTGGATAGGTTATCTACAATAATGGGTTCGTATCCGGCTTGTATTAACTCAACTACGGTGTGCGATCCAATAAAGCCCACACCTCCTGTTATAAGTATTTTGGTCATGGCGTTTTGTTGTATTTTGGTGTTTGGTCCAAGTATGTTTGCAAAGTTAAGAAAAATATTGTTTACTCTATTCATTATTTTTGATTAAACGCAAAATCCCGCCTCGCCGCCTCACTAAATCATTTGTGATTAAACTCAAAACCACGCTCCAAAGTGGGATTTTTTTGGCCAAAAGCTACAAAACAGAACTCGCTCCATTGCTTCTATATAAACCGTTTCGGTGGCTGAGCTTGTCGAAGCCCCCGAGGATGTACTACTATCAACCCGCTCAAACATGCAGTTTTGTTATACGCTTTTGTCCGAAAAAATCTTTTTCCACTTTTCCACTACTGTTTTTCGTTTTAATCACAAACTCAACCATATCGCCTCACCGAATAACCGAATAACCAAAAAATTATTATCTTTGCATCCAATATGGCGCGTATAATGGCAATAGACTATGGACGCAAGCGCGTAGGGGTGGCCGTTACAGACCCTACACAGCTTATTGCAGGCGGACTAACCACGGTTCCGTCCGCGCAAATCTTGTCTTTTGTAGAAAGCTATGTGGCTCAAAATGAGGTAGAAACCATAGTGGTGGGCTTGCCCAAGCAAATGAACAACCAGCCCTCCGAGTCGATGCGCTACATTACCCCCTTTGTCAATGCGCTAAAAAAACGCCT
>JAFOWX010000128.1 GCA_017391905.1 Paludibacteraceae bacterium | reverse complement strand
CAATGCCAACAGCGGTCATTTTTCTATTTAGCAAGTTTTTGCAAGATTGTGGGTTGTTAAGCCAATGGTCCAATACCATATCAAAATTACCTTTTAGGTAGGCAATATTTTCCACGCATGCACTTGCCATGTAGTCGTTAGCTTGCAACCTGTCTTCTGTGGTGCTGGCGTCAGTACCCACGTGGCTAAGGTATATGTGTTGGTTGTTGTTTTTATTAGCGGCCGAAAGTTGAGCGGCGTACAGCATGGCAATGTCGGCTAAATCTTGGTCCCATAGCAAATTTGGGGCAGGACGTACGGCTTCGTTGCCGCAATTGCAACCATCTTCGCGCAATTCGTTAAGCGATTTTAGGGCCTTTTCATAATCAAATTGTGCCCACGCACCCAAACTGCAAAATAAAAGAGTAAGGAAAATATAGATTCGTTTCATGTATATGCTCATTAAGAGTAGCAAAGATACATAATTTTTTATAAATAATAACCCCCGAAAGTATATTTCTAAACTTTCGAGGGTAAAACTATATAGTAACCTATGTACTGGCAGGTGCGTGCCTTGTTTTTTACCAACTATAGCTTAAACCTTGGGTAAAGCAATAGGTTAGGTTGTATGCGTAGGTAGGAACCTGGCCACCATCCCATAAAAACTCAAAGCGAGTAACAGACGATAATTTTTTCCAGATACGAACATTTAAGCTCAATTTAGCTGTGATAAGGGGTAGGGGTTTGGGGTTCATGCAGCCAACAAAGTCATATACTTTGTGTCTTTCTGCTTGGTCGGTCATAATAACCTCTTCTGGAATCAATTTATTATCCAATCTGTATTGGTCAATTTTGCCCAATAATTGGTCCATAGCTGGGTCTTCTTTAAATTGTGGCCAAAGAGGTTGGGCTATCATGGCGTGTGCATTAACCGCAACACGATCCCATTCACCACCAAAGTGTACCGCTACCATGGCACGTGCATCCCATTGCATGCGGTATCCAGCAGGGTCGGTTCCAACGTATTTTTGTACTTTTTGTACATCATCTTCGTTACCCAATATGGTTAGCAAATGGTTGTTGTACAAGTCTAAGTTAGTGGGTTGTTTAATAACGCGCCAGTATTGCATACCAGCCATCAATCCTACGCTGGGCTCAACAAACATGTGAGGGTGCTCGCGCAAAGGTTGCCAAGTAGTGGTTATGCCCAACATGGCACGGTCGTGTAAGTCGCGACAGTAATCGTATTGGTAGGTAGCAAACACAGAGAAAAACTGTTTGGTTTTTTCGCGTTTGTTGTTGGTAATGTTAAACTGAAAAAAATCGCCGCCTAAATAAAAGAAACCTTTGTTGCCGTTGTCATAAATATTGGTTGTGTTGTACGCCACGTTGCCGGCAAAACGAAATTTGTGCTTGTTTAGCGCGTAAATCAACTCAACGTTAGCATCTAACTCAACTTTAAAATTGTCCGTTTGTTCCACTTTTAAAAGAGCTTCGGCTGTACCATGAAGTTTGTTTACTTTTACCGAGTCCAACAGCGTTTTGGTGGCCAGGTAACTTTGTGCAGTCGCGGTGCCAATGGATAGGACACTTCCTATTAACCACAAGGCGATGATTTTTTTAGCATTCATGTTAAAAATACGAAAAGTTTAGTTATATTTGCATGCCAGATAGCATGCAAACGTGATTTAGTTTAGGTTCTGCAAAAGTAGTGAAAAATACAACGCAAAAGTTCTCTAAATTACTAATTTGCATTAAAAAAGATAAAAAGCTATCAAATACGTAAAAACCTGAAATTCAAATGTTATATGAAAAAATTACTACGCACACTTTCTATGTGCTTGATAGGGGCTTTTATGGCCATTCCTATGCAAGCGGCAGACCCCGAAAAAAAGGTGATTCTACAAGCCTTTTGGTGGGATTTTTGGAACAGTAACTTCGAAAATTCTTATGCAAATTATTTAACGGAATTAGCCCCCCGTTTGCGAGAATTGGATATCAACGCTGTTTGGGTACCTCCTTTTGTAAAAAATACAGGTACAAATTCTGTGGGTTATTCTCCATTTGACTTTTACGACTTAGGCGATAAATACCAAAAAGGTAGTGTTACCACTCGTTTTGGTACAAAAGACGATGTACTTCGTATGATTGCCGTGATGCACGCTAATGGTATAGAAGTGATTGCCGACGCTGTATTAAACCATACCGTAGGTGCGGGTGGCGAAAAAGATGGTGCAGGTGGCAAAGATCCCAAAGCTTATAACGACCAATGGAAAAACTTCCGTTACGTTTGTTACGAAACACCTTATGTAGATGGTGGACAAACAGACTATTGGAACCGTAAAGGTCGTTGGGCCAAAAACTGGCAAAACTTCCATGGTAATGTAGTACACGACCAAAATGGCGATAACTGGACTGCAGGACACTGGGGACCAGACAACTGTTTTTACGAAGGTGCATACGGTCAAAGTTCAAATGTAACAGGATACAATCCTGTGCAAGGCAAAAACTACATGCGCGACCAAGCACGTGATTGGATTATGTGGTTTAAAAAGCAAACTGCAGTGGATGGTTTCCGTTGGGATGCCGTAAAACACTTCCCAGAATATGTGCAACAAGACCTTTTGTACAATGTAAAATATTCACTTCCAGAATTTGCACAAGGTGGACAATCCATGTTTAGCGTGGGTGAGTATATTGGTAGCAAAGGTGAAATTGATGGTTATTGCCAAAAGGTACAATACGAAAATGGTGGCAGTGAGTTTATGATGGGTGGTTACGATGTACCTCTTCGTGGTGCTATTACAAATGGTGTAATTGATGGTGGCGGTTATGGAAATCTTGGTTCTGTAGTAGGAGAACAATTAGGTATGCGCTACAACGATTATGAAGATGGGCAACGTGTACACCGCTCACTTAACTACATCAATAGCCACGATACATTCCGCCCCATTGTAGATGATAAAGGAAACTACAAAGATTGGGATGGATATAACGAATTGGGTGGCCATGCCGATCCTTTCAATTCACGTATGGGTATGGCGTATGCTACCATTATGGCAATGGATGGTAACATTAGCGTGTTTATCGAAGACTTATTTAACCTAAGCAATAGCAATCGTTACTCACACATGCCTGCCGACGAAAAGGCACTACCGGTACGTGATTATTTAAAAAACATCATTTGGTGTCACCAAAACTTATGGTTTAAATATGGCGATTATAAGGTAGGTACCAATATGTGGGAAAACAACAATGATAAACTAAGCGAAGATGTTCTTATCATAGAACGTGAAGGCAAAGCTATGGTTATCATTACAGACGACGGTGCTAATTCTCACGATGTATGGGTGGATTCTCACTTTGCTCCAGGTACAAAACTTAAAGATTATACAGGTGCTTGCTCAGAACTACGTACTGTACAAGATGATAAACGTGTACAAATAAAAGTTTCTCCTGCCAACGGAAGTGAAAAAGGAAAAGGTTATGCGGTTTGGGCTCCAGTGGTAGATGAACAATATTTGACTTATGCTCCATATCGTAGTGTAATAACTACTCAAGAATGGGAAATGGCAGACGATTTAGGTGATAGCCACTGTAATTCTCTTGGTCAAGGTGGTGCACTTCCTGAAAAATCTTGCGAGCAACGCCTTGTTGGTAAAATCTATGTGGAAAGCGGTAAAGATATTACATACAATGTTTATCAAGAAAAAAACGGCAATGATGTTACCTTCGCTCTATACGACTTAGACGGTAATTTGTTACACAAAAAGAACGCTACTAAAACCATTACCGGAACTTACAAACCTACCAAAGCTGGTTGGGTAGCCATGAAGGTATGGAATACCGTAAACACCAATGCCGGTCAAAAATGTTGGGTAAACGTATCATACCAAGCACCTGCTAAAGTAACCAATACCATGAGCGACCGTGCCGATACACGTGCAAGCATTTGGACCGGTAATGCAGGTACTACTACATGGAACGAATGTGGCAACTGGGAACAAGGCAAAGTGCCCACTTCTTCTTCTACCGTGGTTATCCCCGATAACGGTGATGTGAAACCTATTGTAACCGGAAACATAACCATTGCCAAACTAATTGTAGAAAATGGTATAGGCACTTCGAATGCTCCCGATATTACCGTAAACGGTAAACTAACCGTAGGTAAATCTACCTGTTTGGAAGGAACAGCCTTTGTATGTGGTAAAGGTACTATCAACTTAGGATCGCAATCTGGCTCCTTTGATACTTGTGATATTTCTACTTATGTTTCGGACGAGACATACAGCGATTTGTCTGTATTCCCCAACCCTGCAACCTCTGTGTTGTATATTCAATCGGGTGAATTGCCAACAGGACAAGCCTATATTTACAGCACCAGTGGTAGCCTATGCAAAACCGTTACATTAGAAGGTAAAGAAATTAGCGAAGTATCAGTAGCCGATTTGTCATCAGGCGTATATGTGCTTCGTTTAGGCTCACAAGCCCTACGCTTTATCAAGAAATAAGAAAGCAGGGATAGCACTAACGGATAGTCACAAGGCGACATTGGCTCCCGAAAAGGGAAGGGGCCCACGTAGTGGGAAGGATCGCCGGTGACTATCCGTTAGTATAAGACCCAGATTATAGGGTATAACATAAAAAAAGGAGCCTAAGGCTCCTTTTTTAGTACTGTTCTTTTTCGTTTGGGAAATCGCCGCTTTTTACATCCGCAACGTAGTTGCCTACCGCTTCCGTAATAACGCTAAACAAATCGGCATATCTGCGCAAAAAGCGAGGCGAGAACCCTTGCGTAATGCCCAACATATCGTGCATTACCAATACTTGTCCATCAACGCCACCACCGGCACCAATACCAATAATAGGAATGTTAACGCTTTCGGCTACTTTCTTAGCCAATTGAGCAGGAATTTTTTCCAATACAATGGCAAAACAACCCGCTTCCTCCAACAACTTAGCATCAGCAATGAGTTTTTGCGCTTCGCTTTCTTCTTTGGCGCGAACCGCGTATGTGCCGTATTTATTGATGGATTGAGGCATCAAACCCAAGTGTCCCATAACGGGAATACCAGCCGAAAGAATGCGTTGTACCGATTCTATAATTTCTTCGCCGCCTTCCAGTTTAATACAATCGGCACCCGTTTCTTTCATGATACGAATAGCCGAAGAAAGGGCTTCTAACGAGTTTCCCTGATACGTACCAAAAGGCATATCGCATACTACCAATGCACGTTTAACCGCTTTGGCAACGCTTTTTGCCATAAAAATCATTTCGTCCAAAGTAATGGGCAAGGTAGTGGTGTTACCACACATAACGTTTGATGCAGAGTCGCCAACCAACAAAACATCTACGCCGGCTTGGTCTAAAATAGAAGCCATGGAAAAATCGTATGCTGTTAGCATGCTGATTTTTTCGCCTCTTTGTTTCATTTCCGATAAGCGATGGGTAGTTACCTTACGCATATCGTCACTTTTATGTACAGACATTTCTTTAAAGTTTAAGTTTCAGGGTGCAAAGGTAATAAAGAAAATGAGAATTGAGAAATGAGAAAGGAGAAATGAGAAAGGAGAAATGCAAATGAGGAATAAAAATCTTTCTCCTTTATTCCCTTCGGTCATCAGCACGTCTCCTTTATCAACTATCAATTAGATAAGTAGTACGTAACTGACGATACCACTCGTACGCGTTTTATGTAGGGGGTGTTGCTGTCGCGGTTTTCAATGCTAAACGAACCTTGGCTGGCACGTTTTATTTTGCCCAATTCGCTGTCCGAATCTTTAGCAAACTTTTCGGCCGTTTCGCGTGCATTTTTGGTAGCTTCCTCTACCATAGAAGGTTTTAAGTCGTTTAGTCCCTCAAATTTAAACTCGGTAGGATTTTCCCAGTTTTCTGCTGCGTTTATTACCACACCCTCTTTTATCAAGTCGGCTTGTTTGCTCATCAAGGCAATTACCTTGTCCACCTCGTGGGTGCACACCGTAATTACGCTTTTGCATACGTAACGATACATACGGTCGTTGCCGTACTCATTGGCAAATTTGTCCGAAATATTAGGTGCATTTACCGTAATTTCGGCCAAAGAAATACCTCCTTTTTCCAAAAATTGAAGTACTTTTTTGTTTTTTGCATCCACTTGTGCATACACGGTAGATAAATCGTCGCCCATTACCTTATATACAATAGGCCAAATTACTTTGTCCGCTTTTACTTCGCGTTCACAAAGCCCTTTTACATCTACCGTACGGGTATAAGACATGTATTTATTTACTGCCACGGGAATCATAGCTCCCATAATAATAAGCCCTGCCATAATGCAAAGGCCTGCATACAATTTTCCTTTATCCATATTATTTAATGTTGTTTGTAATTCCTAATTACTCGTTTCGCTTATCAGTACGTCCTAACTCCTAACTCCTAATTCCTAACTCCTAATTATTTGTAGTTTTCTCGAAACAAAAGT
>JAFOWX010000127.1 GCA_017391905.1 Paludibacteraceae bacterium | reverse complement strand
CTTATTAAACGGTCAAGAATGGAAATACTGCGCAGGTCCTAACTTTGACTACGTAGAGGTAACAGCAGATGGAGGAGATGTGAAGAACAGAACCGAATATGGCAATCCTGATGTTGTTGCAGCTTGGAAAGCAGTGTATGAACCACAACCAGACATCCCAACCGCTGTAGAAGAAGTTGAAGCATTGGGTATCTACGCTACAGATGGTACCATTTATGCAGATGATGCCATTATTATTTACACCCTTGCAGGTGTGGATGTAACCGCTCAAAATGGTTCGTTGTATGGTATTTACGTAGTAAAATCTGACAAAGGTAACGCACTAATCAGTGTTTGGTAACCTTACTTTCAAATCTTAATCACAACCGCAAAGGCGCACTGCATAGTGCGCCTTTGTTATTTTGTGTGGTAGTTATTTTTTTGTAACTTTGTAAAGTACATTTAATGGATACCAGATACAGCATGGCACAACAAAAAAAAGTATTGATCATAACTTACTACTTTCCGCCAAGTGGTGGAGCCGGTGTGCAACGTTGGCTTAAAATGATAAAGTACTTGCCTCAGTTTGGTATAGAACCTGTGGTGCTTACGGTAAGCGAAGAGTATGCATCTTATCCGCAATACGATGCCTCGTTGTTGGCAGATGTTTCGCCCCAAACAAAAGTGTATCGTACCAAAAGCACAGAGGTGTTGTCGCTGTACAAAAAACTTTCGCCCAAAGGCGAAATTCCGCATACCGGGTTTTCTAACGAACCCAATCCCAACTTTATGCAAAAAGTGGCGCGCTTTATTAGGGGTAATTTATTTTTGCCCGATGCACGAAAAGGTTGGAATGTGCATGCCTACAAAAAAGCCGTGGAGCTGATTGCGCAAGAGGGGATTGATACCATTATCACTACCAGTCCGCCACATTCTACCCAATTGGTAGGTTTAAAACTAAAACAAAAATTTCCACACCTTACTTGGGTGGCCGATTTGCGCGACCCATGGTCTGATATTTTCTACCAAAATAAATTGTACCAAACCGCTTTTGCCCAATGGCTAAACAAACGGTACGAAAAGCAAGTGTTGGCGCATGCAGACAAGGTGTTAACGGTAAGCGACGATTGTCGCAGGCTGTTTGAAGCCAAAATTACACCCAAATATCCTATTGTAGTGCTCCCCAATGGCTACGACCCCGACGATTTTACAAACGTAACTATGCAAAAGCAAACCCATAAGTTTGTCTTGTCGTACGTAGGGGTGTTTAGTGAGCAATACCGCATAGACGTGTTGATAGATGCCTTGACGCATTTAGCTCCTAAATGGGCAGACAAGGTGATGCTCCAATTTGTGGGGGTGGTGTACCAAGAGGGTAAGAAGAAATTACAAGCCTTGCCGTATCAGGTGGAATTTGTAGATTACGTGTTGCATAAGCAGGCGGTAGCTTATATGTGCAATGCCGATGCCTTGTTGTTGTGTATTCCGGATATTGCTCATAACAAAGGCATTTTAACCGGAAAACTGTTTGAATATTTGGCTGCCCGAAAACCCATTGTATTGGTAGGCCCTAAAGATGGCGATGCGGCTACCATATTGGAACGTTGCGAGGCTGGATTGTGTTGCGATTATCAAGCAGACCAACTCATTAACATGTTGTTAAGCCTGCTAAGTGGCGAGTTTGCCGTTTCTCAACAGCCTTATCAAGTAGCGTATTCGCGACGGGAAATTACCAGACAATTGGCGCATTTGTTGTTGAATTTATGAAAGTGCTCATCGTATCACGTGGTGTTCCAACCGCCCAAGCACCGTTAAACGGTATTTTTGAGTGGGATCAGGCGTTGGCTCTTGCCCAAAATGGGGCAGAGGTGGCGTATATGGCGTTAGATTTTAGGAAAATAACCGAGTTTAGGCCATGGGGTGTGCGTGTGTATAAACGCCAAGGCATTGATGTGTTTGAGCTTTCGTTGCCCACCGGTATTTACAGACGTGGTTTGCCTGTGTTGCAGGCTATGTGTTGCAACCTATATAATAAGGTGGAAAAAACATGGGGAAAACCACAAGTAATGCACACGCATTTTTACTTTATGGGGGCTATAGCAGCCAAGTTGCACCAAAAAACGGGTATTCCTTGGGTGCATACCGAACATAGCAGCAAATTAAACAAACCATTAGCTGCTATTTCGGCCTTGGATAAAAAAATAGCTGCTGCAGCATTGACTAAAGCCAATAGGGTGGTGGCTGTTTCTACGGCTTATGCCCAGGTGTTGCAGCAAAACTTTGGTGTAACGGCAAAGGTGGTGCCCAATGTGGTGGCTTTAGATGGTGCGTTGTTGCACCGTATGCCGGAAGGTGCCTTTACTTGGATTTCTGTGGGGCGGTTAATTGAGGGAAAAGGCATGCACCAGCTTATTGATGCTTTTAAAGAACTGCTAAGCGTTCATGCCCGTGCGCAACTGCGCATTATAGGCGATGGGCCGGAAAAAGAAAACCTGCAAAAGCAAATAAACCAATATGGTTTGCAAGATAAGATAACGTTGTTGGGCATGCTTTCTCGTGCGCAAATAATAGAACAATTGGCTAAGGCGCATGCCTTTGTGTTGTTATCGCAATCGGAAACCTTTGGGCTTTCTTACATAGAAGCCATGGCAAGTGGGTTGCCTGTGGTGGCTACAAATTGTGGTGGCCCTTCTTATTTTGTGCGGCAAGAAAATGGCGTGCTTGTTCCCATTGGTGATACCGTGGCAGCCACACAAGCCATGTTGGACATGATGCAACACTATGAAAACTACAATCTTGCCCAAATAGCCGCGCAAACCAAGCAGCTGTTTTCGGCCAAAAACATAGCAGAGCAGCTACAAGTAATTTATAATCAGTTGGTTGTATGACTCCAATAATAAGCATTATTGTGCCTGTTTACAATGCGGGTACGCATTTTACTACCTTGTTAGACAGTATTTTGGCGCAAACTTTTACGCAGTTTGAGCTTATTTTGGTATTGGATTGCCCTACAGATGGCTCGGACAAAGTAGCCAAAGCGTATGCCCACCAAGATGCACGCATTGTGGTGATAGAAAACGAGCGTAACTTGCACATTGGCTTTTCGCGCAACAAAGGGTTGCAGATTGCAAAGGGCAATTACATTGCTTTTGCCGACCATGACGATTGGGTGTATCCTACTTGGTTAGAGGTGTTGTATAATAAGGCAATAGAGTCCAATGCAGATGTTGTGGTTTCTGCTATAGAAAACAGATGCGGTAGTAAACATGATTATTATCGTTTCCCTAAAACCACTCAGCCAGATGAGTTACAAAAGGGTATGTTGGAAGCTATGCTTTGTTCGCGTCATTCAATACCCAATACGCAAAGTTTTAGCAATGCCAATAGTATTTGGAATCAACTATATAAGGCACAAGTAATAAAAGACAACGACATTCAGTTTCCCGATAACAGGAAATTATCGTACGAAGATGCTTTGTTTAATATTGAAGTGTTTTTGTGTGCCAACAAGGTGGTAGCTGTTCCAGAAACGCTGTACGTTCATATTACCCATAAAAACAATACATTTGATTTGTACCATTATAAATCGTATAATCACCTAACGGCTTATTTAAAGCAGTTGGAACAGCTGGTTTTTGATGGCAAAATAGCGTTGCCTTTCTTAGGCGAGTCGGTTTTGCGTAAGTATTTTGTTTGCGTGTTTAACGAGTACAAATGTAAAGGGGCGTGTGCAACGTTGCGTTTGCTTTGTAAACTGCGTAAGCATCCCTTTAAAGTAGCTGTGAACGCCTACAAACAAACCAAACCTGCCTTGACAGCAGCTAAAAAGCTATTCTTGCTTTGGATTTCGTAAATTTTTAAGGTGCGCAATAGCGCCTTTCCATAGGGAAGGGTAAAAAATGGCAGTGAGTAGGCAGTAACCTACCAAGAAAACACCGGCGCGTATTACCAATTGCAGGTATATGTTTGGTGTAAATACAGATGCGTAGTAGCAGATAATGGCTAATACGCTCGAAAAAATAAGTGCCGGTAAAATGTGCCACAATTGTTTGCCAAAATCAATTTGCAAATGGCGTTTTACTTCCATACAACTAATACCCCACGATAGCAGGCACGCTACGGCATAGCCTATCAACAATCCTAAAATATTCCACTGTAATCCTATTAAAATGGAGCCTAAAATAAGGCCTCGTTTGGCTAATTCTATGCCAAAACTAACGTTGGATTTACCAATGGCGTTTAGGGCATGGATGTTTATTTGGAACATGGGGGTAAGCAAATTGGCTGCACAAATAAGCTGAAAGTAAGGAACTGCCTGCATCCATTTTTCGCCAAACAAGGTGTAGAAAAGGGGGTGCGCATCGGCTATAAGCAATACCGTTATGGGTATAACAATGAGTGCAGCACGTTCTTGTATGGTGTTTAGTATGCGACAAAGGCGCTGCTTTTGGTCGTGTATTTGGGCAAACAGGTTGTATGTTGCACCTAAAATAGACAGAAACGTAAAGTTTGCCGTTTCGCTCATTTTGTAGGCTTGGGTGTAGTAACCTACTTGTTTAATGGGGTACAACTTACCCAAAATAAAGGTGTAAATGTTGTTGAATATAACCGAAAGCAACGAGCTGGCTAAAATGTGCAAACTAAAACCACCATACTCGCGTATTACCTGCCATTTAAAGGTTAGTTGGGGTTTCCAATGTGTGTGAAAATAGAAACCAAAGATGCGGAAAAAATGGTAGGTGGTTTGTTGTGCCACCAATGCCCAAACACCGTATTGCAGGTAAGCCAACGCAATACCGGCAACGCCGCTTAATAGGGTAGCCGATAAATTGATTTGTGCCAATGCTTTGTAATTGAGCGATTTGCCAATTAAAGCGTAAGGAACTAAGTAACAGGCATTAAACAGAATAGCCAAAAACGTTACCCTGGCAATGGCCGTTAGTTGAGGCTGGTTAAAAAACGCGGCAATGTATGGTGCGGTAAAAAAGAGCAACAGGTACAGGGTTACCGAGATAGCCAAGTTGGTGTAAAAGATGGTGTTGGTGTGTTGAGGGGTTAGCTCTTTGGTACGTACCAAGGCGTAATTAAAACCGCTTTCCACCAATACATACGATAAACCCGCAAAAATCATCACCATACCCATTAGCCCATAATCGGTAGGGGATAATAAGCGGGCGAGTACAATCCCAATAAGGAATTGTACTCCCTGCTGTGCTACACGGTCAATACTGCTCCATGTAAACGCACCTAATATTTTATGTTTTAAATTATCCAAGTACGATATTCACAATTTTACCTGGAACCACAATCACTTTACGAATGGTTTTGCCATCCATAAATTTTTGTGTTTGCTCGTTGGCAAGCGCTGCTTCTTCTACTTCTTTGGCAGACAATCCAGCCGCCAATTCTAAGGTAAAGCGTACTTTGCCGTTAAATGAAATAGGATATTTTACGCTGTTTTCTACCAAATAGCTTTCGTTGTGAACAGGGTAGGTTGCATCGCAAACTGTACCCTCGCCACCCAATAGGTGGAATAACTCTTCGGCAATATGAGGTGCAAAAGGAGCTAACAAAATGGTTAGAGGCTCTAAAATGGCTTTTTTGTGGCATTTTAGTTGGTTTAGTTCGTTTACACAAATCATAAAGGCTGCTACCGAGGTGTTAAACGAGAATTGTTCAATGTCGCTGCTTACCTTTTTAATGGTTTTGTGTAGCGCTTTTAGTTCTTGTGCGGTGGGTTCGTCGTTGGTAACGCATACGTCATCGCCATTAAAGAACAAGCCCCAAAGACGTTTTAAGAAACGGTGAACACCGTCAATGCCGTTGGTATCCCAGGGTTTAGATTGTTCCAAAGGTCCAAGGAACATTTCGTATAGGCGCAAGGTGTCTGCACCGTAGTTTTCTACAATGTCGTCGGGGTTTACCACGTTAAACATGGATTTTGACATTTTTTCTACTGCCCAACCGCAAATGTATTTGCCGTCTTCAAGGATAAATTCGGCGTTGGCAAAATCGGGCATCCACGCTTTGAAGCGTTCGGTATCCAAAATATCGTTGCTTACAATGTTTACGTCCACGTGAATTTCTTGGGTTTCGTATTGGTCTTTTAAGCCGTACGATACAAATTGATTGGTACCAATTACACGGTATACAAAGTTAGAACGACCTTGAATCATACCTTGGTTAATCAGTTTTTGGAAGGGCTCGTCTTTGCAGATAATGCCTAAGTCAAACAAGAATTTGTTCCAAAAACGGCTATAAATAAGGTGACCGGTAGCGTGTTCGGTACCACCAATGTAAAGGTCCACGTTTTGCCAATAGTTGTTGGCCTCGGTGCTTACCAACGCATTGTTGTTGTGTGGATCCATGTAACGTAGGTAGTATGCAGACGAACCTGCAAAACCAGGCATGGTGTTCAATTCCAATGGATAACCGTCGGCCGTTTGCCAGTTTTGAGCACGTCCCAATGGGGGTTCGCCGGTTTCGGTAGGCAAGTAGGTGCTAATTTCGGGTAGTTGCAATGGCAATTGGTCTTCGCTCAAGGTATAAGGTTGTCCGTCTTTGTAATAGATAGGGAAGGGCTCGCCCCAGTAACGTTGACGGCTAAAAATAGCATCGCGCAAACGGAAGTTTACTTTTACCTTGCCAATGCCTTTTTCGGCAATGTATTTTTTAGCGGTAGCAATGGCTTCTTTTACTTGCAAACCGTTTAAGAAACCAGAGTTGCACATAATGCCGTCTTTGGCATCAAAGCTTTCTTGGCTTACATCGCAACCTTCAATAACGGGAATAATAGGCAAGTTAAAGTGTTTAGCAAAAGCATAGTCGCGGCTGTCGTGTGCGGGCACTGCCATAATAGCACCTGTACCATAGCCTGCCAATACGTAATCTGAAATCCATACAGGAATGTTTTCGCCGGTAAATGGATTAACGGCGTATGCACCCGAGAATACACCGGTTACGCGGCGGTCGGCAATACGCTCACGTTCGGTACGGCGTTTTACCATATCAAGGTAAGCATCTACTTCTGCTTTTTGTTGGGGGGTGGTAATTTGTGCCACGTAAGGGCTTTCGGGCGCTAATACCATAAAGGTAACACCAAAAGTAGTATCGGCACGTGTGGTAAATACGGTCATGGTAAGGTCGCTACCGGCAATGGCAAAGTCCATTTCGGCACCTTCGCTACGGCCAATCCAGTTGCGTTGGGTTTCTTTTAGCGAATCGGTCCAGTCAAGGCTGTCCAAACCGTCTAACAAGCGTTGAGCGTAGGCAGAAACACGCAAACTCCATTGGCGCATTACTTTTTGTTCTACGGGATAGCCACCACGAACCGAAAGGCCTTCGCTTACCTCGTCGTTGGCCAAAACGGTACCTAATTTAGGACACCAGTTTACTTTTAGGTCGGCCAAGTAGGCAATGCGGTAGTTCATCAACATGTTTTGCTGTTCGTGTAGGCTCCAACTATTCCATTCTTGGGCAGTAAACAAAGGAGCGTCGGCAGCTGCGTTTACGTTTTGGTTACCTTCTTTTTCAAAAATGGCTACCAAATCGCTAATGGGGCAGGCTTTGTTGGCATCTTTGTTGTACCAAGCGTTAAACATTTGAATAAAGGCCCATTGGGTCCATTTATAGTAATTAGGTTCGCACGTGCGTACTTCGCGGTCCCAATCGTAGCAGAAACCTATTTTGTCCAATTGTTCGCGGTAGCGAGCAATGTTTTTAACGGTGGTTACTTCGGGGTGTTGGCCTGTTTGAATAGCGTATTGCTCTGCGGGTAAACCGTATGCGTCGTAGCCCATGGGGTGCAACACGTTAAATCCTTTAAGGCGTTTGTAGCGGCTGTAAATATCGGATGCAATGTAGCCCAATGGGTGACCTACGTGCAAGCCTGCTCCCGATGGGTAGGGGAACATGTCCAATACATAATATTTAGGACGCGATGCGTCTGCCTCTACTTTGTAAATGGCATGCTCTTTCCAGTAAGCTTGCCATTTTTGTTCGATGTTTTTAAAATTGTATTCCATATTGTTGTATATTCGTTTAGTCGATTTGAATAATTTCCTCGGGGGCAAAGGTAATTTTCTCCATACCGTTTTCGGTAACAATGTAGCTGTTCTCAGTGCCTACAGCTCCTACGCCCGGTATCACAAATTTAGGCTCTAACGCAATGGTATTGCCAGCTTCCAAGGGTTGTGGATTGCGGCCGCAAAGCACAGGCAATTCGTTAATTTCCATACCAATGCCGTGCCCTACAAATTTGGCTTGTTGGCTGATGCCCATAAAATAAGCCTCTAAGTTGTATTTTTTAGTAATATCGAGCGAAAGTTGCCACATTTGTTCGCACGTTGCACCGGGAACGCCTGCTTTGGCAATGGCTTCTTGAATTTCGATAGAAACCTGATGTGCATCGTATGCTAATTGGGGCAATTTACCCACGCTGTAGGTTCTACTTTGGTCGGTAACGTAGCCTGTAAAATTGCCGTTAATATCTACCATTACGGTTTGGCCTTCTTCAATAACGCTGTTGTTAGCGCCCAATGGCAACGAGGAGTGCATACCGCCACCACCTAATGCAAAATCGTAAGGCGAGGGGGCAGCTGCGTTGTTGCCCGAAAGTACCGAACCCATGTGCGATTCCATGGTGCTGCCGTAAATGCGGAACAGACCCAAACAACCGTTTAAGCGGAAAAGGCGTTCTACCTCTACGCTAAATTCGTGGTCTGTCATGCCGGCACGGTATAGGCTTGGCACTTTTTCCATTACTTCGGTGTGCTTTTTGCCCGATAGGCGCAATTGCTCTTGCTCAAAGGCGGTTTTGATGCTTTTTACGTAACGTATCACTTTAGAGCCGTTTAGTAATTTGGCTCCGGTGCATGCTTCAATGCGCAACCAATCGCCGTGCGAAATATCATCGCCCTCTACCAATAAGGTTTTGGGAAGCGATTGTCCTTTTTGTGCCAATAGAGCAGGCAGGTCTTCTAATTTTCGAACCAAATGAAAATGCTCGCCTGTTATGTTGTTGGGGCGACGCACCATAAACGTAGGTTCGCCTTGCATGGGGATATAAACGTAGCCTATGATAATGTGTCCGCAAGTGTAGTACACATTGACAGGGGTACTTAGCAGGCAGGCATCGGCGCCCACTTGCTCCATGGCGTTACGTATTTTGTTCCAACGAATTGCTAATTCCATATTTCTCTTCTATCATCCCTGCGTTGCGGTCGCTACAGCGACCTTAACACAGGGTTACAATTTAGGTAAACCCCTGCGGGGTAATGGGTTATTTCTTAAAAAAGTACTCTAACGGAATGTGAACGCGGGCTGCCCAGTCTGTTTCGGTGTGGCCTGCGCCGGGATAAAATCCTTGTAGCATGCGGTCTTTGTAGCCCAATTGCTCAATTTTTTCTACCAAAGCAGGGTAGAAAGGAGCGTATGGAGCGTCTATGTTTTGGTCGCCACAATCCAAATACACATAGTGTAAGCTGTCTTGTGGAAGCGCTTGTTCCAAATAGTCCATTAAAGCGTACGCCAAAGCGCCGTTGTTGGCATCGCGGCCAATGTGTGTGGAAACACAACCAGCTTTGCTAAACACGTTGGGTGCTTCGCACAACGTATAGAACGACATTAAGCCACCCATGCTTGAGCCCATAACGGCGGTGTGTTCCATTTGGGGTTTGGTGCTAAATACGCTATCTACATAAGGTTTTACCGTTTGGGTTAAAAATTCTACGTATGCGTCGCCACGGTATTTTCCTTGGCACATGGCATTCATTTCGTTCCAAATGGTAGAATCTTTAATCAATCCTTGTACTTTTACAGGCATCAAATCGCCAATGCGGCTTTCGCCAATGCTGTGTACACCTACCACAATGGGGGCTTCTATTTTGTTTTCGGCCACCAATTTGGCAATGGCATCGTCTATGTTCCAAGCTTGTTTGTTCCAGGTGCTGTTGGGGTCAAATAGGTTTTGACCGTCGTGCATGTAAAGCACAGGGTATGCTTGGTTGGTGTTGTAACCGTCTGGTGTCCAAATATCTACTGTTAAACTGTCGCCAAAATTTGCGTGGTATAGTTTGGTGCGATAAACGGTGCCGCTAACCACTTCTAAGGGTGCTTCCGGTAGGTTAGGCATGGGTTTGTTGTTGGTACAACTTACGCAGGCTACTATAGCCGCCATAACAGCAAATAAGGTACATTTTTTCATAGTAGTGTATTTTTTAATATAATAAGGTGCAAAGGTAATAAATTTAGAGGAGAAATGAGAAAGGAGAAAGAAAAAAATCGCATCACCGCCTCACCGCCTCACCCGAGCGAAGCGAGTAAACACCTAAACGATTTTCGTCTATACAAAAAAAATAGTATCTTTGTATAAAATTTAAACTGTACAATTATGAACAATGCAAAACCAGTAAATCAGATTTCGTTTAAAGGTATAATTTGGGGTGTGGTGTTAGCCGTTGTGTTGTTAGCTGCAACCTCTTGTTTTTATACCATCGATACAGGCGAGAGAGGCGTGGTGCTTCGTTTTGGTAAACTTGTAAACGTAGTAGGCGAGGGCTTGAATTTTCGGGTGCCTGTAATGGACGATGTAAAAGTAATGTCGGTGCGCGACCAAAATTTAACCATTAAAACAGAGGTATCTTCGAGCGATATTCAAACCATTGTGGTACAAGTAAGTTTGGTGTATTCGTTAGACCCAACAGAGGTAGGCAAGGTGTTCCAAACCTACGGCATGAACATTGAAAATACCTTAATCAGACCTACTTTGTCCGAAAAAATCAACGCCGTAATTGCCGAATATCCCATTGAAACTTTTGTGGAAAAACGTGCCGAAATTTCGAGCCGTATCAATACTGCTTTTGCCGAACAAGTGGCTGGCAGCGGTATTGTGGTAAAAAGTTTGCTTATTACCAACCACGATTTTAGCGACGACTTTAACAAAGCCATTGAGGATAAAAAAATTGCCGAACAAGGTGCGCTTACCGCTAAATTTACCTTGGAACGCATGAAATTGGAAGCCGAAGCGCAAAAAGTAAAACAAGCGTCGCTTTCGCCCATGGTGTTGCAAGAAATGGCAATCAACAAATGGGATGGCAAATTGCCCGAATATTTTAGTGGCAGCCAATTGCCTTTTTTAACCATTAAATAATGGGTGATGCGGTGATTTGGTGATTTGATGAATATTGCTGACTTACCGAATAACCGAATAACCAAAAAAATGTTTTTACAATCCTTATCGGCAACCAATTATAAAAACCTCAAAGAAATTGAGGTGCAATTTTGCAAGGGCGTAAATTGTTTTATTGGCAACAACGGCATGGGTAAAACCAACCTGTTGGATGCCATATACTATTTGGCTTTTTGTAAAAGCAGAACGTGCCATGCTGATACGCAAGTAATCAGGCATGGTGAGCCGTATTTTATGCTAAACGCTCAGTTTGTAAGCGGTGAGGTGTATAATAATGTGTCGGTAAGTTTGCAACGTGGCCAAAAAAAGGTAGTTAAGTGCAATAAAAAAGAGTACGACCGTTTGGCAGACCACATTGGTTTGGTGCCTTTGGTAATTGTTTCGCCCAACGATTTGGAACTGATTATTGAGGGCAGCAGCGAGCGCCGCAAGTTGGTGGATGGCATTATTTCGCAATACGACAAAGAATATTTGCACCAACTGTTGGCATACAACAGGGCGTTGCTACAGCGCAATACCTTGCTAAAAGCCCGCACTACCGATCCCGAATTACTATCTGTATGTGAGAGCATTATGGCACAAAAAGCCGCGTATATTTTTCCAAAACGCACTGCTTTTTTGCAAGAGTTTATTCCCATATTTTCGCAATTTTACAGCCAAATAGCCGGTAGCAACGAACAGGTGTTTATCGATTACCAATCGCATTTGCAACAAGGCGATTTGTTGCCTCAATTGGAGCAAAGCAGGGCAAAAGACGAACTGATAGGTCATACTACCGTGGGTATTCACAAAGACGATTTGGTGTTTTATTTGGGCGAATATCCGCTAAAACGCATTGCCTCGCAGGGGCAAACCAAAAGCTTTTTGGTGGCGTTTAAATTGGCGCAATTTGCCTTTATGAAAAAGGCTTGTGGCAAATTTCCTATTTTGTTATTGGACGATATTTTTGATAAGTTAGACGCCACACGCGTAGAGCGTATTGTAAAATTGGTGGCTTCCGATGCCTTTGGACAAATTTTCATTACCGATACTAACCGCGAACATTTGGATTATTTGTTGGAAAGGGTAGAGGGCGAGAAAAAATTATTCACCGTTAGCCAAGGAGAACTGCTATGAATCGCCAAGACCCTATCAAGGTAGCAGACGTAATGGATGCTTATTTTGAGGCCATGGGCGTTAAAGATAAGATAGACGAGGCACGCATTATTTTGGCATGGAAGCAGCTAATGGGCTCTGTTATTGCTAAGAAAACCACCCAATTGCAAGTAAAAAATGGTGTGCTGTACGTGTCGTTAAGTTCGCCTGTGTTAAGAAAAGAGTTGCTTTACATGCGCGAAAAAATGGTAAAACAGCTAAATGGCGTATTGGAAAGAGAATTTTTGACGGATATTGTTTTTATGTAATGAGTTATGAGTGTTGCAGCAGCTATACAACGTATTAAAAGCACCTTGCCTGCTCACGTGGAGTTGGTGGCAGTGTCTAAATTTAACCCCATAGAGGCGTTGCAAGAAGCCTACGAGGCAGGTCAACGTTTGTTTGGCGAAAGCCAGGCGCAAGAATTAGTGCCCAAAGCACAGGCCATGCCAGCGGATGTAAAATGGCATTTTATTGGGCATTTGCAAACCAATAAAGTAAAATACATTGCACCCTATGTGGCGTGCATCGAGTCTGTGGATTCGCTAAAATTATTGGTGGAAATTAACAAGCAAGCTGCCAAAATAGACCGTGTTATTCCATGCTTGTTGCAGTTTCATGTGGCACAAGAAGAAACCAAGTGGGGATTGACACAGGATGAGTGCGAAGATATATTAAATTCGGAACAATTTGCAAATCTTCGCAATATTAGAATAGACGGTGTAATGGGTATGGCGTCAAACACAGAAAATGAGGCGCGTATCCGTGCCGATTTTGCCCAAATAGCCCGTTTGTTTGCCTACTTTAAGATACATTACTTTGCATCCTCGCCCCATTTTAAACACATTTCCATGGGCATGACACACGATTATCCCATTGCCATAAAAGAAGGAGCTACCTTGGTACGTGTGGGAAGTGGTATTTTTGGTGAACGTATGTATCAAAATCATTACAAATAAGCCCTTTAAATACTAAAAAAATATAATTTGAGCGTTTGTCTAAAAAATAGAGGCAAACGTTTTTTTATGTATGGGGAAATTGTTAAATTTGCAACCCTAATAGAGAAAAACAACCATTTTGGATTTTTTGGTTTCGATAAAGAAAAGAATTATTATTATTCACTATTTATAAATTTACTATGGACAACAAAAAACGCGTTTATACCTTTGGTAACGGACAAGCCGAAGGTAAAGCAGACATGAGAAACTTGTTGGGTGGTAAAGGTGCTAACTTGGCCGAAATGAACTTGATCGGCGTACCTGTTCCTCCCGGGTTTACCATCACTACCGATGTTTGTAATGAATATTACGAAGTTGGTAAAGAAAACATGGTAGAACTTTTGAAAGAAGAAGTTGCTGCGGCTCTTGCGCACGTAGAAAACTTGATGAACTCTAAATTTGGCGATGTTCAAAACCCACTTTTGGTTTCAGTTCGTTCTGGTGCTCGTGCTTCAATGCCCGGTATGATGGATACTATCTTGAACCTTGGTTTGAATGACGAAGTAGTAGCTGGTTTGGTTGCTAAAACCGGTAACCCACGTTTTGTATGGGACTCTTATCGTCGTTTTGTTCAAATGTACGGCGACGTTGTGTTGGGTATGAAACCTGTAAACAAAACCGACATCGACCCATTTGAAGAAATCATCGAAAAAGTTAAAGAAGAAAAAGGTGTTAAACTTGATACCGAACTTACAGTAGAAGACTTGCAACAATTGGTTGCTGAATTTAAAGCTGCTGTTAAAAAACGTACCGGCAAAGATTTCCCCAACTCAGCTTACGATCAACTTTGGGGTGCTATCTGCGCTGTATTCGATAGCTGGATGAACGAACGTGCTATCTTGTATCGTAAAATGGAAGGTATCCCAGCAGAATGGGGTACTGCTGTTAACGTACAAGCCATGGTGTTTGGTAACATGGGCGAAACCTCTGCTACCGGTGTGGCATTTAGCCGTGACGCTGCTACTGGCGAAAACTTGTTTGTTGGTGAATACTTAATCAACGCTCAAGGCGAAGACGTAGTTGCTGGTATCCGTACTCCTCAACAAATTACCAAAATTGGTTCGCAACGTTGGGCTCAATTGGCAAACATTTCGGAAGAAGAACGTGTTGCTAAATATCCTTCTATGGAAGAAGCAATGCCCGAAATTTACGCTCAATTGGATGCTTTGCAAACCAAATTGGAAAACCACTACAAAGACATGCAAGACATGGAATTTACCGTACAAGAAGGTAAATTGTGGTTCTTGCAAACTCGTAACGGTAAACGTACCGGTGCTGCTATGGTGAAAATTGCCATGGACTTGTTGCGCGAAGGTATGATTGACGAAAAAACGGCTGTTTTGCGTTGCGAACCTAACAAACTTGACGAATTGTTGCACCCTGTATTTGACAAAGCTGCTTTGAAGGCTGCTCAAGTGCTTACCAAAGGTTTGGCTGCTTCTCCAGGTGCTGCTTGCGGTAAAATTGTATTTAGCGCAGACGACGCTGCTCTATGGGCAAGCAAAGGCGAACGCGTAATTATGGTTCGTATTGAAACCTCTCCCGAAGACTTGGCTGGTATGGCTGCTGCAGAAGGTATCTTGACTGCTCGCGGTGGTATGACCTCTCACGCTGCTGTTGTGGCTCGTGGTATGGGTAAATGCTGTGTATCTGGTGCAGGTGCTTTGGTTATCGACTACGTAGCTAAAACCATGACCGTTGACGGTACTACTTTGAAAGAAGGTGATTACATCTCATTGAACGGTTCTACCGGTGATGTTTATTTGGGTGCTGTTGCTACCAAAGAAGCCGAATTGGACGCAGACTTTGCAGAATTGATGAAATTGGCAGACAAATATACTCGCATGCAAGTACGTACCAACGCAGATACTCCTCACGATGCTGCTGTTGCTCGTAAATTTGGTGCAGTAGGTATAGGTCTTTGCCGTACCGAACACATGTTCTTTGAAGGTGACAAAATCCGTGCTATGCGCGAAATGATCTTGGCAGAAACCCAAGACGGTCGTCGTAAAGCATTGGAAAAAATCTTACCTTACCAACAAGCAGACTTTAAAGGTATCTTCAAAGCAATGGAAGGTTGCCCTGTAACCGTTCGTTTGTTAGATCCTCCTTTGCACGAGTTTGTTCCTCATAACGAAAAAGAACAACGCGAATTGGCAGAAGTAATGGGCGTATCGTTCGATTACATCCGTCACCGTGTTGATTCATTGCACGAAGCTAACCCAATGTTGGGTCACCGTGGTTGCCGTTTGGGTAACACCTATCCAGAAATTACTCAAATGCAAACCCGCGCTATCTTAGGTGCTGCGTTGGAATTGAAAAAAGAAGGTGTAGAAACTCACCCAGAAATCATGGTTCCTCTAACCGGTATTCTTCACGAGTTTGCTAACCAAGAAAGCATTATTCGTGCCGAAGCTGCTAAATTGTTCGAAGAAAAAGGTGATAGCATCGACTTCAAAGTTGGTACTATGATTGAAATTCCTCGTGCAGCGCTAACCGCTGACAGAATTGCTACCAAAGCAGAATTCTTCTCATTCGGTACTAACGACTTAACCCAAATGACCTTTGGTTATAGCCGTGACGACATTGCTTCGTTCTTGCCAGCTTACTTAGATATGAAGATTTTGCCTAACGACCCATTCCAAGTGCTTGACCAAAATGGTGTAGGCCAATTGGTACAAATGGCAACTTCTAAAGGTCGTGCAGCTCGTCCCGATTTGAAATGCGGTATCTGCGGCGAACACGGTGGTGAACCTTCTTCTGTAGAATTCTGCCACAGAACAGGTCTTAACTACGTATCTTGCTCTCCATTCCGTGTGCCTATTGCACGTTTGGCTGCTGCGCAAGCTGCTATCAAAGAATAATTAAAAACATTCTTTATATACAAAAAAACCTCGCTAATTGATGTGACCCCCAAAAGTTGGACGGTTAACATT